>DASVQO010000509.1:0-24996 GCA_036389075.1 Chloroflexia bacterium | reverse complement strand
CGTCTCTTGCTATCCGCTCGCTATCAGACCTCGCCGGGCATCTCGAAAAGACCTGCATAGAGGCGGCGCACGTATGGTGGCAGCTTCCGCATGTCGCCCATTGTGCCGCTGGCGATGCCCGCGAACATCTCCCAGTCGTTGCGCGTAACCAGCAGGCCCTCCCAGGGCTGCTCGGGGATGCCGTGCGCGTAGCCGAACGCCAGGCGCGCCAGTTCCCCGTAGCGTGCGTCCTTCTCCGCGCTGAGCCGCACCGTGGCCTCGATCATGTCGTCCTTCAACCGCTCCCGCCGGTAGTGCCACCAGGCGTGGGCCAGCTCATGCACGGCTGCCTCGTGCTGCCCCGTGAAAAGCCGCACCTCTCTCCCCGACGGCTGCCAGTAGCCCCCGCCCCGCACGCTCGCCAGGTCGTCTATCCGAAGCCGCACATTAGACCGCAGCCACTGGCGCGCCCCCTCGGTGAAATGGTGCTCGCGCATCACCTGCTCCACGAACTCCCAGGCCGCCTGGTCAGGCACTCCACCCGCGCTGCCGCTCCTATTTAGAACGCTGCCACCCGCCAGGTTGCGGACCCAGTTGGCAACCTCAAGTAACCACTTGTTCAATGTTCCTTACCTCTTTTATGGAAACCGAAACAGTACATTTCTTACCTTCCGCGCGACTTTTAACCGGCACGTTCGTTATAACTACGAGCAGTATGAAAAGTGTGGTGTGAACGCCATTTGGCACAAATACTGCTTACACAGATAGGGGTAACGTGGGGTACAAGATTACTTTAAGGCTTCAGGCCGGCGTATGCAACCAAGGACGTTTGCAGCGTGTCCCTCATGGCGCGAGCCATAAACCCCAGGTAAGAGAGAGCGGATAAAACAAGGAGGAACAACACTGCAATGAGTAAAAGATGGTTTAGCGCAGCAGCAACACTGGGCGTCGCGAGCGTAATGTTTGGCGCGGCGGCAATGGCCCAGACCGTCACCCCGAGTCCCACAGTGACCCCGGGCACGACGGCAACGGCAGGTGCCACGGGCACCGTAACGGCTACAGCAGCCACAACAGGCACAACAGGCACTGCTGTTAGCACAGGCACAGCAGCCACAGCGGTCGCCACCGGCACCGCAGGCGCAACTTCAGTGGCTACCGGCACGACCACCACGGGCACCGCGGTCCCGACCGTGGGCGTCCCGACCACAGTTTACCAGCCCGGCGGCACGGGTAACTTCCCGTTCGCCCATCCGGCTTTCCAGCGCGTATGGGAGCGCACCGACGCCCCCGTGAAGAGCGGCCAGGTAAGCCGCACGTGGTTCTGGGGTCCTGGCCCTAACACCACCGGCCTTATCGAGGCTTACAAGGAAGGCCCCGGCGGCACCCACCTGGTGCAGTACTTCGACAAGAGCCGCATGGAGATCAACAACCCCTCCGCCAACCAGACCGACCCGTTCTTCGTAACGAACGGCCTGCTCACGGTGGACCTTATCTCCGGCTCGATCCAGGAAGGTAACACCACTTTCCGCGAATTCCACCCCGCTTGTATCCCCATGTCGGGCGACTTCGGTGACACCCTCGCCCCCACTTACTTCGCCTTCCAGAAGGTGTCGGTCAACGGCGACCGCGTGGACACTCACCAGGCTACCAGCCGCGTCGGCCAGCCTATAACGGCCACCATCGACCGCAACGGCAACGTCGGTAACGACGCCTCCAAGTCGAGCGTGCAGGGCGTGCAGGTATCGCAGTTCATCAGCGAGACCAAGCACAACATCCCCGCCGTGTTCTGGAACTTCCTGAACGAGAAGGGTCCCGTGCGCAACGCCCAGGGCCAGGTCGCCAACGAGCAGTTGATCGACCCGTGGTTCTTCGCTTCCGGCTACCCGGTCTCCGAGGCTTATTGGGCCAAGGCTACCATCAGTGGCACCCAGCGCGACGTGCTTATCCAGGCATTCGAGCGCCGCGCCCTGACCTACGTGCCGACCAACCCTCCCGGCTTCCAGGTCGAGATGGCTAACATCGGCCAGCACTACTTCGACTGGCGCTACCGCAACTTCGGCTACTGCGCCGGTTCCACAGTGACCCCTCCGGGCCAGCCCACCGTGGCCCCGACCGGTACGGTCCTCCCTGCGACCACCGGCACCCCGTCGGCGGGCGGCACTACAACCCCTGCGGCTACGGGCACGGCAGTAGCGACCGGCACTGCGGCGGCCACCGGCACGGCGGGAGCTAGTGGCACTGCTACCGCCACCCGCACCGCAGCGCCGACGGGTTCCGCGACGGCCATCACGACCGTAACCGTTGGTACGACCGTTACCGCGACCACAACGGTTGCTCCGTAGCGGCAAACACGGTTAGACAAGAAGAAGCCCCTCGCTTGAGGGGCTTCTTTTTATTGCCGGGGCTCGCCCTGGGGTAACGGTGGCAAAGAGACGGTGTGGAACATGAGCAACAGAGGGATGCCTGTCATTCTGAGCGTAGCGAAGAATCTAAGATGCCGGCTGTGCCTCTACGTTGAACGTCAGCACCTAGGCAGGTATCGTTCAACAGCCTCCCTTTACCACCTTCTTTAGATTCTTCGCTACGCTCAGAATGACAGAGTCCCCTCTACTCTTCTTCGTGTAACTTGCCCGACATGGCGCTGATGCGGTTGCGGGCCTCCCACAACTCGGGGAAGAAGCGGTAGCCGAGCGTCTTGCCCAGGTAACCCGCCCCCGCCGAGCCTGCGGTACCCATCGCCCGGTCGCCAATCGTGCGCTCCACGAGCTTGATGTGGTTGAAGCGCCACTCCCCGAAGCGCACCTCGTACTCGCTAAGCGCTTCTGCCAGCAGGAAGAGCTGGCCGTGCGTGGCTGTGTTCATGTAGATTTGCACCACAGCGTCCACCGGGTCTGGGGCAAGCGGTTCGACAAGCTCCAGGAAGGTATCGTGCAGGCTGCGGGGCCAGCGAGTCCAGATACCGGGCACGTTCATGTGCCGCTCGATTAGCTTGATGAAGGTCGGCTCCCGCAGCCCTGACGCAATCTCTAGCTCTCGGAACTGCTCCGACTCGAAGCCGCTGGAGGACGACAGCACGTGCCGGAACCGCTGGAACTCGGGCGGGGGCATGGTGGCAAGGACCGTTACCTCCTGCCCGACCACGTGCATGATCTTGTTGATGCGCCCCAGCAGGTGCAATGCGAAGGTTATCTCGCCGCTCTCAAGCCGGTCTATTACCAGCCGCAGATCGTGCAGGACCTGCTTGAACCAGAGTTCCTGCGCCTGCTGCGCGATGATGAAGAGCATCTCGTCATGCGCCTCATCCGGGCCGAGGGGCACTTGCAAGCCAATTAGCTCAGGCACCCGGAGGTAGCTGCCATAAGTAAGAGGTAGCTGTTGGGTCGTATCGTTGCGGTCGGTGCGCTCAGCGTCGAGCATGTCCGCTCCTTTGGGTTTAAACCGGTGTGGCACAGGGTCTAGTAATGGCCCCCGGCAAGGCTGCTCGATTCTACAAGCTCCACCAACACGCCGTTGGCCGACTTCGGGTGGACGAACGCCACCAGGGTACCATGCGCGCCGCGCCGTGGCTCCTGGTCTATCAGTTCCACGCCGCGCGCTTTCAGCCGTTCGAGCATGCCCGGCAGGTCCTCCACCTCAAGGCAGACGTGGTGCACGCCCGGCCCGCGATTGGCGAGAAACTTCTGCACCGGCCCTTCCTCCCCCACCGGCTCAAGCAGTTCCAGGCGCGACTCGCCAAGCGTGAGGAAGGAGACGCGCACCGCGTCACTCTCGACGTACTCACCACCCACGTCTTCGAGGCCCAGACCGTCGCGGAACACTTCCAATGCCGCGTCAAGACTGCCCGCGGCAAGGCCGATGTGGTTGATCCTGAGAACCCGTGGCATGGCGAAACGCTGGCTCCTTTGTCGCTCGTGAGGCGAGTTTACTATAGCATCTGCGCCCAGGCACGTCAACACAACAAGGCCTTGGCCCAGTCTGATACACCGGTAGCCCCCGGCTGAGTAGACTACCGTTGTTCCATACATTAGTACTTGACAGGTCTCATACCCGGTAGTATAACTGGTACTCAAGCGCCCGGAAAACGCGGGGTCGTCTACATGCGTGGGCAAAAGCCACAACCCCTTAGTTCCCTGCGCCGATAACCCGTGCCGGTCCTCAACTATAGGTTGCTATGCACCAGGAGGGTACTATCATGCCAGCGGTGGATGCCCCTATCAAGCTCGCCCAACGAGGTCTCCTGTACAACCCGTTTAGCGGTCTATTTGCTACCATTTGGCTACGCGCCCGGGACAAGACCGCCCAAAAGCGGTTGCTACAGGTGGCGCGCGACCTGGACCGCGCGTGTTCGAGCGGCGACGAGGGCGAGGGGCGGTACGTAATCGGGGTCTCAGCCTCCCTGTGGAAGGAGTGGTACGGCGGTGTGGCCCCCGGCGCACCACCGGAAGACTCCGTGCTGGGACCGGCAACCCAGTTTCGGGACACCGGCGGGGACCTCTGGTTCTATTTGAAGGCAAGCACTACGTCCCGCTGCGAGGAGTTGCTGGCCCTTGTCACAAAGGCCCTGGGCGATGTAGTGGAGCGTGTTGACCAGACACTCGCCCAACACGAAAAGGACTGGAAGGTGCTTGGCGACCACTACTACGACGGCGTTACCCGGCCTACCGACCCCGCGGGCGTGCTCAATTATGTATTGAACACAGACGACGACCGGTACGCCGGTAGCTGTTGGTGCATGGAGCAAAAGTTCGAGATAGACTGGGCGCAGTTTGCCAATATGAGCTCGGATGAGGAAGATGACGTAATCGGGAGGGACGCCAACGGCATAATCATCCCGGACGATGACAAGCGCAGCCACATCCAGCGTGCCAGGGTGTTCGAGGGCAACCAGGGCAACCAGGAACTGCTGCGTCTCTCCATCCCGTTTGGCCGTTCGCCGCTTGGGGCAGGCCGCGAGCAAGGTATATATTTCACCGCGTTCGCAAAGGACGCGGGAGCAATCGAACAGGTGCTGCGAAGTCTTGTCGCGTGGCACGACGCGGACGCCCCGCGAGATGCGCTGCTGAACGCCGTGCAAGGGGTCGCCGGTGGATACTGGTACATCCCAAGCGCGCGCGATCTGGGCCTTGACGATGGGCTGAGCATGGACGACTTCAGGGTGGACCCGCACTGGGCCGTCAGGAGTCCCAACGGCTTCATGTTCTACAACTCGCACGATTACCTTACCCAGATGGGCACGGGGAGGTACGCGCCGGGCGACCCCCCGTCCGAGCGCATCCTGAACCTCTCAGGCAAGATTTTCTCGCGGTGGAAAGACAATTGGTACAAACAAAGGTCCTCTCCACGGGTGCCGCACCTGCGCGAGTTTCTCACCGAGGGAGAGCAGGGGCTTATGCAGGCATCGGTCGCCATACGTAAGGGCATGGCTATCAAGAAGAGCCTGACCGAGGTGCATACGAACCAACAGTACCCCCAGACACCCGGCACCTACGCCTGGAAGGCCGATCTCTTCCGCATCGATCCCGCAGACCTCCTGGTGGGAGTCATGCCCGAACTATCCCTCGGTACGGGCAAAGAGGTCATGCCTTACCTGCGTGAGGAAGAGCAAATACCCGCCTTTCTCATGTCGCTGGACGAGTCGTCCTCCATGGGCCACGTGGTGCCCAATCATAAGGTGGTGCTGGCAAAGGGCCTCGCAAAGCTGATTGACGAGATCACCCAACTTAAGGATAAGGCCCCGGCGGACGACCAGCGCGACTTCTACCAGTCCGCCATTTACGCCCTGGAAGGCGTGCAGGGCTACTGCTACAACTACGCCACCCTGGCCGAGCGCATGGCTGCTGACGTGCCTGACACGCGCCCGTGGGACCGGGACAACCTCCTGCAACTGGCCGCTCGCATGCGCCGGCTCGCCACCGAGCCTCCTGCCTCCTTCCACGATGCCGTGCAGAGCATCTTCAATCTCCACTGCTGCCTGCACCTGATAGGGGAGCCGGTCCCCGTCGGGCGACTGGACCAACTCCTGATAGGCTTCTACGAGGCCGATGTGAAGGCCAGGCCGCCGCTCAAGGACGAAGAGGCCCAGGAGATACTGGACGCCTTCTGGGTCAAGCTCTCAGAGAAGGCCCTGCACAACCGGCACCATGTATCGGACCGCGTGGGCATCGGGACCACAGCGGTGTCTTACGTGGGGGGCAACTTTCCGCAGGGCGGGGGCATCAACCAGTGGGTGCAGCAGGTAACGGTGGGCGGGTACCTGCCCACGGACGATGCAAAGCCCAAACCCGGCGCAAACAAGCTGACCCTCCTGTGCCTGCGGTCGGCGCGGCGGTTGCCGTTCAACGCCCCGGTGGTGTCGCTAAGGGTCTACCCCGGCATGGACGATACTCTGATCGAGGAGGCGGCCAGGGCCATCTTGAGCGGCGGCGCTCACCCCATCCTCTTCCAGGAAGATCGCATCACCGGGGGCCTGTCCGGGTTCAGCGGCATACCCATCGCGAGCGCCCGCGACTTCGCCTGCGATGGTTGTTACGAGCCGATGGTAGCGGGCGCGACCGAGTTTTGCTTTAGCAACGTGGCCCCCCTGGATGCGCTCGAACTCGCACTGAACGAGGGCGCCAAGTACGCAATGTCGGGGCCGATCTATCTGCGGGGGTGGAAGGTCACTTTCCGGTCGCCCGTCGCGGCTGATATCAAGAGCTTCGAGCAATTGCAAGAGCTTTATCTGAAACACCTTGAGTGGTTGATAGCGCAGTTCTTCAACGGCGTGCTGGAAAACTACGGCAACCTGTTCCACGTCTGCCCAAGCCCCCTGCTATCCGTGATGATCGAGGGCTGCGTGGAGAGCGGGCGCGACCTGACCAACGGCGGCGCAATGTTCCACATCATCGCCCCGATGTTCGTCGGTATGGCGACCACTATCGACTCGCTCTATGCTATCAAGAAGCTGGTCTTTGACGAAGAAACGGCCGTGACCACTCTGCCCGAACTGCTGGACTGCCTGCGCAGCGACTGGGGGTACGACCTTCAAGAGCCGTACCAGAGCACGCTGGCGGGGCAGGAACGCGCCGCCGAGAAGGCCAAGGGCTACATGGCGCTCCGCCAGAAGGCCCTCGCCCTGCCCAGGTTCGGCACCGGCGACGAAGAGGTGGATGCAATAGGACATTGGCTCGCGGACAACGCCTGCGACATAGCCCGGCGGCTCATTGAAGACCCGCCCGGAGGGCTAAAGGATACTATCCAGCACATCGTCACCAATTACTCGCTGCCGGACCGCCCCTTCCGCTTCCACATGACGCCCGGCATCGGCACCTTCGAGGGTTACGTGGGCGATGGCGCCGGTAGTGGGGCCTCGGCGGACGGCCGCCGCAACGCCCAGCCTTATCCGTCGGACCTGAGTCCCGCGCCCATACCCCAGGACCTCCCGCCCGTGCCTCAGGACCTGAATGCAGCCGCTCCCGTACCCGGAGCGTACCGGGGGATTTACAAGTCGATGCGTAGCTGGGACGCGGAGGCGATCAACCATAAGATTTCCAACGGCTCTCCGGTCGATATGAACATTCGCGAAGACTTCCCGCTTGAGGATATGGTGGCCTTCATCAAGCGGTACGGGCGGGGTGACGTAGGCTCGAATCTAATCACTATCACCTGCGTCGATCCAGACACCTACGCTGGGGCCGCACAGGACGCCGAGATGTACGACCTTGTGCGGGTCCGTATGGGTGGATGGACGGAGTACTTCTCGGCCATGTTCCCGGAGCACCAGAAGCAGCACCAACGCAGGCCCTTTTTCACTCCACAGGCCCCACCTGATTAGAGGGTGTAGCTGCAAGCCAGGATAACGACATAAGACGGTAGCGCCTGCGCTACCAGGAAAGCAACATTCACACAGCGGCACGATAGTTGCCCGCAATAGCGGGTACTTATCTGCCGCTGTGTGCTTTTCGGCTGCATCGGCGTGTCCCGCAGGCTTGTCGCCTTGACAAACGTCAAGCCCCTGTGATAACCAATCAGGGCAATTCTACGAGGAGGTAGAAGAAATGATAAAGTTGGTGGCCCTCTTCAAGCGCCCCCAGGATACGGGCGAGTTTGACGCCCACTACGCCGACGTGCACGCCCCCCTCATGCGGAAAGTCCCCGGCCTCGAGCGTATGGAAGTGACCCGCAACCTCCAGGCGTTTCGCGGCGAGCCTGAGTACTACCTCGTGGCCGAGATGTACTTCCGCGACCGCGAGTCCTTCGACGCCGCTATGTCGTCCGAGGAGAACCGCGCGGCGGGCAAGGACCTCATGAGCTTCGCCCGCGAGTACGTGACCATGTTCTATGGCGAAGTGGAGGGCTAACCGTGGACGAATCCAGGTACCCAGATTACCCGCGCCCCCTCTCGCCGGAGGAGCTAGGTTTCTCCCGCATCATCTACACCAAGGCCGAGGGCGTTGCCACGGTGACTATCAACCGCGAGCCGGTGATGAACGCCACCGACTTCCACACCCTCAAAGAGATGAGCCGCGCCTTTGAAGACGCCTCCTACGACGACTCGGTGGGCGTGGTGGTGCTCACCGGGGCGGGCAAGCGGGCTTTCTGCACCGGAGCCGACCTCGACGAGCAGGAGCAGTTCCTTCGCAAACGGGCCGACTACTGGAAGTGGATGGGCGCCTTCATCGAGGCCCACGACCGCCTGCGCAACATCGGCAAGCCCACCGTGGCCCGCCTCAACGGCATGGTGGTCGGCGGTGGCAACGAGTTCAACATCGCCTGCGACCTCGCGATAGCCGCCGAGCACGTGACCATACGGCAGGTGGGTGCGGCCCGTGGCTCGGTGCCCGCCGGTGGGGCCACCCAGTGGCTGCCCCTCATCATAGGCGACCGCCGCGCCCGCGAGATGCTGTGGCTGTGCGAGCCGATTTCCGCCACCACCGCCCTCGATTGGGGGCTGGTGAACGAGGTGGTGCCCTTCGAGGACCTCGATGCGGCCGTTGCCAGGATGACGCAGAAGCTGCTCAATAAGATGCCCGAAATCATCCGCTACGCCAAGCAGCAGGTCAACTTCTGGCGCGATTTCTCGTGGAGCCTCACCGTGGGCCACGCCCGCGACTGGCTGGCCGTGCACGCAGACGCCGAGGAGACCGCCGAGGGGCTTGCCTCCTTCCACGCCAAGCGCGAGGTAGACTACCCGATGCTGCGGCGGCACATGGCCGAAGGCTCCCGCCCCTGCCCTAACTGCGGCTCCCTCGTACCGGCCCAGTACGCGTACTGCGGCGCTTGCGGCACGAAGCAGGAGGACGGTGGGAATGGCTGATAACAGCTACAGCCTCATCAAGCTGTCGCAGGACGGCCCCGTTACCATCATCCAGCTCAACCGCCCCGAAGTCCTCAACGCCCTCAACCTGCAACTGATGGACGAGATTATCGCCGCCCTCGACACGCTCGAAGCGGACGATACCGTGCGTTGCGTGGTGCTCACGGGTAGCGAGAGG
Source organism: Chloroflexia bacterium (assembly GCA_036389075.1). Lineage (GTDB taxonomy): Bacteria > Chloroflexota > Chloroflexia > QHBQ01 > JADMIH01 > JADMIH01. The sequence continues at coordinate 15,544 of DASVQO010000509.1, read as the reverse complement.
GCGTTCGCGGCGGGCGCGGACATCAAGGAGATGGCCGGGGCGACCACGGTGGACATGATGATGCGCGACCAGTTCGCCAAGTGGGACCGCATACGCCGGTTCAAGAAGCCCATTATCGCGGCTGTCAGCGGCTACGCCCTCGGCGGCGGCAACGAGCTTGCCATGCTCTGCGACATGATCGTGGCCTCTGAAACGGCTCAGTTCGGCCAGCCTGAGATCAACATCGGCGTCATGCCCGGCGCGGGAGGCACCCAGCGGGTCACCCGCGCGGTCGGCAAGGCCATCGCGATGGACATGGTGCTTACCGGGCGCACGCTCGGCGCGAGGGAGGCTTTGCAGTTCGGCCTGGTGAACCGCGTCGTGCCGGTGGAGGCGTATCTTAAAGAAGCGGTGAAGCTGGCGAAGGGCATCGCGGAGAAAAGCCCCATTGCCGTGCAGATGGCGAAGGACGCGGTGCTCAAGGCGTTCGACACCCCCATACAGGAGGGGCTGCTGCACGAGCGCAAGAACTTCTACATGCTCTTCAGCACCGAGGACCAGAAAGAGGGCATGGCCGCCTTTATCGAGAAGCGCAAGCCCGAGTTCAAAGGGAAATAGGCATGGACTACGAGACGATTCTCTACAACCTGGACGAGGGCGTGCTCACAATCACGCTCAACCGCCCCGACGTGCTCAACGCCTTCAACCGCAAGATGACCGACGAGCTACAGGACGCCTTCAAGAAGGCCGAGCGCGACGCGGGCGTGCGCTGCATCGTGCTCACGGGCGCGGGCCGGGCCTTCTCCTCGGGCGAGGACCTCAAGTCGCGCGCGGTGGAAGGCGACTCCGACTTCGGCTCCACCTTGCGCCAGCGCTACAACCCCCTCGTGTCGAAGATGCGCAACATAGAAAAGCCGGTGCTAGGCTCCATCAACGGCGTGGCTGCCGGGGCGGGGTGCTCTATCGCCCTGGCCTGCGACCTGCGCATTGCCTCAGAGAAAGCCCGGTTCATGGAGGTGTTCGTGCGGGTGGGGCTTGTGCCCGACTCCGGCTCGTCCTTCCTCCTACCCCGGCTTGTAGGCCTCGGTAGAGCTTTGGAGATGGCCTTCCTTGGTGATGAGATGGGCGCGGATGAAGCGTTGCGCACGGGGCTTGTCAATCGCGTGGTGCCCGCCGAGGAACTGGAGAGCGCCACCCGCGAGTTGGCCCTGCGCCTCGCAAAGTCCCCCACGAAAGCGATAGGGCTGGCAAAACGTGCCATCAACCGCGCACTGACGATGGACCTGGACCAGGCGCTCGACTACGAGGTGTACGGCCAGGAAACCGCCGGGGCCTCGGACGACCACAAAGAGGGTATCGCCGCTTTCCTTGAAAAGCGCGCACCCAACTTCACAGGCAGGTAAGCAACTATGCCAGGCAAAATCGCGGTGCTCGGCGCGGGCACGATGGGCGCGGGTATAGCCCAGCTAGCGGCACAGAGCGGTTTCGACGTGCTGCTCTACGACCTCAAGGACGATTTTGTGCAGCGCGGCACCGCCAACATCCGGTCGGCGTTGCAGGCCCGCGTCGATAAAGGCAAGATGACGCGGGAGGAGTTCGAGGCCATCACGGCCCACATCAGCACGACCACGGTGCGCGACGATGCCGCCTCCGCCGACTTCATTATAGAGGCCGCGCCCGAGGACCTGGCCCTCAAGCGCGAGATCTTCTCCTCCCTCGCAGAGTTGTCAGCCCCGGACACGGTCCTTGCCAGCAACACGTCGTCCCTCTCGATTACCTCCATCGCGGCGGCGGCGGGCAGGCCGGAGTCGGTGGTGGGGCTGCACTTCTTCAACCCGGCCCCCGTCATGCCCCTGGTAGAGGTGATAGCGGGCGCGCGAACGTCGGCCAGGGTGCGCGAGGCGGCGGCCCAACTAGCGCGCGACATGGGCAAGACGCCGGTGCTTGCCGCCGACAGTCCGGGTTTCATAGTCAACCGGGTGGCGCGGCCCTTCTACGGGGAAGCCCTCAAGATGCTGGGTGAAGGCTTGGCGGGGGTAGCGCAAATTGACGCTGCTCTGCGGGCCGCCGGGTTCAAGATGGGGCCGTTCGAGCTAATGGACCTCATCGGGATAGACATCAACTTCGCGGTCACGAAGTCGGTCCACGAGGCGTTCTTTGGCGAGCCGCGCTACCGCCCCCACCCTATACAGCAACGCATGGTGGAGGGCGGCACGCTGGGGCGTAAAAGTGGCCACGGCTTCTACACTTACGAGGCGGGCGAGAAGGGCGACGCGGTGCCGTTCCAGGTGACTAACCTCCCTTTCAAGCGCAGCACCGGCTTCATCCCACCCGACCTGAGCCGCGACTTTGTCACCAGGGCCGGCCTCCACGTAGAGGACGACCAACAGGCAGAAATCATCGCGCGAGTGCTGGCGATGATAATGAACGAAGCCTCTTTCGCGGTGGGCGAAGCCGTGGCTACCGTGCGGGACATCGACACCGCCATGCGCCTGGGCACGAACTACCCAAAGGGGCCGCTGCGCTGGGCCGACGAAATAGGGCTGGACGTGGTGTTCGCGGTGCTTACCAGCCTACGCGAGTCGCTGGGGGAGGAGCGTTACCGCCCCTCGCCCGTGCTCTGGCAGTTGGTCAAGTCGGGTGCGACCGGGGATGCTGTAGGGGGCGGCTTCCACACGCCAGGCGAGAAGGGTATGGTATAATTAAGGTTGTTGCCAGTAATTCGGCAGCGCCGAAACAGGCTCAAACCGGCTCTACAGTATCGCCACAGCTACACGGAAGGGATCGAACTTGGCTAACCAAGCAAATACGCAAGAAGCTTATATCATTGATGCAGTCAGGACCCCGGTTGGACGTTACGGCGGGGCATTGAAGGACATTCGCCCGGACGACCTTGCGGCGGTCGCCATCAAGGCATTGGTGGACCGCACCGGCGTGGATGTGCGGCGAATCGAGGACGTTATACTGGGCTGCGCTAACCAGGCGGGAGAGGACAACCGCAATGTGGCCCGCATGGCCGCGCTCCTGGCCGGCCTCCCGGTGGAAGTGGCAGGTGCCACGGTGAACCGCCTCTGCGGGTCCAGCCTGCAAGCCGTACTGGACGCCGCCAGGGCCATCAAAGCGGGCGACGGCGACGTCTACATAGCGGGCGGCGTCGAGAGCATGACGCGCGCCCCACTCGTCATGGCAAAGCCCTCCGAGGCCTGGCCCCGTGGCGAGCAGACGCTATACGACACCACTCTGGGCTGGCGCTTCACCAACCCCGTCCTTGCCGAGATGCACCACCCCTTCAGCATGGGAGAGACCGCCGAGAACGTGGCGGAACGCTGGGAGGTCTCACGCGAGGACCAGGACGCTTTCGCCCTCGACAGCCAGCGCAAGGCGGGCGCGGCGATAGAGGCGGGCAGGTTCAAGGACGAGATCGTACCCGTCAGCATACCCCAGCGCAAAGGCGACCCCTTGATAGTGGACACTGACGAGCACCCGCGCCCTGACACTACGCTGGAGAAGCTCGCGAAGCTACAGGCGGCCTTCCGCAAGGGCGGCACGGTAACGGCGGGTAACTCATCCGGCATCAATGACGGTGCCTCGGCGGTGCTCATAGTGAGCAGGGAGGCGGCCGAGGAGATGGGCCTCACGCCGATGGCGCGCATCGTGGCCGGGGCTGTTGCGGGCGTCGATCCGGCCTGCATGGGGGTCGGCCCTATCCCGGCCACGCGCAAGGCGCTGGAGCGCGCGGGGCTTACAGTGGACGACCTCGACCTAGTGGAGCTGAACGAGGCGTTTGCTTCCCAGTCGCTCGCCTGCATCCGAGAGTTACGACTTGACCCCAACAAAGTGAACGTGAACGGCGGCGCTATCGCACTGGGCCACGCCCTCGGCAACAGCGGCTCCCGCCTCGTAACGACCCTGGTGCACGAGCTAAAGCGGCGGGGCGGCAGGTACGGCCTGGCGACTATGTGCATAGGCGTGGGCCAGGGCATCGCGGCAGTGATAGAGATGGCCTAGGCGTTGCGCAGGGTGATAATCTCACCTACAACTTTCAATGCAACACTCAACGAGGAGTAAGACTACACGATGGCTGACACACAGGTAAAGACAGAGGAGCAAGCACAGGGCGTGCTTGGGCGGACCAGTTGGCAGTTGCTCATCAACGGCCAGCAAGTTGACGCGGCCTCGGGCGAGACGTTCGAGGTCACCAACCCGGCAACCAATGAGAAGTTCGCCAGGGTAGCTAAAGCCGGGCGCGAGGACGTAGACGCGGCGGTCGAGGCAGCGCGAGAGGCGTTCGAGAAGGGCAAGTGGGTGCGCATGGGCGCGGCCCGGCGGGGCAGCTTGCTGTACAAGGTAGCCCAGGTCATGCGGGACCGCTCGGAGGAAATCGCCCGGCTGGAGGTGACCAACAACGGCAAGGCGATCTCGCAGGCAAAGGCCGAGTTGAACCAGGCCATCGAGGACTTCGAGTTCTTCGCCGGCGCGGCCACCAAGATCACGGGCAACACCATCCCGGTGCCCGGCAATTTCCTTAATTACACCGTCCGGGAGCCAATCGGGGTGTGCGCGCAGATCATACCGTGGAACTACCCCGTGATGATGGCCGCCTGGAAGTTGGCCCCCGCGCTGGCGGCGGGTAACACGGTCATACTCAAGCCCGCGAGCGCCACGCCCCTCACCGCTCTGCTATTGGGAGAGATTTGCCTGGAAGCGGGCATTCCCGCGGGCGTGGTGAACGTGCTGGCCGGGCCGGGTGCCGAGATCGGGGCCTACCTGTCAGAGCACCCCGGCGTGGACAAGGTGGCCTTTACCGGCGAGACCGAGACGGGCCGCGCCATCATGCGCTCCGCCGCAGGCACTCTCAAGAGGGTGTCGCTGGAGCTAGGCGGCAAGTCGCCCAACATCGTCTTCGAGGACGCGGATATAGACCACGCGGTGAACGGCTCGCTGTTCGCCATCTACTACAGCGCGGGGCAGTCGTGCGAAGCTCGCTCGCGGCTGTTCGTGCAGCAGAGCGTATACGACAGGTTCGTGGAGCAATTTGTCGAGAAGGCCGAGCGCCTCAAGGTGGGCGACCCGTTCGACAGCAGCACGCAAGTTGGCTCCCTCATCTCTCCAGCCCAGCTAGAGCGCGTCGACCGCTACGTGCGGCTCGGCGAGGAGGAAGGCGGGCAGGTGCTCGCCGGGGGGCAGCGTGCCTCGGGCGATGGCCTCGATAGGGGCAACTTTTACAGGCCAACAGTGCTGGCCGGTGTGTCTAACAAGGCCCGTGTCTCCCAGGAGGAGATATTCGGCCCCGTGGTGAACATCATGCCCTTCGCGAATGAAGCCGAGGCGGTACAGCTAGCCAACGACGTGGTATTCGGCCTGGCAGGCACGCTCTGGACGAGGGACGTGGGCCGGGCGCACCGGGTCGCGGGGCAGATCCGCTCCGGGGTCGTCACCGTGAATACCCCCTACACCGCCTTCCCCGGCCTGCCCTTCGGCGGCTACAAGCAGTCCGGCTTCGGCCGCGAGCTAAGTATGGAGGCCCTGGACCTCTACACCGAACTGAAGAGCGTGCTGCTCTACATAGGCGAAAAGCCCGTGAACCCCTTTGGCATCTAAGATCGCAGGGGGCAGGGGCTGAGGTTTGCTAAGGCTGGTACGTGAGTGTATATCAGTCGGCTAGCAAGACCAAGCCTCCCATTGTCATTCTGAGCGTAGCGAAGAATCTCGTCCTCCAGCACCCAAATTCCACCTTTCTTTACGCAGCCAGGGGCCAGGGTGCTGGAGGCTGGTGAAAAGGGCAACATCCCGGTGAAGGACGAGATTCTTCGCTACGCTCAGAATGACAGAGGGGGACAGAGTCCCACTATCCCAAATTAGTGCCATTCACGAACCGAAAACAGTACATCGCATTACTCAACACCTGTCATTCATCGCGTAGCAAGGTCATACCATGAACATCCGCATCTCGAAGCTATATCAGGGGTCGCCGTGGGGCGCGTTGGAGGTAGCCTTCAACTCGGATCCGGAGGGCGAGAAGATGATCGCGGAAATACGCCAGGCGACGGGGCTGGACTTCAAGCGTCCCCCCGCCAACATGCTCGCCATGCGGGAGTTGCACATCGCCCAGGTAGGTGGCGAGGAGGCGTTAGAGAGGGCGTTTGTGGTGGCGATGGAGGTCGCGGAGAAGTACGGCGAGGTACAGGACAGCCAGAAGAACATGAAGGGGCCAGGCGAGCTTACGCCCCACCAGTTAGGCAAGAACCTTCCGGAAGGCTTCTAACCAGGCGACGTACTCGCGTAGGGAGATAGAACGTGGCGAAGTTGATAGTGTCAATCGACCAGGGTAGGTGCATAGGCGCGGGCAACTGCGTTCACATAGCCCCGCAAGCCTTCCAGCTTGACGAGGAGCACGTCGCCTACCTCATAGACCCCGCCTCGGTGCCCGACGACGAACTGCTCGACGCCGCCAGGTCCTGCCCCACCGACGCTATCTACCTTGACACCGAGGATGGGGAGGCCGTGTACCCGTAGGGGAAAAGTGAAGTGGATTGGCGGTCCCTTAGCGTGTCAACTCCATTTTCATAGTGCTACCGGGTCAGCGATGTCCGCCCCGCTATCATGCTAACCGGCTCCAATTCCTTGGGACCTCCCCGTAGAGCCTGCGATGAGGCGGGCGATCTACAGGCGTAGTAATACACCCTCTGGCTCCCTCTGGCGACGCCCTGTGGCTAAAGCCACGGGCTGAGAAGGGGCAAAGTCTCCTTCGGAGACTGAGGAACCTGGGGTAGTCTCCGAAGGAGACTTCGCTACTTGCCAGCCCGTGGCTTTAGCCACAGGGCACTCCCATAGGGCACCCAGGCCTGAATCCCGCAGTGACTGCACCCCGTCGAGCGTTACCATCCGCTTGCGACCCCCGCCCAAAATCATGTATAATTCTCCGTTACAGAAGGAGAATTATGTCATGGCGGACGCACACAACAACGGCAAGAGCTTCTACATTTGGACCGTCGGCTGCCAGATGAACGTGGCGGACAGCAACTACGTGGCCGCGACGCTGAAAGGCAAGGGCTACGAAGAGTCGCAGGAGCTTGACGGGGCCGACGTGGTGGTGCTCAACTCGTGCGTGGTGCGCCAGGCAGCCGAGGACCGCATTGTCGGCAAGCTGGGCGAGGTGGCCAACCTCAAGCGCCGCAACCCCGGCCTCTTCGTGGCCCTCACCGGCTGCATGGTCACCGAGGACCAGACGACCCTGCGCCGCCGCTTCCCTATGGTGGACCTCTTCTTCAAGCCATCCGCCGTGCAGGACTTCCTTGTGGGCCTCCCCGACAACGCCGCCCCAGACCTCGGAGAGTACGGCGTGGCCCTCGCCCTCGAAGGTCTGCTGCCCACGGCCCAGGCGGGAGGCATCGCGGCCTACATACCGATCATCTACGGCTGCAACAAGACCTGCACCTACTGCATCGTGCCCTTCCGCCGTGGCAAGGAACGCTCTCGCACAATCGAGGAGATCGCCCGCGAAGTGGAGCACCTAACCACCCAGGGCGTGCGCGAGGTGACCCTGCTCGGCCAGAACGTGGACACCTACGGCCACGACCTCGCCGCGCCCACGGACCTTGCGGCCCTGCTCGAACGCCTCAACGACGTCGAGGACCTCTGGCGCATCCGCTTCCTCACCTCGCACCCCAAGGATATGGCCCAGAACCTCATCGAGGCGGTGGGCAGGCTGCCCAAGGCGATGGAGCATATCAACCTGCCCGTGCAGGCGGGCGACGACGAGGTAGTCAAGCGCATGAAGCGCCGTTACACCCTGCGCTACTACCGCGACCTCATCCGCCGCATCCGCGACACCATACCCGACCCCACGCTGGCGACCGACATCATCGTGGGCTTCCCGGGCGAGACCCACGACCAGTTCATGCACACGCTGGACCTCCTACAGGAGATACGCTTCGACAAGGTGCACGTCGCCGCCTACTCACCCAGGCCGGGCACCGTGGCCGCCACCTGGGTGGACGACGTGCCGCACGAGGAGAAGATGATCCGCCTGCACGCGGTGGAGAAGCTACAGGAGCAAATCGCCCGCGACCTGAACGCGAAACACACCGGCACTGAGATGGAAGTGCTGGTCGAGGGCAACGAGCGTGGCAAGTGGATGGGGCGCACGCGGGGCAACAAGATCGTCTTCCTGGACGCCGAGGGAGAGGGCGAGAAGGTGGACCGCACCGGCCAGCTAATCATCGCCCGCATCGATGAGGCCGGCCCGTGGTCGATGCAAGGCTCCCTGGTCAGGGTGGTGGAGGACTGCCCCGCCCCGCTTCGTGAGCTTCGCAAAGCCAGGACCCGCAGGTTCGAGATACCCCTGACTGCGGCCTTCGCCCCACCGGTACTATCCGCTAATAGCCAAAAAATACCCCCCATTTCCCCAAACTAAATAGTATCCTTTTACGTATATAATAGTGCCCACTCGCCTGGTGCGTGCGCGCGGCTGCGCATGTGATAAGATCAGCGCCTGGGTCGTGTATTAGTGTAGAGCATGCGCGCCGGGATTTGAGCGGGTTCGTGCTCCCGCGGCAGGCAACGGGGTGTAGGAAAGATACGTCTTTGTGCCCTTTCGCAAGTAGCCGCCCTTGGCTACAATGGAGGCCGCCGGGGCCCTCGGGCACAGGTTTTGCTTTAGGCTGGATAATTGCCCTGGCACCGGTGACCGCGGGATGTGCAAAAGGAAGTTTATAAACCGATTGACGTTTTGAACCAAAAGGCGTATTGGTACGTTTACTTATGTAAGGTGTGTTCTATAGCAGCCGTCCGCGACGGAAGCACACTTGCCCTGACACCATACATTAGGCAGGCGGCTTGCAAGGTTGAAAGTGAGGACACGAGATGATGACAAATCAGAACGATGATATAGCAAGATTGCGGCGGGTGCTCCCCGAACAGGCGATTTCCCTGGCGATGCAGAACCGCTGGTCCGAAGCCGCGGATGTGAACCGCAAGATTATCGAGCTTTACCCCAACGACGCCGATGCCTACAACCGGCTGGGCAAGGCGCTCATGGAGATGGGCCGCTACCGGGACGCGCTGACCACCTACCAGCGCGCCATAGAGTTGGACCCGAACAACATAATCGCCAAGAAGAACGTCGAGCGCCTGGTACACCTTGCCGACAAAGCCCCAGCGGCTCGCCCCGAACCGGCACGCGCCCAGGGTGCCGCCTCAGCCCAGCAGGCCGATCGCATCAACCCCAACATCTTCATCGAAGAGACCGGCAAGACCGGGCTGACCACCCTGGTCAACCTGGGACAGGCCGAGGTGCTCCTCAAGATGGCGGCCGGCGACCGCGTTGAGTTGCGCGCCAACGGCAACACGATAGAGGTGTACGACGAGGCCGGGCAGTTCCTGGGTGCCGTGGAGGCCAGGCTCTCCAAGAGGCTCAGCGGCCTGATGGAAGGCGGCAATCGCTACACCGCCGCCGTCACCACGGTCTCGGGCAAGTCGATCACCATCATCATCCGCGAGACGTACCAGCACCCGTCGCAGCGCGGCAAGCTATCGTTCCCGCCCAAGGCCCTGCCCGCCGGTGCCTACCGCCCCTACATGAGGGAAGGCGCGCTCCGCTACGGCATGGAAGAGGACGAGGAAGGCGGCTTCGACTACGACGCCGACGAATCCGATAGCGACACCGACGACTCGGAAGACGACCTCGAATACGCCGACGAAGAGGAAACCGAGGAGGAAGAGGAGGAGGTCTAACCCTCCAACTGGAGAGACGCTAAACGCCAAGACGCCAAGACGCCAAGGACCACGCCAAGGCTAAGGATGGTGTTCTAAGTAAAAAAGGGCCAGGGTACTACAGATGTACCCTGGCCCTTTTTGAACTCTCAAACCATACTTAACTTGGCGCGTTCTTGGCGTCCTTGGCGTCTTGGCGGTTCCGTCTCTTAATTACCTGGGGATGAGGAAGAAGAGGACGACGAGCACCAGCACGCAGGCGGCGGTGAGGAGTATGAGGCGGCGGATGTCGGAGCGGACGTAGTACATCTCGTCCTCGATGCTCATGGCGGTAGGGGCGAAGCGGGCGCGACTCTGGCGCGAGAGGTTGGCGGCGCGACGCTGCGAGGTCGCGGCAGAGGCCGTGGTGCCCTGGGTGCGGGGCTGGGGTGCGCGTGTAGCTGTCGTGCTGCCGGAGGGCATTAGCGCCGCCGAAGGCATCTCGACTGCGGTGAACTCGGTCTCGTCGTCCAATGCGGGGCCGTACCGCCCAATCGCGCCGTCGCCTTCAACAACGGAAGTAGCGCCGCCCTGGGCTGCCGCCCGCCTGCGCCACTGTTCCTCACGCGACCTCTGCTGGTTGGCCTTGTTTGGCCTGCTGCCCTTCTTCGCCATTGCTTATAAAGCTCCACTTCGTATGAGATTGAGTCGTGTCCCGCTACCTAGCTTTCGCTGCTGTCCCGGTCGCCGACGACCTTGTACTCGCCGTCTATCCAGCGCTCTTCCTTGCCCACGCGGGCCGTCTGCTGACCTGAGCCGTTGCGGGGAGGCCGGTTCCAATAACCCCCGCCACTCTTTGACGAGTCGGAGCTACCGCCCTTGAGATCGTAACCCAGGGCGCGCCTGTGCTCGTCAACCACGTAGCTGGGCGCGAGCTTTGCCATGAGGCTCATCGCGAGCACGATGACACCCAGGTCGTCTAGCTGCCCCAGGAAAGGAATGAAATCGGGCAGCACGTCCAGGGGCATCACCAGGTACAAGACCGCCAGCAGTGGAACGCCGTACCTCACCCAACCTGGCACGCGTGGGTCGTTGAACAGGCGAAACGCCAGGCGACCGTTCTCCATCAACTGCGTGATTGTGTCCGACATGTGCGCGTCCTCCGTTTAGAGCGTCCGGCTATATGTGCCTGTGTGTTGCAAATCAGGATGCGTGCCGCGTTCCGGGACACTCTATTATATAGGACGGCAGGGCCTTTTGCAACTTGACACCCTCGCACGCTTTTGATATAGTTGCTTGTCTAGACGGCACCGTGGCCAAGTGGCAAGGCAGAGCTCTGCAAAAGCTCGACCAGCGGTTCGAATCCGCTCGGTGCCTCTCCAAAATACCCCTCAAGCCCCACAGCGGGCTTTCTTTTTACCCCCATGATTGTCCCATGATAGTCGGCACCCTCAAAGTTACCCTCTACCTCCCCGAAAACTACTCTCTCAAGGACAAGCGCCAGGACGTGCGCTCCCTGCTCGCCCGCACGATAAACCAGTTCCATGTCGCAGCCGCCGAAGTGGGCGACCTGGACCAGTGGCAGAGGGCCGTCCTCGGCATAGCCTGCGTGAGCAACAACGCCCGGCACGCCAACGAGGTGCTGTCGAAGGTGGTCAACTTCATCGAGAGCAACCTGGCCGAAGGCCACATGGAAGATTATGAGATCGAGGTCATCCACCTGGATTGAGCGTGTCGCTCTTACGCCCTGGTACCATCGCCCTGGTACCATCGCCCTGCCAATGAATTGGCGGGCTGGCAAGAAGCGAAGTCTCCTTCGGAGACTGTGGCACTTATAAGGTAGTCTCCGAAGGAGACTTTGCCCCTTGTCAGCCCGTGGCTTTAGCCACAGGGCGTCTCCACAGGATGATCGCCAGGTAACCTGGACGGACCACTAAACACCCACCCTCGTTGACGGCACCCTGTTTCCACAATATACTCGGCTTTGGTCCCTTCTTCCTGCACCAGAGCGGAGGCTTCTTCATGCGCTTGCAGCGCACCCGTCCCAAACACAACCCAAAGCGCTCCTACCCCCTGCGGCCACCGCAACCCTCACGGCACCCCCTGTTCAGGCTTCCCGGGCTCGTCTCCTTCGTCTCCCTGGTCCTGCTCGCAGTGTTCGCTGTAGGCTCCGGCGTGCCCGGGGTCGCCGCCGTGGGAGCTTCGGCTTCCGCAGAGCCTCTTGTGCGCGGGGCCGATTACAGGCTGGGGGGCGGCGCGTACAAGTCGGGGTATAGCGTCAACAGCGCGGATAAGACCGCCCAACCCGCGAACGAACAAGGACTTGGCAGCGACCTGAAGCTGCCACCGGGCGAGCATAGCCAGACCTTCACCTCCGGAGTGGTGAAGGCCCCGCTCGACTTCACCGATGTCGCACCCCACTGGTGGGCCGACGTGCCGGAGCAGACTTACGTGCTGGTGGAGGTGCGCACCAGCCGGGACGGGCAGACCTGGGCCGACTGGCAGCCCGCCGACCTCGAAGACATCATCATGCCGATGGACGCGGTCACGCAGACCTACGCCTCCACCATCTCGGTGCCCCAGGCCGAGCGCACCCACCGCTTCGTCCAGAGCCGTGTCACCCTGTCAACCAACTACCTCAATCGTACCCCCGTGTTCCACGAGCTGACCTATACCTTCATCGACGCGGGCGTGACGGCCAACCCGCCCAAACCGGCAGGCGCGACGGTGCAAAGCCTGGCGGGCGACGTGCCCAAGCCGCGCGTGGTGCCGCGCAAGGACTGGGGCGCGCCCGACGGCGACAGCAGCCCCCGCTGGAAGCCCAAGTACCGCCGCGTGACCCACATCATCATCCACCACACCGCCACTCCCAACAACGACACCGACTGGGCTGCCCGCGTGCGCGCCATCTGGTACTACCACGCCAACACGCGCGGCTGGGGCGACATCGGCTACAACTACCTGGTTGACCCCAACGGCGTCATCTACGAGGGGCGCTTCGGCGGCGACGACGTGGAGGGCGGGCACGCCTACCCGTTCAACACCGGCAGCATGGGCGTCGGCATGATAGGCAACTTCATGACCGTCGCCCCCAGCGCCTCCGCTCAGTCCGCGCTGGTGGACCTGATTTCGTGGAAGGCCACCCAGCGCGGCATCGACCCGCAGGGTTCCGGCCCCCTCACCGGCTACACTAACTGCGGGGGCGTGATGACTTACACGCGCCCCAACATCGCCGGGCACCGCGACTACAAGGGCAACACCTGCGGCCGCGACTTCAATTCCTCCACCTGTCCCGGCGACAAGCTGTGGGACATGCTGCCCCAGATACGCGACTCGATTGTGGCCGAGCAGCCCCCGCTCCGCGCCACCTTCACGCAGCACGACACCCCCGGCAACCTCACGCCCGGCTCCAACCTCAACGTCAAGCTGAACGTACGCAACTCAGGCTCGCTCACGTGGCCCGCGCAGGGGCAGGGTGCCGTCTCCGTAGGCTATCGCTGGTTGGGGGCCGACGGCAAGCCTGTGAAGGGCGCGCCCGAAGCTCGCACGCCCCTCACCCGCAACGTGCCTTTCGCCGATACCCTGGTTATCACCGCCAAGCTGAGCGTGCCGCCACTTAACGGCAAGTACGCGCTCATCTGGGATATGTACCAGGACGGCGTGGGCTGGTTCTCCGACCAGGGCACCTCGGCTCCCCTGCGCGTGGACGTGGTGCTGGGCCGCAGCCCCGGCGACAAGCTAGCGCCCACCTCCTCCGTGCTCCCCATCCCGATCTACAGCAACAACCCTGAGTTCCTGGTGCGCTGGGCGGGACAGGACGAGCCGAACGGCTCTGGCCTGGCCTCCTACGACATCCAGCAGCGCATCGCCCCCAACGGCGCGTGGACCGACTGGCAGTCCGCCACCGCCCAGACCCAGGCCGTGTTCGAGGGGCAGGACGGCTACACCTACGAATTCCGCTCGCGGGCGCGCGACGCGGCGGGCAACGTCGAAAACTGGCCCGACAAGGCGCAGGCTTACACCACGGTGGACATGCGCCCGCCGCCCCTCATAATCGACTCGCCGGTCCACGGGGCGCACGTGCAGCCCGGGCCGCTACAGGTGGTCGGCAAGACCGAGCCGGGGGCCTTCGTGGCCGTCAACGACACGCGCGCGCAGGAAGCCAACGGCGTCTTCACGGCCACCGTGCAGGCCGAGGGCCGCGACTTCATCATCCACGTGACCGCCTCAGACGCCGCCGGCAACGTGTCGAGGCAAGAGGTGGTCGTGCAGGCGGCCTCCCGCTTCAGCGACGTGCCCCTCACCGACCCGGCCTCCGAGGCGGTGGAGGCCCTCAGCGACCGGGGCATCATCACCGGCTACGCTGACGGCTCGTTCAAGCCCGACGTCGAGGTGACGCGGGCGCAGTTCGCCAAGTTCATGGCCGTCGTGATGAGGTGGACCCTGATAAAACCCCCTGAGCCGCGATTCAGCGACGTGCCCGCCGACAGCCCCCTCTTCAGCTACGTAGAGACCGCCACGGCGCGGGGGTCGATGCGGGGGTATACGGACGGCACGTTCAAGCCAAACGAAGGCGTGTTGAGGGCGGAGGCCGTCCAGAACTGGGTGCGCGCGGCGGGCTGGAAGCCGGACTACGAAGCGTCGGGCGTCTTCCTCGACGTACCCTCCGGCTACCCCGGCGCGGTCTACATCGAAACGGCCTTCGCCCACGGCATCATCGCCCCCGACGATGAAGGCAACTTCCGCCCCACCGACACCATCACCCGCGCCGAACTGAGCCAGATGGTCTACGAGTACCTGAAGGTGACCAAGCAGACGGAAGTCGAGTACCCCACCGTGGAAGGCGGCCCCGAATAGCCGCTTAGTGTTATCGCCCGCCCCGCGCTAGCGGCTAGCCCCACAAGGCGATACAATGCGGCAACCCCGGCCCATGTCATTTCGAGCGCAGCGAGAAATCTCGTCCCTCACCTGGATGTTCCCCTTTTCCTCGACGGGACCGCCGGCTTACCCGGAAGAAAGGTGATACCTGGGTGCTGAAGGACGAGATTTCTCGCTACGCTCGAAATGACATAAGTGGGGCCTAGTACAACAGACCGGGAATGAGCACGCCTCACCAGACAGGAGCGAAGTGGCTTTTGCTACATTTCTGGTGGTCGCATGCTGTCTCCCGGTCTTGCTGGCCTCCATTACCCCCCAGCAATGTTCACACGATCTACACCCGAGAGCGGCAGTAACAAAAAGAAGTCCCCAAGAGGGGACTTCATCTAATGTACTGCTTTTTCAGGCACTAACGCTGATTAGAAACCGCGACCTGCATATGCGCTGAGCAACATGCGCTGCAATAGCTGTATCAGCAGCAGCACGACAATTGGTGACAGGTCGATGGGTATAGGCAGCACCCGCATCATTACCGAGCGGATGGGGGCGAGTAGTGGTTCTGTTATGTCAAGCAATATCTTCGTCCAGGGGTCCCTACCTACCGGGTAGACCCAGGAGAGGAAAGCCCGGATGATGACCGCCAGCGATATTATCGTCAGTAGTGTGTTTGCAATCTGGTAAATCATGCTGCTCATGTATGGTGCTCCCGATAGGGGTTTGCAGTATATACGTCCGAGCGCCTGCTATAGTTGCACATTTGCGGATAAAGCAAAGAGGTTGCATTAGCTGCAACCTCTTTGCTACGTGTGCGGGACTGGAGCTAGCTCTCGTCCTCGCCGCTTTCAGCCTCGGCGCCCGCTTCAGCGCCCTCGGCTTCGGCCTCTTCTTCAGCAGTCTCCTCGGCCTCCTCGGGCTCAAGCTGCATCTCGCCAACCTTGACGACCATCTCGTCGGGTGAGGTCAGCAATTGCACGTTGCCCGGGATCGTAAGATC
>DASVQO010000508.1:0-11977 GCA_036389075.1 Chloroflexia bacterium | reverse complement strand
TGGAACAACTTCGCGGTGTCCACTAGCCCACCCCCAGGAGTAAATCGAAAAATAGTATATACTTCCAGTATACATCCCAATGGCTGCTCTTGCAACGATAACTCTGGAATGGACCTCTCAATCTAAGTACGCCTTACTGGCATTAGAAACGACAGAAGCCCTCGAATTCCCTCAAACTTCCACGTTTCCACCCACAAACCACATTACCCCCTTTCCCCTCTCAACCACCTATCCATCTTCGCCGCCACCCCCAACAACACCAGCATCCCCAGCGCAACCACCGCCCACCACCCCCAATCCTCCGAGTCCTGCGCCGCAAGATAAACGGCATAACACACCGACACAACAAGACCCGCAATCGGCCCGTAATAGAGCCACCGCCACTGCGACCTCGGCGGGTACGGTGCCCTCGGCCAGAACTCCAGCAGGACCACCGCCAGCACGAACAGCGCACCCAACGTAAGGGGCACCCCCATGTACTGAATGAGCAGCCTCATCCCCAGCCCTATCGCACCGGCCCCCAGCAGAAAGACCGCTCTCAACACAAGCTCGCCGGTGCACCCCCGCAGGCAGCCCGTTGCCTCGCCAACGACTCGCGTCACCGGGTCATCACTACCTTGTGGCCGTTCAGCACTCACAATTCCCCTCCTGGCCCCAACGCCTATTGGACCTCATACCCCCGTACCAACCCCTACGCCTGCCGTCCGACACCCAACCCCGCCCCGCGTCCCTTGACGCCCCCCGCCGCCCATCTGTACAATGGCCTGTACTATACCCACCACTTTATACACAGAAATAGGCACCGGCATCACTAATCCCGTAATTCGTAATTCGTAATTCGTAATTACCCAAAGGGGCAGCCATGACCCGCATAGACGACCCGATACGCAACTCGCAGTCCGATTTCCCAGATCCCCCCTACATGTCCAGCCGGGAGATTCGGGAGCGCTTCATCCGCTACTTCGTTGAGAAGGTCGGCTCTACCCACGTGCCCTCCTCCTCTATCGTGCCCGCCAACGACCCCACCCTCCTGTTTACCACGGCGGGCATGGTGCAGTTCAAGGACGTTTTTCTCGGCAACGAGACCCGTCCATACAAGCGCGCCGTCACCTCCCAGAAGGTCATGCGCGCCGGGGGCAAGCACAACGACCTCGAAAACGTCGGCCCCTCCATTCGCCACCAGACCTTCTTCGAGATGCTCGGCAACTTCTCCTTTGGCGACTATTTCAAGCGCGAGGCTATCGCTTTCGCCTGGGAGTTGCTCACCTCGCCCCAGGAGCAGGGCGGCTTTGGCCTCGACCCCAACCGCCTCTGGCCCACTATCTACCTCGATGACGACGAGTCGTTCGAATTGTGGCAGGAGGTCGCCGGGGTGCGGCCCCAGCGCATCACCCGCCTCGGCAAGGACGACAACTTCTGGGCTATGGGCGACACCGGCCCCTGCGGCCCCAACACCGAGATCTACTGGGACTTCTACCCGGAGCGCGGCGAGGACGGCGATAACCCCGGCACCAACGAAGCCCGCTTCTTCGAAATCTGGAACCTGGTCTTCATGCAGTTCGACCAGCCCGGCGACGGCACGATGGTGCCCCTCGAACACCCCGGCGTCGATACCGGCATGGGGCTAGAGCGCATGTCCACGGTCATGCAGAGCGTGCCATCTTCGTACGAGACCGACCTGTTCACCTACATACTCGACAAGATACAGGAGCTGACCCGGCACACCCACGAGGAGCGCGAGCGGGACATCATCTCGTACCGCGTGGTGGCCGACCACACCCGCGCCGCTACTTTCCTCATTGGCGAGGGCGTGCTCCCCGGTAACAACCTCAGAGAGTACGTGCTGCGCCGCATCATGCGCCGCGCTATGGTACATGCCCGCCGCCTCGGCATTACAGGGTCGTTCATGGGCGAGGTCGCTGACGCAATCATAGAGAACATGGGCGACGTATACCCCGAAATCCGCCAGCGGCGAGACTTCATCCAGGAGGCCATGCGCCGCGAAGAGGAGAGCTTCGCCCGCACCATTATCACCGGCCTCACCCAGTTCGAGCAGATTATCAACCGCCTCGGCCTCAAGCCCGGCGAGGTCTTCCCGGGCAGGGAGATGTTCGAGCTTTACGGCACCCACGGCCTGTCGAAGGACATCATGAAGGACGAGGCCGTGTCGCGGGGCCTGCAAATAGATGAAGCAGGCTTCGAGGAGGCCCTGAAAGAGGAACAGCGCCGCAGCAAGGAAGGTACAATTCTCAAGGCAGGCGAGCGCCAGAACCTCGACGTTTACCAGCAGGCTGCCGGCAACCAGCCTACCACCTTCCTGGGCTACGACTATGCCACCCTGGACGGTGAGGCCCCGCGCTCCAAGGTGCTCGGCATCGTCACCAACGGCGAGGTAGTGGACCTTGCCGGGGAAGGCACCAACGTAGAGGTGGTGCTCGACCGGACGCCCTTCTACGCCGAGTCGGGCGGGCAGGTGGGCGACAAAGGCTTCCTACTGTGGGAAGGCGGGCGCATGAAGGTGGACGACACGCAGCGTCCGGTGGGCGGGGTGATCGTCCACAGGGGCACCGTGATAGAGGGCACGCTGCGCACCGGGGCCGAGGTCGAGCCGGAGATACCGGGCGGCCCCCGCTGGTCCACGATGCGCAACCACACCGCCACCCACCTGCTCCACAAGGCCCTGCGCGACGTGCTCGGCGCTCACGTCCACCAGAAGGGCTCGGTGGTCGAGCCGGGCCGCCTGCGCTTCGACTTCAGCCACAACGCCCCCATGACCCAGGAAGAGCTACTCACCGTGGAGCGCATCGTCAACGAGCAGGTGCGCGCCGACTACCCGGTGCAGACAGCCGAGCTGCCCGTGAAAGAGGCCATAGCCCAGGGCGCGATGGCCCTGTTCGGGGAGAAGTACGGCGATATAGTGCGCCTGGTGCGCATCCCCGGCTACGAGAGCAAGGAGCTTTGCGGCGGCACTCACGTCGAGCGCACCGGCCAGATAGGGGCCTTCTTCATCAGCTACGAAGGCTCTATCGCCTCGGGGGTGCGCCGCATCGAGGCAGTCACGGGCGGGGCCGCAGTGGAGTACGCCCAGGAGCGCCGCGCCATGCTCAACAGCGTGGCCGCACGGCTAGGGGCCGGGGGTAACGTGGCCCGCAGCCTGGAACTGGTGGACGGCCTCCAGAGCCAACTGCGCGAGGCCCAGCGGCGCATTGAGACGCTGGAGCGCCAGATAGCCAGGGGCGAGACGGGCGGCATGACCCAGCAGGTGCAGGACATCGGCGGCGTGAAGGTGCTCACCGCCCGCATCTCCGCCGCCAGCATGGACGCCCTCCGAGAGACCGGCGACCACCTGCGCGACCAGCTAGGCTCAGGCGTGATCGTGCTCGGCACGGTGGTCAACGACGAGCCGAAGCTCCTCGCGATGGTAACCAAAGACGTGATAGAGCGGGGCGTGCGCGCGGGCGACATCATCCGCGAAATCACCCCCACAATAGGGGGCAAGGGCGGCGGCGCTCCACATATGGCCCAGGGTGGCGGCAAAGACCCCTCCGGCCTCGATGCAGCCCTCGCCCAGGTCGCACCCCACGTCGCGGCTACACTGGGCCAGTAACCTACACTCGACGGCGAGGGTAAACAAGAGACGGAACCGCCAAGACGCCAAGAACGCCAAGGACCACGCCAAGGTTAGTGATGGTGTGCTTAGCAAGAGGACCAGGGTACAACTCCACTTACCCTGGTCCTTTTTGTACCCTCCAAACAATCCTTAATTTTTGCGCGTTCTTTGCGTCCTTTGCGTCTTTGCGTTTTCGTACTCTTGGCGTGGTCCTTGGCGTCCTTGGCGTCTTGGCGGTTCCGTCTCTTGTGTGGCCCTGCGTACATCAATAAGAGCGTTGTTGCATCTTTTTAGTGGCAGTAGAAATGCCTGTAATATTGACAATGATATTGCACAGGTATATACTGCGTTTGGTATCACAATTAGCATAGTGTAAGCTTAGGGTGTGAGGTGGCAAGGATGCAAGCGGATGGTAAACGCGACAAGAGCACGGACACCGATCAACTGAGCGAGGGCATGATCGAGGGGCACATACCGTCCCCGGACGGCGGCGTCCCCGTCACAGCCGATAGCGACACCCGCACCACGGGCGCGGCACCGGCGAAGGGCAAGGGCGCTCGCGGGCGTCGTGGCGCTGCCGGGGGCTCGCCCGAACGCTTCCAGATCACCGCCGACCGCCCTATCTTCACCCTTTCCGTGGCCGCCGACCTCCTCGGCCTCCACCCGCGCACCCTGCGTATCTACGAAGAGAAGAAGCTGGTCATCCCCTCCCGCACCGAGGGCAACCGCCGCCGCTACTCCCAGCGCGACATCCAGCGGTTCCAGTTCATCCGGCACCTCACCAACGGCGGCGTCAACCTCGAAGGCGTGCGCATCATCCTCGACATGGCGGAAGAACTCACCAGGCTCGGCGGCAACCCCGAAGAGATCATAGAGCGCAACCTGCAAGCCCTCGATGGACCGTAGAGAATTCGTAACGGTAGCTAAGTCTACCGCCAGAGAATTCGTCAAAGACGACGTTGGCTACCTCGCCGCAGCCGTCACCTACTACGCCTTTTTCAGCCTCTTCCCGGCCATACTGCTGGCCGTCACTATCGCGGCGCAGTTCGTACCCTACGATCGTGCCTACATTTTCATTTCCGAGCAGGTGGGCCGGTTTGCCCCCAGCCTGTCCGAGTTCCTCACCAACACCTTTACTGACGTAGTCAATCAGCGTGAGTATGCCGGTTGGTCGGCTCTTTTCAGTTCCCTCATCCTCCTGTTCACCACCAGCGGTGCTTTCGACGCGATAGACAAGGCAATCAACCGCGCCTGGAAGACAGAGAAGACGCCTTCCATCCTGGTCGCCAAACTTACCAGTTTCGTAATGATCATCACAGTCGGCGGCCTCATGCTCGTGTCGCTGCTGGTCTCGGCCACTCTCACAACCACCCGTGGTTTCGCCACCTATCTTTTAGGCGAGGTACCGGGCGAGCACTTTGTGTGGGCGATCATCAATTTTGCGGCCTCAACGAGCGTGGTGCTCCTCGGCTTGCTGCTGCTCTATCGCTTCATCCCGCGCTGTGACGTGGAGTTGAAAGACGTTTGGAGGGCCGCTCTGCTGGCTGCCATTGTCTGGTCGTTAGCCAAGGAGGGGTTCGCCCTCTACCTCGGCTCGACCCTGGTCAATTACAATGCTGTATACGGCACCGTGGGTGCTATAATCGCCATCCTCACCTGGATTTACGTCTCGGTCATGATCATCCTGACCGGGGCCGAGTTCGCCGCTGAGACCGCCCGCGTGCGCGACCTGCGCCAGAAAGTGCAGCAAGCCGCTCTCGCCGGAGAAGAGCCGCACCGCAGCCCCTGGTTCTCCACGTGAACATGCTTCAGCCCCAGGTTCGGGCTTAGCGATCAGAGAAGCGTGAGAAGAAGAGAAACCGCAAAGGCGCAAAGACCGCAAAGGACACGGGAAGATAGGGTAGGCGTTCTAAGCAAAAGGACCGGGGTACGTCTGTCGTACCCTGGTCCTTTTTGTACCCGCTAAACAATCCTTAAGCTTTGCGCTCTTTGCGCCTTTGCGGTTTTCGTCTCTTACCATGTACCTGTAGCCGCAATCCTCAACTACTTCTTGCCCACGGGCTTCAAGGAATTAGCTATTTTCACCAACTGGCTCTCGACCTCGCCGTTCGCGCCGGAGTTGGACGAGTACAACATGATGCGCGTGCCCTCGACGTCGAACACCAGCTGGTATGCTTCGGCCTTCCTGTAGAGGCGGCCTTGCCGCGAGCCGACTTGCATGGGGGTGCTGCTGCCCAATTGGCTCTCGTCTATGGCCGAGGGCGGCCCCTGCATGACCACTGCATCTAGCATGGCTCGCCCATTATGTTCCCGGACCAGCGCCTGCGTAACGGCACCCGCCGACTCGACATAGAAGGGCTTGCGTGCCTCCGAGTAGGATAGGGCAGCCTCGCCTGGCTCGTAAAGAGTAACCTTTACCTGCTTGGAGACCTCACGCCAGCCCTCTGCCACGTCCTCCCCGCTGGCGGGACGCATATCAGCCACCACGTGACCTGGCGCGAGCTTGACCTTGAACAGGGCCGGGTCTACGGGCTGGTTCAGTTCGAGCGTCTCGATGACGTTATCATCCATCAACACGCCGTCTTTGTTCCAGGCCTGGTGCTTCAGGATCAGGTAGTATTGCTGGTCGATCCACAGCCGGTACTTGTGCCTGATCAAGGTATATCTACCAGTGGCTTCGGCTTCCAGGAGCTCGGGCGTAACGTTCAATTCCATGACGTAGGCGTCGCGTCCCAGTATCTGCTCGTTGCCCACCAGCGTGGCCTCGTATGGCTTCTCGACCGCCCCGAAACTTGGAGGGGTAGAGTATAGCGCCTTCGTATCGAGTGGCCTGAAGAGCCTGGGGGCGTCCTCTCGCAGCGTCGTTATGTTGATCTGCGGGAGCGACCCCATTGTCTGATAGAGCGAATCGCCAATCTGGAAGTAGCTTGCCTCGAACGTTCCCTCTGAGTTGTGCGAGCTCGTTTTGTTGAACACTTTGTCGGGCGCCTGGTACCACGTTTCGTTGCGGCCCTCCAACACCGAGTCTATCGGCTCGTTACTGTCGCGATCGACCTCGGTAAACCGGAAATGTTCCACCATGTGCCCGCTACGTAGTCCACCGTTAGAAGCATCTTTCGATACCTTCTCGGCCTCGGCAATTACCGCCTCGGCGCTCACCAACTTGGGCTGCACGGGCCAGAGCAACGCGCCGGCTACTGCGAGCACAAGCACCAGCGCCACGCCCGCGATCACGGCGACCGGTCGTAGGCTGCTCCCCATCGACGAGCGGCGCACCACCTTGCTTCCTTGTAGCCTTCCCCTGATTTCAGGCCACGGGTCCCGCGAGTTGGGCATGCTCTCCCGGAGATGCTCCTTCAACTCGGACCTTACGAAGTCTTCACTCATTATCTTCTCCTTACGCACTCTGTGATGCGTTCGACCGGCTCTCCCGGCCTCAATTACGTTCTCTAATACACGCGCCCGGCTAATACGTCGGCAGCAGCTTGCGCAGGCGCTTGCGAGCATCGTGCAACCTGCGCCTGATCGTGCCCTGGGGCACCGCCAGCCGCTGCGATGCCTCGGCATCGCTCAGGTCCAGGTAATACTTCATAACCACGGCGGCCCGCTGCCCCGGCGACAGCTTCTCCAGGGCGGCAAGTATCTCCTCCCTGGTCTCTGCCGCCTCCAGCAGCTCCGCGACCTCCGGTTCGGGGCTTGGAATCTCTGCCGCGCCGCCCTCTACGTGGGCATCGAGCGAAACGTTGCGCGGGGCACCGGCTACCTTCAGCGCGCTATATACCACGCTGCGCAGGAACCAGGGCTTGAAGGGGCGGGCGCTGTCGAACGTGGATATTCGCTCGTAGGCGGTCACGAAGGCCGCCTGCGCCACGTCCTCGGCCCGCCCCCAGTCGCTCACAACCAGGTAGGCGGCCTGCACCGCGTGGCTATGGTAGCGGCGCACCAGCACCTCAAGGCCGCCTATGTCGCCCCGCTTGAGCCGCGCAACAGCTTGTTCGTCTTCCATGCCCCCTCCGCCGGTCTATTGTTGGTTGAAGGTCCCTTCTGCGTATAATAGCTCCCCGACCCCAATTCTGTTCGGGGTGCGAAGGCAAGAAGGACGCAAACGCAAAGAGCGCAAAGGACGCGCAAAGAAGATGAAGAGTTAGGAAGTACAAAAAGGAGCAGGGTACTTGATGTGTACCCTGCTCCTTTTTGCTTAGAACACCCTCATTCTCTTGGCGTGGTCCTTGGCGTCCTTGGCGTCTTGGCGGTTCCGTCTATTCTCTGGCCCTACCTGTTCGCTCCCGTCGGCTCGGAGAAATCGAACACTGCCTGGTCTACCGGTTGGTTGATCTCAACGCTCTCGAAACTCTCCTCGGAACTGAGGGTGCCGTCGCTGTTGTACAGTTGGAGACGCAGGATGAGGAACACATCTTTATCCACCCACATCGTCACACGCTCGTAGGCGGGCCAGCGTGCCCCGGTCTGGGTGTGGTCCACCGGGCGTGCGGTCATCTCCAGCTTGTAGACCTGGCGGCCCGCCATCGTCTCGCTGCCGGTTATTTTGGTGTCGTAAAGGTCGAACAGGCTGAATTGCGGGTCGCCCGTGCCTGCCGCGGCTCCGAGGCTATCGCCCTGCGCCAGCCTCCTCCAGTCCATAGCGATAAAGGGCTTGGCTGGGAACTGAGAGGCCGGCCGGTCCCGGTAACGCTCGCCGGTCATATAGTCGTAGACGCGCTGCTCGTCCCGGCCCACGAACCAATTCACGTCCGGCTCTCCGGCCACCTTGTTCACGCCCTTGAACATGTAAAGATAGGGCGATGCCTGGTACCACATATCGGCTCGCGTGTCGCTGTACTCTCCCAATTTGCGGTGAGTGAGGCCGTGGGTGACGTACACACCGTGGAAGGTATTTATGGTTGAGGTCTTGGGATTGCCGGCTTGCTCGACCTTAGCGAGCACCTGGGAAGCCTCCACGGGTGCGGGCTGGAACAGGGTCGCGGCGGCGAACGCCAGCAGCACCGCAGCCACCAGCGCCCCGGCCACAACCAGCGGCCGCTTTGCAATGCGAGTGCGCATATTAGCCTCCTTCGACACGGCCACCCCCCGGGCCTGCAAGCCGGCGCTGAGGGCGGGCCACAGGTTGGGCGGTCGCGTCATATTTGTCTGCGCGTGCTCTCTCAGCACACGGCTGACGAATTGCTGACTCATATCTGTGCTCCCATTTACAGTTGCGGCAGGGGCACGACGCTGCGCGCCCCCACATGATAAGACTAAATAGTTAGCAGCCTGCGCAGGCGGACCCGGGCGTCGTGCAAGCGCCGCCTGACCGTGCCCTCCGGCACCGCCAGTTCTTGCGATACCTCGGCGGCGCTCATGTCGAGGAAGTAGCGCATCACTACGGCAGCCCGCTGCCCCGGCGATAGCTTCTCCAGGGCGGCAAGTATCTCCTCCCTGGTCTCTGCCGCCTCCAGCAGCTCTTGCAAACCAGGCTGCGGGCTGGGCAGGTCAGGCTCGGTCTCGGCCCGCCCCTCAAGCGAGAGGTCGTGCCGTCCGCCCGCCGCTGACATCGCGCGGTTCACCACGATGCGCATGAACCAGGGGCCGAACGGGCGAGTGACGTCGAAGGAGGCGATGCGCTCGTAAGCTCTCAGGAAGGCGGCCTGGGCTATGTCCTCGGCGTGCGCGTAGTCGCCTACCACGAGGTAAGCCGCCTGCACTGCCTGCACCTGGTAGCGGAGCACCAGGCCCTCAAGCCCGCTAATGTCCCCGCGCTTGAGCCTGGCTACCGCCTCGCGCTCCTCCATTTGCATCTCCTCACACGCCCATGTCGTACCGCCTCTCCTTGAAAGGCCCGCAAGAAGTGGGGAAAGAAGCACAGGCGGACCCCGCCAGGTTACCAGCGGGCAAGTACCCCTTCACCCCCTCTATCTTGCAGTCCTTTCAAGCAGAATTGGTATTTGGAAGGCCTTCCAGAGGTATTACCCTCGGGCGGGACAAAACGTTCGGGGTGCCGCCTAAACTGGTGGATATTACACAACGAGACCCCACTTGTGTATATAATGGGACCACCCGCCCCGAAACGGATGCGGGCCGTCTAACCACGCTATCACACAGACCAGCAACCACCCACCTCACCGACCACTGACCACTAGCCACTAACCACTAACCACTAACCACTTCCTCGCCGCCTATGGGACCCTTAGAGCGCGAAAGCGAGTTCGACCACACGCTATACACTGCGGAGTTCGTGACCGCCGAGGCGGACGAGCCGCTTTCCTCCATCCTTGAGAGGGTTGAGGCCGCATTATCGCGCACGCCGAACGTGGTGCTCATCTTGCCCCGTGGCAGCAAAGCTTTCCACTCGACGCACGACTTCCTGGCGCTGGGCAAGCTGCACAGCGGGCGCGACGTGCGCGTCTCCCTTGCCTCCCCCGACCCGACGATTGCGAGCCTGGCCCGCGTGCTCGGCTTCTACGTCGAGAGCGTGCCCGACGACCACGACTACTACGAGGCCCCCGGTTCGGTGACCGAGCAGGAGACGGAGCAGCCTACCTCGCCCCTGCCCCTCGGCGCGCCTCGCCTGCCTGGCCCCCTCGCGGACAACCCGGAGTGGGTGCTCTCGCCCTCCGGGTACGTCCACCCGGTGCCCAGCACAACGTCCACCTGGCTGAACCACCCCAGCGACCCCGCCCACGTCCAGGAAGGCAAAGAAGGCGGCGGGGCAAGCACTAGTAGCGCGAACGGCAGCAAACCCGCCCACCCACACCTGTCGATGCCCCTCTCCAGGTCGGGCGTGCCCCCACCGCGCACCAAGCCGAGGGCCACCGGGCAGCTACAGCCGGCCATCATCACCGACCCCTCGCTGCCCTCGATTACGGGCGATAGGTTTGATGTGCCAGTGCCGCTGGTGTCCACCACGGGGTCGGGGCGCATCAAGGCCCGGCGCTCGGACGAAGAGGCCGCCGCCTACGTCAAGCTGGACGAGCAGGCCACCGTGCGCAAGATACGGCGCTTCAGCGCGCGCAGGGTGGTCACGGGCGTGCTCCTGGTGTTGCTGCTGGCGCTGGTGGGTGCGGGCACGTACGCGTGGGTGTATTTGCCGGAGGGCACGGTGGAGATAACCCCGCTCAGGAAGGACCTTACCGGGTTGCAGATAGAGGTGCCCGTGCTGATAGTGCCCTCGGCGGCGGGACGTGCCGGGTTGGCTGCACCGCCGGACCAGGCTGACACGGGCGGCGTCATCAGCACCTACTCGCTCACGGCCACGCAACTGACCGCCACCATCGTGGAGCAGAACACCGCGGCCGCCACCGGCAGCAGGCAAATAGCCGTGGGCCGCTCGCGGGGCACGATCATCTTCACCAACAGCACGCCCTACCCGGTGACGGTGCCCGCCGGTACCACGTTCACCGCTGCTAACGGCGTGACCGTGCAGGTGACGCAGGGAGGGGTAGTGCCCGCCACGGTGTTTACCCCCGGCGCCACTGTCAGCTCGCTGGAGCTTGAGGTCGAGGCCACGGTGGACGGCCCCGCGGGGAATGTGGGGGCCAGGCAGCTACAGAGCACCTTCAAGGGCCTCACGTACATCAACCCCAACCCCATAGAGGGCGGCGCGCTCCAAACGCTGAAGGTGGTCACCCAGCAGGATATTGACGGGCTGGTGGCCGACCTGAACGCCAAGGCGCTCGACCAGGGCCGGGCGATGGGCCTGCTGCTGTCGCAGGTGCCGCAGGGGCACGAGTTGATCACCCAGACCTTCAAGTTCGGGGAGGTCACATCAAGCTCCAGCCTGAACGCGGACCAGGATGGTGAGGCAGTGAGCGTCGTGCTCACCACCACGGTGCAGGCGTTCAGCTACAACAAGGGCGACGTGCAGAACGCGGTGGTGGAGGCGATACGCGACCAGGTGGCGATGATGCCGGTCACGGTCGGCCCGGTGCTGGACGAGAGCACGATACACTACGAGCCACCCACGTTCCAGGCGCTCGATGCGGCGCAGGGGCGGGTGACGTACAGCACGTCGGCCAGCACCCGCGTGGACTTCACCCTCACCCCCACGCTCAAGGAGCAGATACGCAGCCTGGTCACGGGCAAGGAGATAGTGAAGGCCCGCAGCCTGATTAGCGAGCGGTATGGCGAGTACGTGAACGCCTCGGCCATCCAGGCGAACGTGCTGTGGCTCAGCATCGACAAGCTGCCCGCCGACCCCACGCGCATCACGATTGACGAAGGCACAGGCGCGGCCTACGCCCCGGCCCTCTCCTCCCCCAGCACGCGGCCCGACCCCCGCAGCCAGCGGTGACGTGAGAGGTCGCGGCGTACCAGGACGAGAGGGTACCATGTTGAAGAGACAGAACCAAAATACCCCCTGTCATCCTGAGC
>DASVQO010000507.1:0-7008 GCA_036389075.1 Chloroflexia bacterium | reverse complement strand
GAGATTTCTCACTGCGCTCGAAATGACATGGGCCGGGCTTGGTCCTCCCGTTGGAACATAGATGCCAGGTGAGGGCACTTTGCATAGTGCCCCTACCTACTCTAAGCTATCCTCAAATTTTGCGCGTTCTTTGCGTCCCTTCGGCTTCGCTCAGGGCAGGCTCTTTGCGTCTTTGCGTTTTCGTCTCATATCGTCCATCGTCTGTAGACTGACCGGAGGTGTCACATGCGGGCAGACCGTTTACTCTCGCTGCTGATGTTGTTGCAGGCGCGGGGGCGGATGACGGCGGCTGAGCTGGCCGAGCAACTGGAAGTCTCGGAGCGCACCATCTACCGCGACTTGGAGGCCCTGAACGCGGCAGGGGTGCCCGTGCTGGCGGAGCGGGGGCCGGGAGGCGGCGTGTTGCTTCCCGACAAGTACCGCACCGACCTGACCGGGCTGACCGAGGTGGAGGTGCGCGGGCTGTTCATGTCGGTGGTGCCGGGGCCGCTGTCGGAGCTTGGGCTGGACAAGGCGATAGAGGCGGCGATGCTCAAGCTGGCGGCATCGCTCCCCGCCGTGCAGCGCCAGGGGGTCGAGCGGGTGCGGGGGCGGGTGCACGTCGATACGGCCCACTGGTTTCAGCCCGCCGAGGCGGTGCCCTTCCTCAAGCCGCTGCAAGAGGCCGTGTGGCAGAACCGCCGCGCCATCATCAAGTACCGGGCGAGCAGCGGGGCGCGCAGCCGGACCTATGTCAACCCCTACGGGCTTGTGGCCAAGGCCGGTATCTGGTATTTGGTGGCGGTGCCGCTACGCGAAAAGCCCGCCTTCCGGGTGTCGCAGGTGCAGGAAGCGCGGCAAGAGACCAGGGTGTTTCGGGTGTCGCGCATTACGGACGCCGAGGTGACGAGCGAGGAGTTTGAGCGCGAAGAGGACTTCGACCTGGCGGCGTTCTGGCAGGCGTGGTGCGTCGATTTCGAGGCCCGCCTGCCGCGCTATCGTGTCGTGCTGCGCGTAGCCCCCGACATCGTGCCCATGCTGCCGAACATCTACGGCGAGGGCGTGCGCACCATCATTATGGAGCAGGGCCGCACAGACGAGGACGGCAGCCTGATCGTGCCCCTGACGTTCGAGAGCTTCGAGGCGGCCCGCAGCAGCGTGCTCGGCCTGGTCACGGGGGCCGAGGTGCTGGAGCCGCAGGAGCTGCGCGAGAGCGTGATGAGGGCCGCCGCCAGCATAGTGGCGTTCTACACGGGCGGGAGCGCCAAGGCGGTGGTCAGGATGATTTCCGAGAAGGGCGGCGGTTGATATTGTCGTCTGGGGAGCATTATGCTACCGGTAGTGTCGATCCGGTATCTGGCCGAGAGGGAGTAATGTCCGATAAGAGCTACGAACGACTATCAGCTTTTGGCAGCTATGGTTCTCTGTTGCCCTGGATTGCCTATTTTGGCGTTCTCCTGCTCAATCTGCCCTGGTACGTAACATATTTGGGGCTTCTCCCCTCGTTGTTGTTCGGCATATATGTCTTAGGCAATAGGTCCCTTGCTAGCTTCAACCTGGTCGTTGTGGCGTTTCTTCATCTTGTGCCGGCGGGGCTATTTGGGGCCTTGGCCCTGGGCGACAGCGGCATCGCTCCCCTGCAATCGGCAGGCACTATACTTTTGTTCGTCACAGTCGGTGGCTCTGTGCTTGTCGCCGTTCTGGTTGGGGTCCGGGGAGAGAAATTAGTTCTCAATTTCGCCGAGCGCGACCCCGCCAACCGCGAGACGGTACGTTGGATACGCATGCTCAAGCAGAACGATCACCCAACCCGCATCGAGGCGGTCCGGAACCTGGGGAGGCTGAAGAACTCGCTCGCCGTAGTACCTCTCTCCAAGATAGTGACTGATACGTGGGACGACGCCGACTTGCGCGTCATGGCCGCCCAGGCCATAGGAGCGATAGGCGGAGAGGAAGCTGTAAAGACCCTCGATGGCTTGCTCGAAGATAAGGCTTTAACTGGTGGCGATGCGGCCACGAGCGAGCAGGCCGTCCTGCGTGAAGCCATCGCACGCGCCCTGGACCATGCAACGTTACAGTAGGACCAGGCTGGACACGTTACGGGGCATTATCTCCCTCAAACCTTCGGTGGGCCTTGCAGTATCCTTTCGCGCATCTGCTCTAAGGGCCAGGGGTAGGGCCAGCCTCCCCAGCGGTCGGGGGTGATGGATTCGTGCCACCATGTGAGGCCCGCCGCCTCGTACTCGGCCACGATTTCGGCACCCCTGGCGGGGTTGTCGCCCGGGGTTACGCCGCCAAGGACGATGTCGAACGGCCGCTCGGCCTCGCGGTGGTCCTTGATGTAGGTTGAGATTTCGCGGATGTGGGCGGGGGTCATTTGGGCTATGTTGCCCTGCTCGTCCAGCATCATAGGGAAGTAGCCGTCCCACTGTAGGGCCCTGCGGAGCGGCCCCTTGCGCGGCCATGTGCCCGCCACCCAGACGGGTATGCGCGGCTCTCGGACGGGGCCGGGGCTGAACCTGGCCTCCCTCACGTTGTAGTGCTCCCCCTCGAAGCTGAACGGGTTGTCGTAGCCGCTGCCCCACAGGCCGGTCAGCACCTGCAAACCCTCGTCCAGCATCCGCGCACGTACCTTGTAGTCGAACTCCTCCCCCACGTAATCGTACTCTTCGTGCCAGGTGGTGCCCAGGCCCACGCCCATGATGAGCCGCCCGCCGGAGAGCCTGTCGAGCGCCACGCTTTCCCTGGCGACCTTCCAGGGCCTCCTCCTCGGCAGGGGCGTGACCATCGGGCCAAGCTCTAACTGGGTGGTGTTCATCGCTATCGCGGCCAGCGAAATCCAGGGGTCGCCTATCGTGTCGCCCCAGGGCGTCGCCAGGTGGTCCCAGAGGAAGAAGCCGTCCCACCCCGCCTCTTCCGCCTCCCTGGCTAACTCGGCCAGGTAGCGCGCCTCGCTGTACCGCTCGAAAATGGGGAGGTTTACCGCGTATTTCAAGTAGTGTGCTCCTCTTGAGGAAGTAGTCAATGGTCAGTCATGAGGTCAAGTATCAAGTCGTACGTATCCCGGCCTTCATCCTCTTTGCGCGTTCCTTGCGTCCCTTCGGCTGCGCTCAGGGCATGCTTTGCGTTTTCGTCTCTTTACTCGTCACGCGACCAGGTATTCGGCCTGCAAGGTGTCGTTGAGGTAGGTGTTGATGACGGCGGGCACTCGCAGGCGGGGTTCAAGGTCGTAGAGGGCGCGCAGTTCGGGTAAGGCTTCGTTGCCGGAGAGCGTGACGCGGGCGACGCGATCGAGGAGGCGCAGGTCGCGGTCCCACAGGTAATCGAAGGCGCTGTGGGCCAACTCCCAGGTGTCGGAGGCCAGCATCTCGACTTTGTTCAGGCACGCCAGGTCGCGCACGAGTTGAGAGGCGACGTAAGCCAGGCCGCACTCGTCCCGGTGGAGGCCAAACCGCCGTGGGTCGGCGCGCCAAATGCGGCACATCTGCCAGGCCCTGCCGGCAGTGAGGAACTGGGTATGCGGCACGTCGAGGGGGTCGAAACGGATGGGGTGCCGCTCGCCCTCGGACTCGTCCAGCATCTCGGCGTCCACCATGACCCAGCGCTGCTCCCGCTCGCGCCAGTACTCGCATACCCAGCGGGCGTAGTGCATTTCCGGCCCCACGTACCTGGCGAATCCGCACCGGGCGCGGGCCGGAATGCCCCTGTGCCGCAGCATAGAGGCGAGCAGCACGGCGTAGTCGCGGCTGCACCCGGCAACCCGCCGCTCTCCTGAGCGGCTTTCGGCCACCGTCGTGCAATCCAACTCCTGCATGCGTCCCAGTAGCGACTCGACCCGCCGGACACCTCTCTCCCGCCGCTCCTCACCGCCGATGGTTGCGCCCCTTGCCTTGCTCGTGTTGGCATGGCTGATGAGGCCCCGGACGGTACGGGCGAGGCGGGGCGCGTCGAAGGGCAGGTCCGCGTAAAAGTGCACCTGCCTGCCGGGGTCTGTGATGTCGCTCTGCCGGGAATAGAAGCTCCGAGGATCGCCGCCGAGTGGGTACATTAGCACGCACCTCCGTGTGAAACCGGAACGCCACAACCGCCGCTGTTCCATACAACTACCATATAGTAGCAGACCCATCCTGACACCTCTTGTCAGGATTCCCGTTAGGTTTAAAGACGAAATCGCCAAGACGCCAAGGACGCCAAGAGCGCGCCAAGAGACGGAAACGCAAAGACGCAAAGACGCAAAGAACGCGCAAAGAGGATGAGGGTTTAGAGAGTACAAAAAGGACCAAAGTACATAGTGTTGTACCCTGGTCCTTTTGCTTAGAACGCCCTTATCTTAATCTTGGCGTTATCTTGGCGTTCTTGGCGTCTTGGCGATTTCGTTTAATCTTCTAATCTTCCACCAGCACGATGTCGAAGGTGGCTTCGGTCTCGCCTTGCTGGGGGTAGAACTGGGTGGTGAGGGTCTGGTAGCCGTCGGCTGTGACGCGCAGGTGGATGTGGGAGGGCCTGCCGCTGTAAGGCTGGGGGTAGTTGCTCTCGAAGCTGTACGCGCCTGAGCTATCGGAGAACATGGTGGCGCGGTGGTCGTCGTCGTACTCGGCCCGGTCGTTCACCTGCCAGAACTCCAGTTGTGCTCCCGGTATAGGTTGGCAACCGGCGCTCGACCGCACCACGCCCTTTAGTACGTGCCCCTTGCCGATAGACGTGCGCTCCGGTGCGTTTGGCTCGTAGAAGGGGCCTTCCGCGTCCGCCCTGGTGGGTGTGCAGTCCGTAGCTTCCGCGCCGGTGCCGGGCGCCGTCGTGGGGTTGGCTTCCCCGGTGACGAGTGTAGCCGGGGGAGTAAGGGGCAGCGTCGGTTTGCTGCCCAACTCCGGTACGCGGTCTACGGGGTTGATAGGGTCGCTGTCGGGCAGCACAGTGGTGGCGGGCCGTTGCGCGGGCGATGGCTCTGACGGGGGTTGCTCGCCGCTGTCGGGTTGGGTGGTCGCTGTGGCAACTGCTTGGGCCGTTGGTAAAGACGTTGGCAGGGTGGTCGGCGTGGCGGTGCCTGTATCGCAGCCGGCAAGGGCCATAGCTAATACGGCCAACATCGCCACTCGTTTGAAGCTCGAAGTCATAGTTCCCCCTTCCGGGCTGAAAGCTAGTCTGTACAATCTCCCCACGCCTGGGACAGACTACAGCCCCAGCTTGAGCATGCCGCCTAGCGTGCCCAGCAACTCGGTGATAGGCACGCGCACCTGCTCCATCGTGTCGCGGTCGCGCACCGTCACCGCCTGGTCCTCCAGCGTGTCGAAGTCGATCGTGACGCAAATGGGTGTGCCGATCTCGTCCTGGCGGCGGTAGCGCTTGCCGATAGAGCCGGTGTCGTCGTACTGGCTCATATAGTACTGGCGCACCATGCCGTGCACCTCGTGCGCCTTGTCGGCCAGCTTCTTGGAGAGGGGCAGCACGGCCACCTTTATGGGGGCAATTTCCGGGTGGAAGCGCAGCACCACGCGAGTCCCCTCCTTGTCCGGCTCCTCGTGGTAGGCGTCCACCAGGAAGGTGAGGGCGATGCGGTCGGGACCGGCGGCAGGCTCGATGACGTAGGGCACGATGTGCTCGTTGGTCTCGTCATTGAAGTAGGATAGGTCCTTGTTGCTCGACTCGGAATGGCGGCGCAGGTCGAAGTCGGTGCGGTTAGCGACGCCCTCAAGCTCGGCCCAGCCCCAGGGGAAGTTGTACTCCACGTCGGAGGTGGCCTTCGCGTAGTGTGCCAACTCCTCCTTGGCGTGCTCCCTTATGCGCAGGCGGTCGGGGTTCAAGCCGTACTTGAGGTACCATTCATAGCGGGTGTCTATCCAGTACTGGTGCCACTCCTCGTCGGTGCCGGGCTTGACGAAGAACTCCATCTCCATCTGCTCGAACTCGCGGGTGCGGAAGATGAAGTTACCGGGGGTGATCTCGTTGCGGAACGCCTTGCCTTGCTGGGCGATGCCGAATGGCAGCTTGCGGCGCATCGACTGCTGCACGTTGAAGAAGTTGACGAAGATGCCCTGGGCCGTTTCGGGGCGCAGGTAGGCCACCGACGCCTCGTCCTCCACGGGGCCGACGAAGGTCTTGAACATCAGGTTGAAGCGGCGCACCTCGGTAAACTCGCCGCCGCACTCGGGGCAGCGGTCGCCTTCTACCTGGTCGGCCCGGAAGCGTCGCTTGCAGCTCTTGCAGTCTACCATCGGGTCGGTGAACTCGGTGACGTGGCCCGAGGCCTGCCAGATGAGGGGCGACATCAGGATGGCCGAGTCGAGGCCGACGATGTCGTCGCGCCGGTGCACCATGTCGCGCCACCAGAGGGCCTTGATGTTGCGCTTCAGCTCCACGCCCAGCGGCCCGTAGTCCCAGGTAGAGGAGAAGCCGCCGTATATTTCGCTCGACGGGAAGACGAACCCCCGCCTCTTCGACAGCGAAACTATCGTGTCCATGTCAACCCTTTGCTTGGTATCCATCTCTTTCCTCCTGGAAGTGGTTAGTGGCTAGTGGTTAGTGGTTAGTATTGAGTGACAAGCGTACAAACAATCCTTAAGCTTTGCGCGTTCTTTGCGTCTTTGCGTCTTTGCGTTTTCGTCTGTTTCTAACCACTAGCCCCTAACCACTAACCACTTCGAGCGCAACAAAAAACCCCGCATCCCTGCCGGTTTCCGGCATAGGGACGAGAGGTATATGGCTCCCGCGGTTCCACCCTACTTGGCACACTAGGCGCGTGCCCTCTTTGTTCGTTTCGCCGTTGCCGCTCCAGAGCGCCCAGGTTGCGCCGCACAGGTGAGGCTCACACTCTCTTTCGAGGCCCCACTCCCTGGCTGCCGTCTCGCAACCCCTTCTCCTTCATCGCCGCTAACGGTGCGTGTATTCGGTTGTGTAGGCTACATTATAAGGTAAGCTTTGGCTTTCGACAAGGTTGCGGCCTGGTAAACGGGGCCAATGCAAAGTCCCGCAGGTTGGAATAGTCAGTACCCCAAACTACCCTGTCATCCTGAGTACCGCGCTAACGAAGGA
>DASVQO010000506.1:0-12301 GCA_036389075.1 Chloroflexia bacterium | reverse complement strand
GGCGGCTCCTGTCGCACTCCAGCCTGAGCCTGTACTCAAAGTAGCCCTTGTTGAACAACTGGGTTAGGGAGTCGCTGATTGCCAGCCTGACGTACTCCTCCTTCTGGCCCACGAGCTGCGAATGCTTGTGCCTCAGCCTCTCGGCCTCTACCGTGGCGGCGGCCCCACGCACCAGCACGAGCAGCATGCCCAACACCGACCCCACGAACACTACCCCGCGATTGTAGACGGTCTCGGCAGGGTAGAAGCGCAGGAAGGAGGACGGCACTACAGGCTCGAAAGCCAGCAGCACAAGTGCCAACCCCGCCACGAAGGGCAGCCAGGGTGCCGTGCTCCGCCATGCGCTCCTGTCCTCGGAAGGCATATCGCCCCGCCGCCCGCGCCGTATGCCGGTGTAGACCGCGCCTGCCCCCAACGCGGCTGCTATCACCTGCCCGCTTGCCACCAGGGTTTCATTTTGCCCCGCGCCCAGCCAGTCCCAACCGGAGTACAGGAGGCCCGCTATCATCGCGCCGAAGGCTAAAGCGTGGGAGTTGGGCAACGGACCCTCGGCCAGGTAGCGCACCAGGACGATGGCCGCGCCCAGGGCCAGCACCGAGGCCAGGAACGCCACGTTCCAGGTCAGCCCGCCCTCGGTCGTAGCGGCAGCAGCGTACTTCGTGTCGAGGCCGCTCGCGTCTTTTGCCCATTCGAGCGCCCCCGTCCCACGTTCCAGCAGGACGGCACACACCGTTACTATAGCCACCGCCGCGAGCAGCAACCCGGCACGCACCGAGAGAGGCACGTAGCGGCAGACTAGCAGCACGGCGACCAGCCACGCGAGCAACCCTGCCACGTTGACCGCTTCCGCGATGGGGAGCACGATAGCCAACCCTGTGGCGCGCTCCATGTGGGGATAGACCGCACTTATGGCGAGCAGGGCCAGCCCGGCGGAGAAGGCGTTCCAGAAGGGCCGGTGGGGCCGGGGCACGCGCTCGAGCGTCCGCATGCGCAGCCGCATGGCCCACACGGCTATAGCCGCCAAACTCAGTACCAGTGCTGCCGCTAGCGTCATGGAGAATAGCCTCTTTATTTCGGGCCGGATGGCTGGGCGGCGTTCGCAAGGCCGCGGCGCTACCAGTCTATATGCTCCCCGGCGGCCCGTGTCCGGGGTAGATGGTCGTCGCACCGAGGGACCGAATCTTCTCCCAACTCTGCCATGCTGCGTTCTCGCTATCTTCGGGCACCATCACGAGCGGGGTGAGGTCGCCCGTGAAGGCCGCACCTTCATCGAGAACTAAGGTAATACTATCATCCGAATGCCCCGGTGTGCTGATGATTTCACCCTGGATGCCAATACCTGCTAGAAAAGCGCGACTCTCCTCCACACTGAGCACGATGTTGTCCACGAGTTCTATATCGACAAAATTATCTCTCGGCTTTGTATAGCTGCGCAGGACCGGGATGGCTGGGACCTGGGTGTCAACCACGATCAGCTTGAGGCCGAGACGCTTTAGCTCTTGCGCCAGCCCCGCGTGGTCGGGGTGGTAGTGGGTTACCAGGAAGTGCTTGACGTCGTGGAGCGATACGCCCATCCGATCGCACGCGTGGCGGAATTTGGGTAGGGTGCCGGGCCAGCCGGCATCAACCAGCAGGCGGGGGAGGGTGTCTGCCAGCACGTAGTAGTTGGTAGAGTCGTAGCCGACGTTGACGATGTTCACCGTTGATCTCCCACCCAAGCAGTAACGCTCTGGAAGCTGTTAGAGGGGTGCAGCCAGGGGTGGCCTCTGTCATTCTGAGCGCAGCGAAGAATCTAAGGTGCCGGCATGGTCCCTGAGTTGAACGTCAGCACCATAGTATGTGATGTTCAATAGCCTCCCAGTGCCAGCTTCTTTAGATTCTTCGCTGCGCTCAGAATGACAGAGGCCACCGCTGGCCGCGGAATTAAGCCGGAACATACCTAACCGCCGTTCTTAGCAAGCCCCCGCACGTTCTGTGTTTCAGCCTTCCGCTTCGCCCATCTCCTCCAGCACCTCGGTGAGCACGTCCTGCCACTTGTCGCCCGCACGGGCGCGGCTGATGCGCACCTGGTGGGGGCTGGTCTTGAGGAGGTCTTTGTGCTTGCGTTGCAGGCGCATGCGGACGTGTTCCGGTATCGGCATGTCCTCCGGCACCACGATGAGGTACTCTTCCGCGAGGGCGCGAATCGACTCCACCCCGGCGGTGATGGCGAGCCCTTTAAGGCGCACCACTTCGAGCAGGTTGGAGGCGGGTTCGGGCAGGGTGCCGAAGCGGTCCTGCAACTCGCGGCCGAAGTCGCGCACCTGGGCGGGGGTCATGCTGGCGGCCATGCGCTGGTAGAGGCGCAGGCGCACGGCGGCGTCGGGTACGTAGTCCTCCGGCAGGAACGCGGTAATGGGCAGGTCGATGGATACGGCGGGAGGCTCTTCGGATTTTGGATTTTGGATTTTGGATTTTGGATTTGGAGGTGTGATTACGTTGCTGTCGTCGGTTGTGCTGGTCCTTTGGGCCCGTTTGCGTTCGGAGCGGACGCGCTCGACGGCGGAGGCTAGCAGGCGGGTGTAGAGGTCGAGGCCGACTGCGGCGACGTGGCCGCTCTGTTCGGGGCCGAGGAGGTTGCCCGCGCCCCGGATTTCCAGGTCGCGCAGGGCGATGCGGAAGCCCGAGCCTAGCTCGGTGGCCTGCTCTATTGTGGACAGACGTTCGCGGGCGGTCACCGTGACTTTGCGGCCCGCGTGGTAGAGGAAGTAGGCGTAGGCGCGGTTGGCCCCGCGCCCCACCCGGCCCCTTAGCTGGTATAGCTGCGCCAGGCCGAGCTTGTCGGCGTGGTCCACGATGAGGGTGTTGGCATTGGGTATGTCGAGGCCCGACTCGATGATGGTGGTGCAGATGAGCACGTCGGCCTCGCGCGCCACGAACTTCTGCATGACCTTTTCGAGCATGTCTTCATGCATCTGGCCGTGCCCCACGATGAAGCGGGCTTCGGGCACCAGGGCCTCAAGCTCGTAGGCCAGCTTGTCTATCGTCTCCACGCGGTTGTGCACGAAGAAGACCTGCCCGCCGCGCTCAAGCTCCCGCAGTATCACCTCGCGCACCAGCTGGGGCCGGAAGGCCGTCACGTAGGTCTTGATGGGCAGGCGGGCCTCGGGCGGGGTCTCTATCAGCGAGAGATCGCGCACCCCCGATATAGCCATGTAGAGGGTGCGCGGGATGGGGGTGGCCGAGAGGGTGAGCACGTCCACCTCGGCGCGTAGCTGCTTCAGGCGCTCCTTGTGCCGCACGCCGAAGCGCTGCTCCTCGTCTACCACCACCATGCCGAGGTTCTTGAACTGTATCGACTTCGACAAGAGCATGTGCGTGCCGATGATGATGTCTATCTTGCCCTCGGCCAGGTCCTTCACTATCTTCGTCTGCTCCTGCCGGGAGCGGAACCGCGAGATCATCGCGACCGTTACGGGGAAGGCGGCCAGGCGCTCGGTGAAGGTGTTGAAGTGCTGCTGGGCGAGCACGGTGGTGGGCACCAGGACCGCCACCTGCCGCCCGTCCATGACCGCTTTGAAGGCTGCGCGCAAGGCCACCTCCGTCTTGCCGTAGCCGACGTCGCCGCAGATGAGGCGGTCCATCGGGCGCGGCTCCTCCATGTCGGTCTTGACCTCGGCTATGGAGCGCAACTGGTCGGGCGTCTCCACGAAGGGGAAGCTCTCCTCAAGCTCGTACTGCCAGGTGGTGTCGGGCGAATACTGGAACCCCCCGGCGGCCTCGCGGTTGGCGTATAGCTCCAGCAGGTCGCGGGCCAGTAGCTCGGCGGCCTCCCTCACCTTGCGCTTGGTGCGTGACCACTCGGCGGTGCCCAGGCGGTGGAGGGCGGGGGGCGGTCCCGCGCCGATGTAGGGGGCCACGCGGTCGGTCTGGTCGGCGGGCACGTAGAGGCGGTCGCCCTCGGCGTAGAGGAGGAGCATGTACTCGCGGTCGGCACCCCCCGCCGTCATGTGCACAAGGCCGCCGAACTTGGCGATGCCGTGCTCTACGTGCACCACGTAGTCGCTCGGCTTCAGCTCCAGCAGCATCTTCTCGCGCAGGATGGTGGCGGCGTCGGAGGTCGAGCGGCGGGCTTGCCCGGTGGCGCGGCGCACTCCCGTCTGCGAGCGGCCGAACAGCTCCATGTCGGTGAGTAGCAGGGTGTCGGCGTGGGTGCCCTGCATAAGCTGCCACCCGGCGGCGAGCGAGCCTTGCAGCAGGTTCACCGTGCCCGGCGACGGAGGGGCCAGCAGCGCCTCGTTCAGCCCGCCCGGACCCTGCGACAGCGCCACCGGCTCCACGCCCACGATGTTGCGGTTGCCCGGCACGGCATGAAGGTCGTCGGGCCGCCTGCCTTTGCGCAGGGTGGGGTAGATGCCTTCGTCCTCAAGCAACTCGCGCAGGCGGCTCGACTGTTGCGAGACTATCACGATGCGCGACCTGTTGGCTATGTATTCCTTGAGGTCGGTAATTACGTTCGGGATGCTGCCCGTGTACTGCCTGGTGCCGCTAAAGGGCGGGGCCTCGATGGCCCCCTCCGCGCCCCCACCGATGGAGAGGGTGGGCAGCCCACGCCCGTGCGCCGAAATCTCCTCCCAGGTGAGGTAGGGCTGCTGGAGGCCGGGGGGCAGTTCCCCGTTGTCGATGAAACCCCGGTAAAGCTCCGCGGCCTGCCGCTCTATCTCCGAGGCTTCCAGGCGTATTAGTTCGGGGTCGTCAAGCACGAGCAGTGGCGGCTTGCCGTTGCGGTCGCCGGTGCCCTGGAGCGCGGCAAGGTAGTCGGCCAGGCTTGCCAGGGGCTGCGTGTAGAAGGGAGCGAACAGTTCCTGCCCCTCGAAGCACTCGCCGCGCCCGGTCTTCTCAAGCTGGTCGCGCCATTCTTCGAGCACTTCCTCGCGCAAGTTGGCCGTGTCTATGTCACGCAGGCTTTCGTATGCTCGCTCGTGTTTCCAGAGGGGCAATTCGCAGGAAGGGGTAATAACGATGGCGTTGGCCTGGCCCTCGGAGCGTTGGGTAAGCGGGTTGAACTGGCGGATAGACTCTACCTCGTCGCCGAAGAACTCCACGCGGATGGGCAGGTTGGAGGTGGGCGGGAACAGGTCCACGATGCCGCCGCGCCTGCCGAACTGCCCCGGCTCTTCCACTAGCGCGGCGGGTTCGTACCCCAGGCCAACAAGGTGGCTCAACAGGTCGCTCATCACCACCCGCTCGCCGCGCCTGATTACGCGCATGGCGTGGCGCAAATCGTCGGGTGCCAGGGTAGGGGTCATCAGCGCAAACACTGACGTAACGATAATAGGTGCCTGTGGCTGGGAGCCTGTGGATGGGTGCTGCACAAGCTCTTGCAGGGCGGCGGCTATCGAGCTTGACATCTGCGCGCCGTCCCTCGTCGCTTGTCCACGCAATTCCGGCTGGTGCAGCATTGAGATAACGCGCAGCCGCTCGCCCGTGATGGTCGGGTCTGGGGCAATGCGCTCGTAGGGCAGCAGGTCGGGGGCGGGGAAGAATAGGATGGGCGTGCCGGGAGGCGAGTAGGCAAGCAGCCCCTCGTATAGCTGGCGGGCGCGCTCGGAGCGTGGGGCGACCACGATCATGGGGCGGCTGGCCGGGGCCGTTACGTCGGTGTGCAGGGCCGCCAGCACGTAAGGCCGCGCGGCGTCCATCGGGGCCTCGGCCCAGGCGTTATCGCCCGCCGCCACGGCGCGCGCCACGGCTCCATACCCGCGCTGGTCGTACAGCAGTGGCAGCAGTCCCGAAAGGCTCATCGGGGCCTCCGATTTTGGATTTTCGATTTTGGATTTTGGATTGGATAAGGACAAATCGAGAATCGAGAATCTAAAATCCAAAACCTGAAATCTAAAATCCCAAATCTCACTTGGCTTCCTCCCGGATGATGTGGCGTATCTTGTCTACCCAACTTTCCTGCTTCGCGGGGGCTGGGGACTCGGCTTCTTTTATACGCTGCGCCAGGTCTCGCGGGGTTGGCTCAGGTGCGGGCTTGGAGGTGGGTTTGCCCTGCTCTTCCCTGGTGTTGTACTTGTTCATGGCCCGCTCCATGCCCAGCGTGAGGATGGCTTCCACCGCCTCGGCCGCGCGGGGGATGGTGTCGTCCATCACCTCCTGCTCGTCCTTCGTGAAGCGGCCCAGCACCCAGTCTATCTGCTTGTGGTCGGTGATGGCGGGCCTGCTGATGCCAATGCGGATGCGTGGGAACTCCTGCGTGCCGAGGTGCTGGATTACGCTCTTGAGGCCGTTATGCCCGTTGGCCGACCCCTTCTCGCGCATGCGTATGGTGCCCACCGGCAGGTCTAGCTCGTCGTAGATGACGACCACGCGGCTGGCAGGCAGCTTGTAGAAGCGGGCCAGGGCACCCACCGCCTTTCCGCTGTTGTTCATGAAGGTCTGCGGCTTGGCGAGTATGACGCGGGTGCCCTCCAGCTCGCCGCGCGCGATCTCCGCGTCGGCTTGCTTGGTGGAGAAACGCAGCCCGTGCCGCCGCGCTAGCTCGTCCACCGTCATGAAGCCGACGTTATGGCGGGTAGCGGCATATTTTGAGCCCGGGTTGCCCAGGCCGACGACCAGGAGGGGGAGGTTTTCTTGTGAGGCGTTTTGCTGCATAGCCCCTAATTATAACGGGTTTAGGGGCCGTTGTTCAGGGGCTTTGGACCTATCTCAGTTCGTTCTTCAGTACCGCGCTCGGCTTCATCACTATCTCGGCCCTGCTGAATTGGCCCAAGAGGCCGCGCGTCCGCTCGTAGAGGGGTTTGAGCAGGGGTGACTTCACCTGGTACGCGCCCGTAAGCTGCTTTGCCATAAGCTCGCGCCCACTGAAGATGGTGAGGGTGAACTTGCCGGGGTCGCGTCCCGCTGTCCTGATGCGCCCGGCGAGGTCGTCCAGGGCCGACAGCAGCGTCAGGTACTCGCCCTCGTCCGGGAGATGGTTGCCCCGGTGCTTCACTCTGGTCTGGTGGCTGTGGCCCTTGCTGGTGGTGAGGCGGTAGGTGCCCGTACATGGGCCACTACCCGCGCCCGGCTGCCCGCCACCCTCCATCTGCGTCAGCAGCAGCACGGCGTAGTCGGTGTCCGGCAGCCACTCGTACAAAGCGGTTGCTTTGGAGGAGTCAGTGCTGCCATCCGGGGCCGGTGCGTCGCTGGCTTTGCTTTCGAGGGTCGCGCCGTGCTGCGCCAACAGCTTCTCACCCGGGATTTCGCGGCCCGTGGCGATTTGGGCCGCCCTGAAGCGCCTGTGGGCCACCTCATCGAAGTTGAAGGCGGCAAGGGTGGCAAGCTCGTCCGCCGCGCCGTTGTACTGGTTGCTGGCGTGCCCTTTGACCCAGCCTAGCTTGATGCTCGCACCCGTTGCCTGCTCTGCCGACTTCAGGGCCGCGTCGTAGGCAGTCCACAGGTCGGTGTTCTTCTTCCGCTGCCACTTGCCGGTCCCGCAGTTTACCGTGTAGCTGCTGTCGCTCCAGACGTAAACCTGTCGCGGGGCTACTTCGTGCTCTCCAAGCTTTCTCACAAGGTCGAAGGCAGCCAGCACGGCGGCAATCTCCGCCCTGTTGTTGCTCGTCTTGGGTTCTGAAGTACGGGCCGCTACGAAGCCCCCCACCTCCAGCCGGGCGCACGGTCCCGGCCTGTCTTGCCCCGACACGTTGCTTGGCTCCGCGTAACCCACCACTACCGCAGCGAAGCCAAGCGGTCCTCCCGGGTTAGTTATCGGGGCCGAACCGTCCGTATAAACTTCGATAGCACGGCATGGCTTGAACGCTTCTACCACCTCGCTCTTGTTGAGCTGGTCCTCTACAGCCTGTTGAGCTACAAGCCATTCTAATGCAGCGTCATCTTGCAGGTCCGGGAGTCGCATAGTTAAATGTCCTTTGCGGGGATTGTCGGTTGTTGGCGCATATGCAGTTGTAGTATGGACTACGCTGGGTGCCGAAGGAAGGGTCTTACACACGGTAAAAGGCGCTGGTATCGATACCAGCGCCTTTTTCTTGAAGCGGCCACGACCTACTTGATCTTGTTGTACTCCAGTATGGCCTCCTGGTGGCGGCCCTGCTTCATGTAGAGGTCGCCGCGTGCCTGGTGGTAGTGGGCGTTGCCTTCCATGTCGCTCTCGTAGTCGTTCAACTCCTCGGCGATGAGACTGAGGAACATGGCCGGAATGTTGCGTTTGCGCAGCACCCGGCGGTAGACGCGTAACGTGGTGTTGAGGTCGCCTAGCTGGCTGTAGCCCGCGGCCAGGGCCATGTGCGCGCCAATGTCGTCGGGGTTTTCCTCGACTAGCTGGCGTAGCGCCTCGAAGCCCTCAAGCTCAGGCAACGGGCCGGAGGTGTACATGCTGCGCCCAGCGCCCACCTTCGGCATCTCCACCTGCTGCGCGTCGGGCTGGCCCTGCATCGGCTGGTACGTGTACTCGGGCACGTCCGACGGCGCGGGCGTAGGCGAGGGCGTGACGGCCGGTGCGGCAGGCGCGGATGCGGCAGCGGGTGAGGGTGCAGGTGCGACGGGAGTGGGCACAGGCACAGGCTCAGGCACAGGCTCAGGTTCTTCTACCATCTCTACCGCAGGAGCCTCCGCGGAAGCTTGCCCGGCAGCCGGGGCGGCAGCCTTGCCCCGCGACTTCTTAGGCGCAGGCTCTGCATCCGGCAGGTCCGGCGCTTCGGTTACAGGTTCAGGCGGGGGCTTCAAGGCCCTCGTCTGTTTGCTCGACTGCGGCACGGTGGCTTCAATATCTTCCTCGTCCTGTTCCTCTCCCTCCAGCGGGCCGGTGGTCTTGCCAACCAGGCCGAAGTCGGCGGGCAGGGTCGGCAGGCTGGGCGAGGTGGCGTCGGCCCAGGACACACGGGCCTTGACCGCGCTGCTGTCCGCGGCCGCTTCCTTCTTGCGCCCCCTGCCCTGCCTGGCGTCCGTTTGCACTTCGGCGGCGGGCTGCTCAAGCTCGGGTGCCGGTTCGGGAGCGGGTGCGGGCTGTGCGGCGGGGGGAGGGGAGGCCGTAGCATCGTCGGTCAGCCAGCCGGTAGCTTTGCCCCGGTCCGTCGGACGCGGCGAGCTGGACATGAAGAGCGAGGTATCGCGCTCGGTGCCCTGCCACGCATCGTCATCGTCCTCAGCCTCGTCGGACGCGGCCGAAGGCTCGGTCCAGAGCGAGCCACCCCGGTCGGGGGATATTAGCTCACCGGTCGTGCCCGGACGCCTCGCCTTCCTGGGGTCGAGCATACCCGTGGGTATCTCCTGCTCTTCGTCCAGCTTAAGCTGCGTGTAGTCGAATGGTTCTATCTCGAAGTCGGTCTCTGCGGTAGGCTCCTGCGCGGCGGCCGCAGGCTCCACGCTCGCGGCCTCTGCGGCCACAGGTGCGGCAACAGGGGCAACAGGGGCAACAGGGGCAACAGGAGGAGCTTCTGCGAGCATGCTCGTCTCCAGTGACTCGACCTCTGTTACCTCGAACCTATCGTCCAGTCCCTCCATGGAGAGGGTAGTGGTAACGGCCGAGGTCCACCCGCCACCCAGGCGGCCTGTCTCCCGCCTCACGGGTTGCGGGGCCTCGGGTTGTGTGGGCTGTGCAGGCTCCACTTCTTCCACGGCCGGTGCCGGTTGAGTGGCTGCTTGCGCCTGCGCGTCCAACTGAGCGCGCAACTGTGCTTGCAACTGCGACTGAGTGGCCGTTTCCTCGGCTTCTTCTTCGCCCGACTCGAGGTACGAGGCGATGGGCGAGGTCAGTTGCGATAGCGGCGGCCCGGCAGGGGTTGTGGGTGTGGCGGGCGTCCGCTGC
Source organism: Chloroflexia bacterium (assembly GCA_036389075.1). Lineage (GTDB taxonomy): Bacteria > Chloroflexota > Chloroflexia > QHBQ01 > JADMIH01 > JADMIH01. Next base: position 2,511 of record DASVQO010000506.1, on the reverse strand, counting down.
AGGTTCTGCGTGGCCTGGCTGGCGTCCATGGCAGCCGCCGTGTTGAAAGTGGACATGTCCTCCGCGCTGCCGATGGGTGCGCCGTCGAAGATGTCGGCCAGCACGTCCAGGTTGGCGGTGGCGCGCATCGGGTCGCGATTGCTCGGCAGCACGCCCAGTAGCTCCTCGGTGTTGAAGCCGTAGGAGTCCTCTTCCGGCGCTATATTGAGCGACGTGAAGTCGAACGGCTCTATGGGAGGCAGGTCGGCGTAGTCGAGGTCGCCTGCGGGCGCGTCAGTTGCGCTTGCCGCTTCCATCTCGACGCCGGTCTCGGCCTCAAATTCGGCTGCCGGCTCCAGGCCGGTTTCACCCTGGAACGTGGGAGCCAGCTCCAGTTCCGCCACTTCCTGCGGGGCCTCAGTTTCAACTTGTGCCGCGAACATCTCCGCATCGAACGGCGTTAGCTCAGTCTCCTCCGAGAGGTCTTGCACGGCGACCGGCTCAAGCTCGGCGGGCACAGCCGTGCGCTGGTCGGCAGCCGGCTGGGCCGGTCCCGTGGCAGCTTCCTCGCCGTATTCAGTCGCGGCTATAGGCTCGGCTACAGCCTCGAACTCAGCGTGCGTCGGTACTGGCTCAGCGGTGTGCATCGCCGCTGCCTCGCTGGTCTCGTCCTCCCCGGTCCTGGCACCCAGCCCGATGTCTACATACCCCTGCCTGGCAACTGCCTCCAGGTCTGAGGTGTCTTGCAGCCAGAAGGGCAGCGGGCCTCGGTCGTCTTCCGCATCTGCCTGCGCTTGCGCTTCGGGCGCTTCCGCCGGTGTGGTCTCCACCGCCTGGTCGTATGTTGCGGCATCGTGCGTAGAGGCAGGCGCGGCTCCGTACTGCATAGGCTCCACCTCGAACTCGTCGGGCGGTTGCAGGTAAGACTCGACGCCGTACACCGAGGTTTGAGGCTCGTGGGTATCTACTGTCGCCGGGTCGAGGACCTGGCTGGGGTGGCCCCCATCGAACATAAAGCTGTCGAATTCGAGGGCATCACCCGACACCTGGCCGCCAACCACGTCCGTGGTAGCCTCGCCGGTTGCCGCGCCCTGGCCTTCAGCCTCTTCCAGCGGGACCAGGTGGTCAATCTGCGGTCCGTCGTAGCCGGGGGCCGAGACCTGGTCATATGCGCTGGTGTAGCTGCTTTCAGGCGGCGCGCCGGTCATGTCGCCCCAGCCCGGCACGGGGGCTTCTTCTACTTCGGTGGTGGCAGGCTCCGCGAGGGCGGGGCCGGTGGAGGCGCTGTAGGCGTTCTCGAACGGCAACCCGGCCCACTCCTGGGTCGTTTCGGTGCGCTCCTGTACCGCCGTGCTCGCGCTCATGGTGGCGAGCGGGGCCTGCGACATAACGGGCGGCAGGCTGGATGGGAGGCCGGACAGGGCGAGCAGCACCTGGCTGAAGTCCTCCACCGAGGAGAGCGTGGCATCATTCCAGGTGTTGGGGTCGTTCTGCGTCTGCTCTATATAGGTACCGAACGCCCCCAGCGTGCTACCCGTCTGCGACATGCCGGTGGGTGCCTGCGCCCGCTCCTGCGGTTGCTGCGGCTCCTGTGCCAGCTCGGGCTCGGGGCGCAGGCTGGCGGCGTTGAGGGGGCCGGTGCGCATGCGCTGGCTGAGGGGGCCGGTAGGCGACTTGAAATAGGCCGGGTTGATCGGGCCTGGCGTGGTGCCCTGGCTCCCACCCTGCATACCTGCGTTAGAGGCCGCGGCGGGAGTGCCGAGAGGCTCGATGCCGGAAGCTGGTACTCCCCCGAGGGGGCCGGTGCCCCGGCGCATGCCCAGGGGCCCCGTGCCGCGTGGTGTCGTGGTAGCTTGCCCTGCTTCCCCCTGCAACTGCGAGAGGCGGGCCGCCAGGTTCGTACCTGTATTATGCGCGCCGAGGCCCAGCGGTCCGGTGCCGCGAGGGGCAGCGGCGCGAGGGGCATCGTACGGTTGCTCGGCCTCCGAGGGTTGAGCAGCCCACGGTGGTGGCTCCGGCTCAGACTGCTGGGCTTGAGGCTCAGCGGCCCCCAGGAATGGAGGCAGTGGCACCTCCTCGGCCGCGAAATCAAAGCTAGGCGCCGCCTGGACGGGCTGAGCGGGCTGGGCGGGAACGTAGACGGGCGGCTGCTGGGGCGGGGCGGACAAGGGTCCGGTGCCTCCCGTGCGCGGCGCTGCCAGGTCGGCGGCCAGCGGGTTCACAGCCGTTACGACGCCCATGTTGGGGTCGGTGTTCAGACTACCCAATGTGGGTAGCGGCCCGGTGCCGGGGTCGAACATGAACGACTCGAACTCTATGTCGTCGCCGCTGAACTGGCCCGAAGGCTGGTCCGACGCGGCGTTGGTGGTTGAGTTTGCCGACTCCTGCATCTTCATCAAGTCCTGCCAGCGACTATCATCCTGAGCCATGTATTCCTCCATTTAGAATTTAGAATTTAAAATTTAGAATCTATTTGGAATCTGAGCAAATCCGAAATTCTAAATTCTAAATTCTAAATCAGTCCGTCGATTT
>DASVQO010000505.1:0-5054 GCA_036389075.1 Chloroflexia bacterium | reverse complement strand
TCGCTCATGGTTAACCTCTACCAAATAATCAAGTTCATTCTAAGCCTATGGCGAATGAGAGGAAGAGTTTTCCCCATGATGAAGGACAAGTGTTACGCGGAATGACAACTTTTGACCAATTCCTTGCAGAAGTGGCGGTCCCGTTCAAATTGTATGTACAACTGTATTAGGGAGATTGCGACTCTCCGCGGGAAAGCAAAAGAAATTGACTGGTGCGGTCATAAACCGCAATTGAAAATTTATTACAAGAGGAGAATTCGAGAGATGAAGTATCGTCCACATATGCACAAGCAGCCCGTACAAGGAGACGCATGCCGCGATCAGCCCTTTGGTAGTGCCCTATGCGCAGGACCTCGGGAGTTAGAAAAGCACACTAGGAACAACACGCAACTAGATGCCAAAGAGGCCTGCCATTATGTGCGCCGACCTGCGTACCGGGTGCCTGTTCAGGTGTCTATTGTCCAGTGTGATTCTGCTTTGCTCGATGCAATGCTGGTTGACGCTGATGGCTGCGCCTACGCAGGTCGGATGCACGTGAGCCTCGTGATTGACGCTCTGTCTGACCTGGTGCTTGGCGTCCGCCTCGCTTGATAGCCGAGCAAGTAAGGATTGGATTGGAGTTGAAGATGAAAGCGCAAAACAAAGCGAAAGGCAGACTTACGCCCGCTGGCCGCAGAACCAGTGCTGACCGGGTATATGCGCCAGGGAACAAGATTTCTCGCGTATGTAGTGCGGCGGCCGGAACCTCAAAGTATGTTCGGGCACAACCTGGGTCGCTGGCTTTGCAGCACAGGGACCATGAACCGGACAGCGTCCGGTACAAACTGAGGGGCCGGGCCGCACTGGCAGTTGGTGCTGCTACGAGAAGTGTCGCAGGCGTTTACGCTTTAGTGCCGCGTGAAGACCGGGGAATTCTACACGGTAGCGGAGTCCACTTCGACCCGGATACCGGTAGTAGGCGCGGCTCACAGGAGCCGAGGGCCAGAGCGAGACCGCCTTAGTGCAGCCTTTAAGAGCACAACGGCATTAGGTGGTCAGTAACGGCGAACGGTGAAACACCACCGCCAAGAGCAGCGATGAGTTGTCAGTTCGATACCTGACGATGGCGCACTTCCTAGTGAGCCAGGATGCTTACCAGCGAGGTGCGCATAGCCGGGACCGAATAGCAGAGGCACTGATGGGAGTACGAAAGACAGCAGGCGAGGGTGTTTGAGTTTTAAATCTACTGAAGGAGTGTAAACAAGATGTTTAGGATGAGCGCAGGGCAATTGGAACAGTATTTCAACGACCATAACTTTCCGGAAGCGACTAGGGAGGTGGTGAGCCATATACGTGACAGCTGTATGGCACGTGGCGAGGAGGATCCCCCCGCTGAAGTATCCTCCGGCACTCAGGGTCGTCACCATATAAGTGAGCCGGACGGGCAACCCAGTGCCGAGCAATTCTACAGCCAGGTGGAGCGTGCCTTCCAGTTGATGCTGGAGGCTGACGAAACCACCTACGAGTTATGGCCCGCGCCTTCCCCGGTGGAGTACCGCTACAACTCCCCCGAAGGCGAAGCTCACACGCAGCGGCTGGTGCCGAATACCTTCCGTCTGGGAGCGGAAGGCGCGGGTTGGGAAGAGTGGCTGGATGAGGAGGCCCTTACGGAGCGGGCGAGGGCCACGCCCCAACGCTATGCTTTCGCTGACGGAGTGTGGCGCTGCCCGCTGGGAGAGGAGTACTCGGCCCAGTACGGCCTGTACTATCGAGTGCGTTCGACTGAGGAGATCAACCGGGTCCTTGCTTCTAACCTGGACCTGCTATCACGCTACCGCGAGGAGGGCGCGGCAGTGGCCGACGGGTCAGTTGCTACTCTCATCGAGGACATCGTGAGTGAGTATCAGGGCATCCGGCTCGATGACCTGCTCAAGAGGATCGAGGTTGTAGGTGAGGTCGGCATGGGCCAACCTCTGGTCGATGCTGTGTACGTTATGCTTGCGTCCCGGCGTTTGTACGTGGACCTACTGGGGGCGAGGCTTTCGGCTGCCGACCAGGTGCGCGTGTACACGGACCAATCTTCAGCCAAGGTGTCCGCCGTGGAGCTTCCCTCGGCCCCGTTGGCGCAAGACTACCCGGCTCCGGCGGACGCACAAGAAGGTATGATGCGCCCGTGCGAAGTCGGGCAGCCCGAAAGCCCGCCCAACAGCACGCGCCTGGACCAGAGCATGCAGACTGATGGGAGCACGGCAGGGGCCGTTGAGCAGCTTGCCGGCCCACCTGTCGAGGCCCAAGGCAAGCCGCCGCAGCGCTTAGAGTTGGCCGCGCACTTTGCCGCATACCTCCAAACACATCTTGAACAGCTACGCGGGAGCGGAAGTGACTCTCCTGCGCCTGACAGCTCTATGACGAAACGGCACGTGTTCGTACGGGCCATGACTGTGCGACACCCCGACAAAGCCGGCCACATTGTCTACAGGGAATATGTCAAAGCTTGTAAAAACGTAGGTCTCTCGGCGAAAAGCTACCGCGTATTCCGCAGAGTTGTAGCGCAACGCCTTGTACAGCCCAAAGGCAATGGCCTTAACACCCACAAGGGGTGGGCTGATGCTGGCCCCCACGCACGGGGTCGCATCTCGCATGCTGGGGTCTGCCCTCATTCTTGCTCCTTGTTGCCTGCGGGCGCTGAGTATCCTCTGGATACAGTCCAGATCGATTTCACGCTGCTTGCTGAAGGAGCACGTAGCCGGGAAGGCGGTCCTAAAGCAATTCGCCGCTGGCGCACCACGGCCATCAGCCCTGTATTAGGCCTCATCGCACAGTTCCGGTCCTACAAGCGACCCACCCACCACAGCATTATCCAAGTGCTTCTCAGAGTGCTGCGCCACTATGGCAGGCTCCCCCGCCGCGTGCTGGTGGACAAAAGCCCCGAGTTCCGGAGCACCGAGCTGGAACGCTTCCTGGCGCACCATGGCTCGATCCTAGTGACGCCGCCTCCGGCTCGCCAGATGAACCTTCGCGCTACGACGGAGCGCTTCTTACGCGCAGTGGATGAGGAGCTGGCGCGTGATTACGGACACGCACCCCCGCTCCGCATGCCCGTGAGGAGACTGCGGCTGGACAAGGGCCAACCGAGTTCCATTCAGCCGTTGCGCTCGGTATCTCGGTTGAAGGCCAGCGACTTGGCTGACTGTTGGGTGGCTGAGGGGGAGGCCGGGAATAGCGGTAGTCTCCTTGAGGGAACCGAGTTCGGGGGCCGTTTCAGGGAGACTGCAGTGAAGGTAGGTCCCCGCGGTATCAGGGTAGGCGGCCGCTATTACTGGTCCGCAGAGTTGCACCGGGCGGAGAAATCTAGCACCTACGTCAATGTGCGATACGACCTCGCCCGCACCAACCAGGTCTTTGCGCTCGTGAATGATCGGTGGGTGGGCTGTTACAGTTACTGGACCTGCTGAGTACACAAGAGGCCTGTGGGAGCCGTGTTGCGTTTGCAGCGCTGCTCCCAAGCTTCCCAGCGAGGCGGCGTGTGGGTAGGGTAGTGCGATAGCGGACGATCCGGAGGACGCCTGGCGATAAAAGCAAGGAACAATAAAGCAGCTACACAATGTATCAGAGAGGCAACCGGGAGTGAGAAGCTAAGCCAGATAGTAGATAGAAGTAAAGTATTGAAGTGTAGGGAGGGTGAGGAACCACAGTTATGAATGCCAAAGAATTCCAGCAACTATACGAGACACGGAACCTGGCTAAAGCCGCCCGTGCCATGATCGACGCCGCTCGGGAGAAACCTTCCCGTGTCAGCCGGGGCGGCACTACCAACGTCACGGGCATATTTCCAAGCCGCAAGAACGGTGTTACTATTCGCTTCGAGAGCCACAAGGTAGAACTGCCCTGCATCGTCCAGATGGAGCACGATCCAAACGTGCTTGCCTTCTTTGACCAGCCGAGGCCGATAAAGCTGACGTACCTGCTCCGCAACGGTCGCAACTACGCGACATATCACACGCCCGACTTCCTCAAGATAAAGCGTGACGGCATTGCGTTCGTCGAATGCAAAGACGAAGCTCAGCTTGTGAAGCTGAGCGAGAGCATGCCGAACCGGTACGTGCGCACGCCCGACGGAGAGTGGCACTGTCCGCCCGGCCAGCAGGCGGCCGCCGAGTTCGGCTTCGACTACGAGGTCTGGTCGAGCACGAACATCAACTGGGAACTCCAGGACAACCTTACTTATCTCGACGACTACTTTCGTCGCCCTGTACGATGGCTGAACGACGAATTGGTCCTGGAGCCTCTTGTCGCAGACCCGCAGATTTATGAACTTGCCTTTGACCTGGTAGGACAAGAGCAGGGCATTACGCTTGAGCAATTGTGCAAGCGCATCGAAGCCGAGCCGGGTGTTGACTTTGCCCTGGGTGAGGTGATGGATACGCTCAACATCCTCCTTGTTCAGACACGGCTGTTTGTAGATCTGTATCGCGAGCGCTTGAGCATGCCTAAGTACGCTCACGTCTACACGGACCAGGCAACCTCCGAAGCCTACTCTCTGCTCCAAACACCATCTGTGTGGCCTACAGGCGGCACGCCTAGCATGCTCAACATTGCCCACGGGGAAGGTGTGTTATGGGGCGGGCACCCCTGGACGGTCGTTGGAATCACAGACACGGAAATCACGCTGCTGTCCGCCGACCAGATGCGACCACTCGACATAAAGAGCTTCTATACCTTGTTGGATAAGAAGCTTATCGTGCCCCAGGGCAGTAGCCTTGAAAAGCACACCACCCTCACCGCCGAAGGACGAGAGCGTCTCGGACGGGCCTCCCCGTCACATAAGGTGATAGCGAACCGACGGTATGCGGGTATCGCCCACAAGTTGCTTGAGCAGGAGCGCGCGCCCGGCGCACCTGTCTTCACACGAAGTACCATATTTGCGTTGCTGAGTGCCTTTCGAGAAGCCGAGAAACGCTACGGCCACGGCTACATTGGGCTGCTCCCCAATTACACTAACTGCGGCCAGCACACGAAGCGCCTGGCTGAGTCGGTAATGGCGTTGGTGGACGAGTATGCTAAGCAATACGAGG
>DASVQO010000504.1:0-13664 GCA_036389075.1 Chloroflexia bacterium | reverse complement strand
ACATCTAAGAAAGTACGAAGGTAATCCTTTTCGAGCCATTTTAACGTTGCATGCTGCCGTGCACCTTTCTCCTTTGCCATGTTTCGCTCTACTTTGGCCGAGCCGCCTTGACCGGTGTGAATCCGAACTTCCCTGTATGTAAAGGGGACCCTCTCAATCAACTTTTTCTGAAGTGCCCACTTATAATATGAATCGAGGGAAGCAACCATACGGTTCCAGCTGGTTGCTTCCAGTACCCTGTCTAGATCCGGGACTCCTATCCTGCGCTCTGAATGATAATGCTTAATATGGTCCCCTGTTGCCGACAAGGGATCAATTCCTCGATTGTCGAGGAACCTATACCAGTCCAGCCAGTCCTGCGCATATGCCTTCCATGTTAAGGAGGAAAGCGAGCCATCGGCATGTAGTTGTGACAACCAGCTATTGACAGACCGTATCGGAATGCCATCATCGTCAATGATGAACGGTAGGTGCTGTGGCAATCCAAGCCAAGTTTGGAGCGTTTCACAGGCAGCTATAGAGCCGAAATCCGGCGCTCGGCTCAAGGCTACCGCATCGACGAAGTGAAGGCGTGACATGATAGGACCAGTATATAACATCCTATTTGATTATGCAAGCAAATATATAAATCTGTAGTTGATTATATGTTATAATAAGTACACAGAACTGGCACGCCAACTGGTAAAATTCCTGCTAGGATCTTCATCTGGGAGGACTGACCGCCAAAATATGATCTGCTGCTAACCTCACGTAGTAGGGAGGACGAAGCCACCCTGTGAAATTGTGACTATGCTGGCTAGGCAACCAATTACTCATAGAATGTTGTCGAGACAGCACCTGATCAACTTGCAAAGGAAGAGCCGACAAAATGGGCGCTTCCTGTTGAGCACGATAGCGTGCAGCTAATTTCTCGGGAATACGATGATGACCTTCATCATAGTTAGCGGGCAACTACTATCCACCGCGTTAGCCAGTCGTCGCATTTTTTCGACTGGCTTTCTCGCATGGCCACTTTGATAAGCTGGTAGCTTCCGGTTTGCCAGCCCGAGCATTCTTTCGACACAGCTATCACATGATTGTTGAAAGGGCAGTGCAAACGGGCTTAAAGCGGACACTTACCAATGCACGGGATAATGTGCATAAACCCCTTGACACCCCTTCCACACTTGTTTTATCATACCCTCATCAGGCATAGCAATCGGCGATTGTGCATCGAACTTTCCCTCGATGTAGCCGCGCTCGGAAACGTGTAACATCATGTAGGCACGACTAAGATGCGCCGGAAGCCCCCGTTACAGGGCTAGAGTGTGTCGGCCAACCGCCGGAGCACTCGAAGAGGCCGTGATGGCGACATCATGGCGAACCAGGGTGGCACCACGGGCTAAGGCTCGTCCTCGAGTTGAGGACGGGCGTTTTTGTTTAACCACGAATGTCGAGCCACCCACACAGGTCAATGGCGACCGGGTCACGATGGAGAATCCGCAATCGGCGTTTCGTAACGGACATTCCACGGAGGTTGCCTAGATGAAAATACTGGTCACCGAGCCGCTGCACCAGGCGGGCATAGATTTCTTGTGCGAAGACTTTGACGTAGAAGTAAAGCTGGGGCTGTCCCCCACCGTGCTTCTACGCGAAATAGGCGAGTACGAAGCGGTCATCACCCGCTCCGGCACGGCCGTCACCGCCGAGATGCTTGAGGCGGCCGCCCGCGATGGCGTCCTCAAGGTGGTGGGCCGCGCCGGTATCGGCGTTGACAACATAGACATCGACGCCGCGACCCGTTATGGCGTGGCCGTCGTGAACTCGCCCAACGGCAACGTTCGCGCCGCCGCCGAGCACACTATCGCCCTGCTGTTCGCCCTTGCCCGCAACATCCCCCAGGCCCACGACCTGCTGCATGAGGGGGTCTGGGGCAAGAACCACTTCATGGGCTGCGAAATCGCCGGCAAGACGCTGGGCGTCATCGGCCTGGGCAAGGTCGGCTCGCACGTCGCCAAGCTTGCAAAGGCGCTGGGCATGGAGGTAGTCGCCTACGACCCGTTCGTCGAACCCCGGCGCGGCATCCCCATGCTCACCCTGGACGACCTGCTGCGCCAGGCCGATTTCGTCACCCTCCACGTGCCCCTCACCCCCATCACCACCCACATGATCGGGGCCCGCGAGCTTGGCCTCATGCGCCAGGACGCCTACCTCATCAACTGCGCTCGCGGCAAGGTAGTAGACGAGGCCGCCCTGTACGATGCCTGCAAGACCGCCGCTATCGCCGGGGCCGCGCTCGACGTGTTCGAGCAGGAGCCGCCCGTCGGCAGCAAGCTCCTCGACCTGAAAAACGTCATCCTCACCCCCCACCTGGGCGGCACCACCCACGAAGCCATGCGGCACTCGGCCCTCGAAGTGGCGGCCCAGGTAAAGGCCCTCCTGCATGGCGACTACCCCAGCCACATCATCAACCCCGAAGTGCTCGCCCCCGAGCCGTTCGACCTCTCCCCGCTGCTCAATCGCTGGGGCCGCTTCGACCGCGTGGTGTTCGACTGCGATAGCACCCTCTCGGAGATCGAGGGCATCAACGAGCTTGCCGCGATGGTGGGCGTGCCATACGAGGTGGCCGAGATGACCCGGCAGGCGATGGGCGGAGAGGTGCCCTTCGAGGAGGTGTTCGCCCGCCGCCTTGACATAATCCAACCGCACCGCAAGCACCTGGCAGCCGTGGGCGACCTCTATACCTCCACCCTGGTCGAGGACGCTGCCACGGTCGCCGCCGCACTCGCCCACCTCCAGGTAGAGTTGCGCCTGGTGTCGGGCGGCTACCGCGAGGCGCTCCTGCCGATGGCCGACGAACTCGGCGTGCCCCACGACCACGTACACGCCAACGACCTCCACTTCGACGCCCACGGCCAGTACACCGGCTTCGACGCCGGTAACCCCCTGTCGCGCTCCGGCGGCAAGCAGGACGTGCTGTCGAAACTGCCCCACAACGCCACTACGATGTTCATCGGCGACGGTGCCTCGGACGTGGAGGTGCTGCCCCACGTCGATATGTTCGTGGGCTACGGTGGGGTAGAGCGCCGCGGCCCCGTGCACGAGGTCTCGCCCATCTACCTGCACGGCAGTAGCCTGGCCCCGCTCCTGGTCATGTCGGCGGGCATGGAGGGCTGCATCAAGCTGCTCTCGGAGCCGCGCTTCCGCCCCCTGGTCATCAAAGGCTTCTCGATGCTCATGCGCGAGGGCGCTGCCGACTACCGGCCCGAGTACCGCCCCTTCTTCGAGCGCGTGCGCAAGTTCTGCATGGAGGGTATATGCAACTGAGGATACCCGGCCCCACGCCCCTCCCCGACGAGGTGCTCGACGCCATGCACCGCGATATGATCAGCCACCGGGGCGGCGAGTTCCACGACCTGCTGCGCGACGTTACCGCCATGCTCAAGCTCGGCTTCCAGACCGAAAACGACGTGCTGATCTTCCCCGGCGCGGGCACCGGCGGTCTCGAAGCCTCCATCTCCAACCTCTTCTCCCCCGGCGACACCCTCATCTCAGTCACGGTAGGCTCTTTCGGCGACCGCTACGCCGAGATAGCAGAGCGGTTCGGCCTCCACGTCGTGCGCGTGCCCTCCCCCTGGGGCCGCCCCGCCGACCTCGACGCGCTGCAACACGCCCTGGCCGCCACTCCCAACGTCAAGGGCGTGCTTGTGACCCACAACGAGACTTCCACCGCCGTGCAAAACGACGTCTCAGCCGTGAGCCGCCTCGTGCGCCAGGCAGCGGACGCCCAGGGTACCTCCCCCCTGCTGCTGGTGGACTGCATCTCCTCCCTCGGCGCGGTAGACATCCCGGTGGACCGCTGGGACATCGACGTCGCGATTACCGCCTCCCAGAAAGCCTGGATGGCCCCTCCCGGCCTCACCATGATCTCCGTCAGCAAACGCGCCTGGACGGCCCACAACGCTGCCAAACTGCCCCGCTTCTACTGGGACTTCACCGAGGCCAAACGCTACCTGGAGAAGTGGGAAACGCCCTACACGCCCGCCGTATCCCTCCTCTACGCCCTGCATGCCTCCCTTACCCTCATCACTCAAGAGGGCCTCCCCAACGTCTTTGCCCGCCACGACCGCCTCCGCGACAGGGTGCGCGCCGCCGTCCGCCGAATGGGCCTCTCCCTCTTCGCCCCCGACGCGATAGCCTCCCGCACCGTCACCGCCATCCACGTGCCCCCCGGCCTCACCGCCTCCGCCATCCTCTCCGCCATGCGCGACCGGGGCGTAATCATCGCGGGCGGACAGGACGCCTACAAAGAGCAAATCATCCGCATCGGCCACATGGGCTTCGTCACCGAACACGACATAGACCAGGTGATGTCGGCCCTCGAAGCTGTGGCGGGACTGGTAAGCCTCACTTGAGCCTCACCCCAAGCCTATCTCAAAGCTGACAGCGCGAGCCGGGGGCACCCAAAGCCCCTTTTATGTCATTTCGAGCGTAGCGAGAAATCTCGTCCTACAGCACCCAAATAACCCCTTTCTTATGGCACAGAGCCTATGAGAAAAGAGTAACACCGGGGCGTACGACGAGATTTCGCGCCGCCCTCAAAATGACACGGGCGGGACCTGAGTATTGTCGTCCGGCCATCCCAGAAACGACATAGTTTCTAGGAAGAAGGCAGCCGCACCTGTATAATTGAATGGCCCCACATCCAACGCTACAGCCTCGGCAGGCTGGGCCTACCACCCCTACAGCCATCACATAGGACCCGGAGCTAATGTGGTCAAGTCCTCCCCTTCTTTATACAGGGCCAACCCAAGACTTATGGCGAGCCGTTTCGTCGCGTTGACCGCGAAACTGCCCCTCCGCAAGCTCAAGAGACGCGCTGTTACCTCACTTCCCAAGCGCGCGGTACTTGCTGCTACACACCCTCCCAGCCTGTTCTGGACGTTGATGACCCCCGGCGGACGGCACGTAGCCTCCTACATGCGGTCGGCATACAGGACGGGTAGACTGTCGAGTATTCGACTGGCAGCCGCCTGGAAGGCGCACAAGTACCGAGAGGCGGTAATTGTCGTCCGGCTGGAGGATGGAAAAGAGAGGATCGCGGACTGGCCCGTGGTCCACCACAACAGAGGGCCTTTCGAACGGCTGGTGCGAGAAGGCAAGCCCTTCATTCTCGTGACGGGGCACTTTGCCGCTATCGCCGCGTATCGCGCGCTCGATACCCACCCGGTTGCCTCCATCACCGCTACTCACGGCTTGCCTGCGGAGCTTAGCCCGATTCAGCGCCAGTTCGTTGGTCGCCCTACCAGCGCCGGGGCAAACGTACGTTTCGTCCACGTCGGCCAGCCGAGCCTGCCGGTCGTACTCGCACGCCAGCTTACGACCCCAAACACCATGCTCATCCTGATCCTAGATGGGCAAAACGATCTTGCACCCCACTGGCGGCCCTTCGCTGGGTACGCCAGCTACCCATGCCAGCTCCACGCCGCACGCCTGGCGCGCCTGGCTCAGTGTCCCGTGGTGTTCAACAGCGTCACCTGGGACAAGAGGGGCCAGGTCTCTGTCGAATGGAGCAACAGTTTCGACCCGCCCGCGCGGCACGACCGGGCCGGCGAAACAGCCCTCACAAACGCTTTATTCGATGAGTTAGAAGCAGCCATCGGCAGACACCCAACTCAGTACACCTGGACCACCGGCTTCGACCGCTACTGGGACGATCGAGCAGCTCGTTGGCGCAGCCGAAAAGAGCAGGCACCGCACAGAGGCCCCAAGCAATAAAGGACTTCACCGCAGAGACGCGGAGAGCTTGCCCTGAGCGCAGCCGAAGGGATCAGCCGCCCGTGTTTGATTCTCTCTTTTTGGGCACCCCTATGCCTCCACCCGCCGTCATCCCCTACGTTGTAAACTCTGACCTACCCACCTGATCCCTTCGGCTGCGGTCAGGGCAAGCTCTTCGCTGCGCTCAGGATGACAATGCTGGACCCCGTCAAAAATGACGAAACAAGTTACCGGCCAGCCTTTGTTGCCTGAACCTTCCTAATCTCTGCGTAACCTCAGCGTTCTCTGCGTCTCTGCGGTGAACCGTTCTTATTCCTCTCACCATAGCACTCCCGAATTGACCTATTGATTATAGTGTCAAGCTGTGCTACAATCTGTGCGGTTAGAGCTGGCGGGTCTATCACGCCGGGTGCTCTTGCGTTCCCTTCCTCACGCCCGGAAAGCCCTGGATCTGGATACACCGACTGCTGGACCCTAACAATGTGGTTGGCATGCGCGTCATTTTACGGTCACATGGGAGGGCATAACGTAACCAATGGCTGACAAGATCATGACCTGCCGCGACTGCGGCGCTGAGTTCGCCTTCACCGAGGGTGAACAGGCTTTCTACGCACAGAAGGGTTTCTCAGAGCCGAACCGCTGCCCCAACTGCCGGGCCGCCAAGAAGGCCGCCCGCAACAATTCCGCTTACGGCGACAGCGGCTATGGCAACACTGGCTATGGCAGCGGCGGTTACGGTGCGGCCTCAGGCTCCGGCTACGGCAATAGTAGCTATGGCTCCGGCTACAACAGCTACGGGAACGGCGGTGGAGGCCACTACGGCAATAGCGGTTACGCCCGCCCCCAACGCGTCATGACCAAGGTCGTCTGCGCCAACTGCGGCAAAGAAACCGAGGTGCCCTTCGTCCCGCGTGGCCTCCGCCCGGTCTACTGCTCCGATTGCTTCAGCCAGATGAACGCCGGTAGCTCCAACCCCGGCTCCCGCTACTAAACGCCCCCCACGGGAAGGACCAAAGGGCCTGGCACCTCGCCTCGCCCTTTCGCCTTCTAGAGGGAAAGAGACGGACCCGCCAAGACGCCAAGAGTGCGCCAAGATTAAGATGAGCGTGTTCTAAGCAAAAGGGCAAGGTATGACATCACATACCTTGCTCCTCCTTGTACCAACCAAACCTTCATCCTCTTTGCGCGTTCTTTGCGTCTTTGCGTCTTTGCGTTTCCGTCTCTTGGCGTGGTCCTTGGCGTCCTTGGCGTCTTGGCGGTTCCGTCTCCTTAGATCCCATTGATCTTGTTGGTCAGCCACTCGCTGAGGTCGTCCAGGCTTTCTTCGCTGATGGAGTGGCCTATGGGGTACTCCCGGTAAGCGACCTCGGCCCCAATCCCGCCCAGGTATTCGTGGGCCTCGCGTCCGAAGCGCACCGGGATGACCTCGTCGTACAGCCCGTGGGCCACGAAGAAGGGTAGGCCCGCCGCCTCTTCCACCTTGAAGTCCAGCCCCGCCTCCACCGGTACGTAGCCGCTGTGCATCACCACGCCCCGCACCCGCCCCGGCATAGTCAGCGACACGGCCGCCGACATGACCGCCCCCTGGCTGAAGCCCATCACGAACAGCCCGGCGGGGTCCAGCCTGTACGCAGGCACGATCCCCTGCACGAATTCGTGCAGCTCCCCCAGGCTGGCGCGCAACGTCTCGTCCTCCGGGCTGCCCACCCGCGCCATGCCGTACCACGCGTAGCCATAACCCAGCTTGAACGGCGCGCGGGCGCTGATAACCGTCAGCCGGGGGTCCAGCGCCCCCTCCACGCCCATCAGGTCCGCCTCGTCCGCCCCCCTCCCATGCAGCAGCAACAGCCCCGGGCTGCCCCTCTCCCCGCTCCCCTCCCGCGACACCCTTACTATGTGCGTCAAATTGAGACTTGTTCCCGCTTCCATATCCACCTCTCCCCGCTCCAGTGATGCCAACTTTACCACTCCCTCGCCTCATTTTACTTCATCCGTCCTCTGCGTAGGAGCTTGCTTGCTCGCCCACACCCCAACCATTATTCTCTCGTGTCCTTTGCGCTCTTTGCGCCTTTGCGGTTTCATTTCTACTCACCTGGCATGATAGAATGGAACGAACTCCACCCCCACAGGACGAACCCCCCATGAGCACTATCCGCATTCCCGGCCTCATCGACCCTCACGTGCACTTGCGCGACCCCGGCGCTACCCACAAGGAGGACTTCACCACAGGCACCCAGGCCGCCCTCGCCGGCGGCTTTACCATGCTGGTCGATATGCCCAACAACTACGGCAGCCCCGTCGTCTCCCCCGACGCGCTCTCCGGCAAGATTGCTGCCACGCAAGGCCGCCTCTTTTGCGATCTAGGACTCTTCTACGGCGCTAGCCCCACCAACCTCCATACCTACACCCAGGTCGCACCCGGCGTTGTGGGCCTGAAGCTCTACCTCAACCACACCACCGGCGACCTCAAAATAGAGGGCGCGGACACGATACGCTCTATCATGCTGGCCTGGCCCGCCAACAAGCCCCTGTGCGTGCACGCGGAGGGCAGCACCCTCGCTACGGTGCTCGACCTGCTGCCCTCCACCGGCCGGGGCGTGCACGTATGCCACGTAAGCCTGGCCGAAGAGATAGCCATGATCCGCGAGGCCAAAGAGCGCGGCCTGCCCGTCACATGCGAGGTCGCCCCCCACCACCTCTACCTCACCCAGGACGACCTGCCCCGCCTGCGCGGTTTCGGCATCATGAAGCCCCCGCTCGGCTCCGCCTCCGACGTTGACGCCCTCTGGAACAACCTCCACGTCATAGACATGATCGCCACCGACCACGCCCCCCATACCTTAGAGGAGAAGGAGAGCCACAGTCCCCCCTTCGGCGTGCCCGGCCTTGAGACCTCCCTCCCCCTGGTGCTCACCGCCGTGCGCCACAACCGCCTGACCCTGGATAGACTGGTGGAGATGATGCACCACGGCCCCAAACGCATATTCCACCTGCCCGACCAGCCGGACACCTTCATCGAGATCGACCCGGACCTCCCCTGGCGGCTTTCCTCCGAGACTTTGTACACCAAATGTGGCTGGACACCCTTCGACGGCATGCCCGTTTTCGGCGCGGTGCGAGGCGTGTGGCTCCGCGGCGAGCAGGTGGTCGCGGAAGGTCGGGTAATTACTGCCGCTCCAACCGGGCGATTCACCTCCCCTGTGGCATAGACCTTGCACTCTATTCCTGTTTGTCATGCTTATACAAACGGCGCAACCGGTTTTACTAGAAGGAGCGTAATCATGCCCCGACGAGCGAAGAACAACGACGAGGCCAGCGTGGATGAGACGCCCAAAGAGCAAGCTTCGGGTGCCAAGTCAAGCGGTCGCAGCAAGGGCGCTCGTGCCACCAACGGAAACGGCTCGTCCCAGCGGGCCAAAATCAACGACGAAGTAGCCGACGTGATGTTCGGCCCCGCCCCCGGCTTCGAGCCTCCCGCCGAGCCTGCCGCTACCGCTATTGCGATGCAAGAGAGCCCCGAGGGCGAAAAGCTTTATCGCGAAATCAAGCAGATGGAAATCGACTCCATAGAGGACCCCGATGCCGAGGACTCCCTGCTCGATGCCGCCATTGCCACCAGCGCCATCGAGGCGCTGCCCATAGACGACCCCGAAGCGGATACCTCGCGTACCATACGCATGGACCGGGAGGACTATGACGCGGACTCCCCGCGCGTGCGCGTGCCCCTCCGACCCGGCCGCACCGCCCTCGACATCAGCGAGGAGGACGACGAGGACGCCTCCCCCGACGTCGAGGTTGACCTCGACCACCTCGCCAAGGCGGACCCCACCTTCGTCACCGACCCCGTGCGCCTCTACCTGCGCGAGATCAGCCACGCTCCCCTCCTCAAGGGCGAGCAGGAGCTTGAGCTTGCCCAGCGCATCGCCGATGGCGACGTGGAGTCCACCCAGAAGTTCGTGCTGGCTAACCTGCGCCTGGTGGTGAGCGTCGCCAAGAAGTACGTGGGCCGCGGCCTCACCCTGCTCGACCTCATCCAGGAAGGCAACATGGGCCTGCTGCGGGCCGTCCACAAGTTCGACCCCTCGCGCGGCTACAAGTTCTCCACCTACGCCACGTGGTGGATACGCCAGGCCATCCTGCGCGCCATCTCCGAGCAGGCCCGCACGATCCGCCTGCCCGCCCACATCGGCGAGGCGATGGGCAAGATCTCCCAGGTGAGCCAGGAGCTATCGCAGAAGCTGGGCCGCCCCGCCCGCCCCGAGGAGATTGGCAACGCCCTCGGCATGACCGGTGAACGCATCCGCGAAATCCTCCGCGCTGCCGAGACCCCCGTTTCCCTCGAAGCCCCCGTGGGCGACGAGAGCGACGAGAACCAGCTACACAACTTCATCAGCGACACCGACTCGGCCACCCCCGAGGAGGAGGCCAGCCACGAGCTGCTCAAGGACCAGCTTGAGACCACGCTCGAAAAAGTGCTCACCCCCCGTGAGAAGATCGTGCTGCAAATGCGCTTCGGCCTGGGCGACGGCCATCAATACCCCCTCGAAAAGGTGGGCGAGATGCTCGGCGTCACCCGCGAGCGCGTCCGCCAGATCGAGGCCGAGGCCCTGCGCAAGCTGCGCGAACCCGCCCTCACCGAACGCTTCCGCGACTACCTCTAACCCGCACAACCACCCGAGACAGGCCACGTTATACATGACGTGGCCTGTTTGGTCATCAACGCTATAACCGGCTGTGACCCATCTCAACAGCACCTCCCACTTCCCCCTTGTCATCCTGAGCGTCTCCCTGTCATCCTGAGCGTAGCGAAGGATCAGGTGGGTAGGCGAGAGTCTACAACATTGGGGATGGTGGCGGCTAGAGCCACAGTGTTGCCTCAGAAGTGAGGGTCAAGAACGGGCAACTGATCCTTCGCTACGCTCAGGATGACATGGGGGAATAGGGTCGCTGCAAAAGCCACATCGCTGCTTCCCAGACTAGCACCAGTCTCGAAAGGAGACTTCGCTACTTCTCGGACCGCCACCTATGAACATTAGCGAAATAATCAACACACGGTGCCAGCCGACGCCCCGCGATTTCAATCGCCGGGCGTCGGCTGGCGACCATGATAACTAATTTCTTGATCTTTATTAGCCACAGGGCACCCCCACAGCCTGACCCACAAACAAGACTAAACACCTGTCAAACACCCAGGTGCTTGTAATAGCCCCCACCACCGCCTATCATCCTTCCAAAGCCCTATACCCGCACCCATTCCATGAAACGCCATTCGGAGCCCCGTGATGTATTCACCCCTCAATCGCATATCCCTCAACCCTGATATCTGCTCCGGCGAGCCGTGCATCAACGGCACCCGCGTGCAGGTCTCCGCTATACTGGACCTGCTGGCCTCCGGCCTCACAGCCGAGCAAATCGTAGACGTTTACCCCCAGCTTACCCTCCCCGACGTGCAGGCGGTAGTATCATATAGAAAGAGCATCCTTCATGGCCTGGAGGTTGTGAGAGGTAAGGCATGTTAGCTGAGGCGACTCGTGCGACCTTTGCTTAGGCTGCCGAGTCGCACTAGAGCGCGCTCCCGATGTGTTATAATCCCCATCGGCTCGCCCCCAGGTGTAACTTTCCGGCCCTCACAGCGTTCTATAAGTTGCGCGGCCCTGGCTGTCCGCCTTCGGAAACGCAGCACGCCCACTGTTCGCCAGAATACCCCTGGCACATAATCTGCACCAATAGAGCGCCTAGCGCGTATATCTATTGACAGCGCTAGCCCAGGTTGGTAAACTAAGTCATTAGTGCAATTATTCACAATACGCCCGTAGGATACCCATGACACGAATCTTAGACTCAGTCGCAGGCCCATCCGATCTCAAGCCCCTCTCCACCGAGCAGTTGGAACAACTCGCCCAGGAGGTCCGCCAGGAGATTATCACCACCATCAACAGCATCGGCGGCCACTATGCCTCTAACCTCGGCACGGTCGAGCTGACCGTCGCCCTGCACAAGGTCTTTCGCTCCCCCTGGGACAAGATCGTGTGGGACGTGGGCCACCAGGCGTACCCCCACAAGATCCTCACGGGCCGCCGCGACCGCTTCAACAGCATCCGCCAGTACGGCGGCATCAGCGGCTTCCTCTCTCGCGAGGAGAGCGTGCACGACTGCTTCGGCGCGGGCCACGCCTCCACCTCCATCTCAGCCGCCTACGGTATGGCCGTAGCCCGCGACCTGAAAGGCGAGGACAACCACGTGATCGCCGTGATAGGCGACGGCGCGCTCACCGGCGGCATGGCCTACGAGGCCCTCAACAACGCCGGGGACTCCAACCGCCGCTTCATCGTCATCCTCAACGACAACGAGATGTCCATCGCCCCCAACGTGGGCGCCGTCTCAAAGTACCTGTACAACGTCCGCACCGACCCGCGCTACTATGGTGCCAAGGTGCGCGCCGAGCGGGCCTTGCAGAGCCTGCCCTTCGGCGACAAAATCCTCGACCTCAGCAAGCACTTCAAGGACTCGATCAAAGAGTTCGCCATGCCCACCATGATCTGGGAGGAGCTTGGCTTCATCTACCTCGGCCCCGTGGACGGCCACAACATGGGCGCCCTGCTCGACGTGCTCGAAGCCGCCAAGAAGGCCGAGTGCCCCGTGTTCATCCACGTGCTCACGACCAAAGGCAAGGGCCACGACCTCGCGGAAGAAGACGCGGTCAAGTGGCACGCGGTAGCCGCCCCTGGCAAGCCCGGCGCTCCCAAGCCCACCGCTCCCCGCTTCCAGGACGTGTTCGCACAGGCCCTCATCAAGACGGCCCGCGAGGACAAGCGAGTGGTGGCTATCACCGCCGCCATGCCCGACGGCACCTCCCTCAACCAGTTCGCCAAGGTCTTCCCCGACCGCATGTTCGACGTGGGCATCGCCGAACAGCACGCCGTGACCTTCGCCGCCGGCCTCGCCACCGAGGGTATCAAGCCCATGGTGGCTATCTACTCCACCTTCCTCCAGCGGGCCTACGACCAGGTGATCCACGACGTGTGCATCCAAAACCTGCCCGTGGCCTTCGCGATGGACCGTGGCGGCATCGTGGGCGACGACGGCCGCACCCACCAGGGCGCGTTCGACATCTCCTACCTGCGCCCCATACCCAACATCGTGCTCATGGCCCCCGCCGACGAGAACGACTTGCAGCACATGGTCTACACCGCCTGCAAGTACGATGGCCCCATAGCCTTCCGCTACCCGAGAGGCAACGGCTACGACGTGCCCATGGATGAGGAGCTGCAAGAGCTACCCATCGGCAAAGCAGTGGTGCTCCGCGAGGGCCGCGACGTTGCCATCCTGGCCTACGGTAACCCCGTGCACGCGGCCCTGGCCGCCGCCGAAATGCTCTCCCAGGACGGCATCGAGGCGATGGTGGTCAACGCCCGCTTCGCCAAACCCCTCGACGAGGAACTGCTGTCCGAGCGCATCGGCAAGTTCAGCCGCGTGCTAACCGTCGAAGAAGGCGCGCTACCCGGCGGCTTCGGTGATGCCGTGCTGGAGTTCTTCCACTCGCGCCCCGGGGGCAAAGAGCCGAAGATTCGCATGCTCGGCCTCCCCGACGAGTTCATCGACCACGGCCCCCAGGCCCTCTGGCGCGACCGCTTCAACCTCAGCGCCGAAGGCATAGCCCGCGAGGTCCAGAAGCAGTTCCCCGAACTCTACCACACCCCCCGCAAAATAGCCGCCGGAGCCACCGCCGACTAAGTTGCGACGGTTCACCCCTGCCACGTAAGCCGTGTGGCTAATGAAGATTAACAACTAAACAAGGTAATAGCCTGTAGGGGAAGGCCCTGTGCCTGCCCTTGTTGGAGATTTGCACATGGTACGCCAGCAGGAGGGCAGCCACCAGGGCAGGCACCGGTGCCTGCCCCTACATA
>DASVQO010000503.1:0-12940 GCA_036389075.1 Chloroflexia bacterium | reverse complement strand
TATGTAGGGGCAGGCACCGGTGCCTGCCCTGGTGGCTGCCCTCCTGCTGGCGTACCATGTGCAAATCTCCAACAAGGGCAGGCACAGGGCCTTCCCCTACAGGCTATTACCTTGTTTAGTTGTTAATCTTCATTAGCCACAGGGCACACCCACAGGGAGAAGGCGGCAGGGCACACCATAGCCTCTCTACCCGCGATGACCGCGCTACGAACCATAGATAGCAATACCACACAGCCTATGCTTTCGCCCGGCAACTAAAATAGCATAATGACAACGCTGCGTCCCTCACACCCACGCGTCACCTACACCGCACCCCACAGGCGCACCCTAGTACCTATGTAACGCCTCCTCTAGCCGCAACTACTCATGCTCACCTCGCCTCCTCCGTGCTAAACTTCATGTAGGCCGGTGCATCGCACGCTCGTGCGTGTACCACGCACCCGCCGGCGCCCAATCGTGAAGGTCTCGCACTGAATGGCTCTGCAACTGAAGGCGTTCGCCGCCCGGCGGGCCCCCGGCTTTATAGGCTACACCTCGCTCCTCCTGGGGGTCATCTTCCTGGCGTCCCTGGGCCTGCGCGTCTATTGCCTCGACTGCTATAGCCTGTGGTTCGACGAAATCGCCTCGGTCGAGGTCGCGCAGTACGGCCCCGGCTTCTTCTTCACCGACCGCTTCGGCTGGATGCGCGTGCAGACCCCCCTCCACTATCTCACCGTCTGGGTCACCACCCTGCTGGCCGACCCCACCACCACGGCGGCCCTGGTGCGCCTGCCTTCCGCGCTCGCCGGTGCCCTCACCACCCTTGTGGCGTACGGGCTGGGTAAGGAAATGTTTGGCCGCGCTCAGGGTTTTCTCGCCGCCGGTCTGCTGGCCGTCTCGTTCATCCACCTCAACTATTCGCAGGACGTGCGCCCCTACACTCTCCTGGTGCTGCTCACGGCCCTCTCGGTCTACTGCCTCCTGCGCGCCGAGCGCACCGGCACAGCCAGGTGGTGGGCCGCCTTTGCCCTCGCCTCCGTCCTCAACGTGCTGACCTCCTACAACGTGCTCACCCTGGTGCTCCCCGCGTTGGTCCCCTACGTCCCGTGGGTGCTCTGGAAGGCCCGGCGCGACAGGGCCACCGCGCCCCGCGCCCTGCTCTACGCCTGCCTCTCACTCGCGGCGGTGGGCCTCGCCGTAGTGCCGATGGCCCTCGACATGTTGAGCGTGCCCCGCACACCGCCCGACCTGCGCGCGCTCAGGCCCACAGCTTTCTTCACGGCCCCTGTGGAGCTTGTGTCCTGGTTCTCGCTGCCCGGCGTCTCGGAGCTTCAGCGCATCGCGCCCGCGGCCATGCTCCTGTTCATGGTGGCCGGGCTTTACCCGCTCGTCACGCGCGGGCGCAGGAGCGGCATCGCCCTCTGCCTGCTGTTCGTGTGGCTCCCGGCATGCGTGCTCGTGGTGCTCGGCACCACCAACGTGGTCTACCAGCGGTACGCCCTCTTCGTGCTGCCGTTCTACCTGCTGCTCGTCGCCAACGGCATGGTCACACTTGCCTCGCTGGGGAGCGCATTCCGACGCCTCCCGCGTGTTGCCGCGTCCCTGAGAGTCGCCGCCATCGCGCTTACTTGCCTGCTGCTCGCCCTGCTCTCATATTCCGGCCTGCGCTACGCCCTGGATGGTACGGTCCCGGACGTGCAGGTGGTAGACAGGTCCGACATGCGCGCCGTTTCCGGCTACCTTGCCGAACGGGCCACGCCCCAAGACACCATCATCTTCGCGGGCTGGGACCCCACGGTGAGCAACTTCTACTGGAAAGACAGACCTCCCGCACCCACCTACAGCATAGTTGACCCCGCGCTCTTCACACGCAAGGCCGGCGGCTCTATCTACTGGGTCGTTAGCTACCAGTTCGACACGCCTCCCGAGTTGCTGTCCGGTCCCCACTGGGCCGAGGTCACCCGCTTCTACCACGTTTCCGTGCTGCGAGAAGTACCCTCCAGCGCCAATATTCGCCCCAGCGTTGAGGCGTTCGTGGACCTCCTGTCCGGCTCTCAGCCACCCACCAGGATGGCTGAGCAGGCGGTCTATACGTTGCGCGGCTCCGTCGAGCAGTCGGAGGGGGAGATTGGCGATGCCGTGGAGTCGTACAGGCGAGCGGGCACGCTCTTCCCCATCGGGGAGGAGTACCTGCGCACTTCCAAAGGCTTCGCCCAGTACGGCGACCCCGCGAGGGCCTGGCGAGACGCCCTGATCTCCAAGAGCCTCCAGCCCCACGACCCCGCCCTCCACAGGTGGCTGGCCGAGCTGCTTGCCACAAGGGGCATGCCCGCCCAAAGCCGCACCGAGACCCAAATAGCCAACCGCCTCACCCAACTGCAATCCGACGCCAGCCTCCCCAGCCCCTAATAACAAGAGACGGAACCGCCAAGACGCCAAGGGCGCCAAGGGCGCCAAGAGCGCGCCAAGAATAAAGAACGGTTCACCGCAGAGACGCAGAGGGCGCGGAGGTTACGCAGAGATTAGGAGGGTTTTAAGCGGTGCAAAGAGGAGCAGGGTACGTGATGTCGTACCCTGCTCCTCTTACTTAGAGCAACAATCAAATCTTGGCGCGCCCTTGGCGTCCTTGGCGTCTTGGCGGTTCCGTCTCCTCTTCTAATCGACCATGCGGAGCTTGCAGGGTGTCGGGTCGATGTTGAGCAGGAGGGGGCGGGCGAAGCTGCTCATCGAGACGAGCGCCTGGCCGGGGGCGAGGTTGGGCAGACGCCGCCACAGCGACTCGTCCACCACGCCCAGCGACCGTTTGAGCCGAGCTATTACGTTGGCGTCGCTGATCTTGTGCAGGATGTAGTTGTTGATGAGGCCGAGCACCTCGTCCGGCAGGTGCTGGGGGAGCTGCGTCACGAAGCACAGCCCCAGCCAGCGCTTGCGGCCCCGGCGCGCGATGCGGGCTACCTGCTGGAAAAGCACCGGCATCTGCTTTATCCGCTCGTCCGACAGGAACTCGTGCGCCTCCTCCACGATTATCATCAACCGGCGCTGCTCCCCGCCCTGCTCCGACCGCCTGTAATTGTCGTTCTGAGCGCCCTGTAGCCCCCGCAACAACTCGGCTATCACCAGGTTGTTGATCTGGGGCGAGTCGGTGTCGCTCAGGTCGATGATCGACACCGTGCCGGGGCGGGTGAGGGCTGCGTAGTCGAGCGGCCCGGACCTGGGGTTGTCGAAGATGTGCAGGCGCAATAGCTGGCTCAGGCGGCCCTGCACCACCCGCCAACTAGCTATGTTCGAGGGGATGTCGGCGGTTTTCACGGCCCGCGCCACCTCTTTCGCGGCCTGCTTGAACTCGGGGCTGTAGAACTTGCCGTCGCCTTCTTCGCCCGACACCGCCTCCACGCACGCCTTCACAACGTCGTACATGTGGGCTACGGTCATGCGCGGGTAGCCCGTTTCCATTTCGTCAAGCTCGAGTAGCTCGTCTCGCTCCTCGGCGTTGGAGGGGAATATGTTTAGCTGGCGGAGGAGGCGCTTGGTTATATCGTAAGCCTTGCCGAACCGCTGGCTCTGCGCCTCGTTCAGGTCGAGCACTTCCATTACCAGGTAGGGCGAAAGCTGGGCGAACTGCAACGAAAAGGCGGTCACGCGCCTCGGGTCGGGGCAGGTGGTGGTCCGGCCTTGCAGGTGGTACACCCTCATCCCCTTCACGCCGCGAGGCTCAAGACCCCGCTTCTCCAGCGTCGTAAGCATCGTGGGGTCGGTGGTGGGCTGGTAAATCTGCGTGTACTCCCCCTCGGTGTCGAGCACCACGGTGGCGACCCCCGCCCCCTGGAAGCTGGCGATGAGGCCCGACACGGTGGTGGACTTCCCGCCGCCCGTGGTGCCCAGGATGCCGAGGTGCCGGGGCAGCACCGACTTCTTGTCGGAGGGCACCGAGGCGGTAAGCTGCTCGTAGCCCACCGGCACGCCCAGCGTTATATCGCCCCCAAGCCGCAATATGTCCATCGTCTCGTCGGTATCGAGGATGAACACCGGGCTGTTGGGCAAGGGCCTCAACCTCGGCGGCACCACCACGCCTCCCACCTGCTCGCCTATTAGCTCCACCTGCACCCGCCCGTGGTACCGGGGCATGAAGATGCCGCCCCGCACAGCCGTGGTAATCACGATAGGGGCATCCCCCCGCAGCCCATCAGGCTCGGCAAACGGCCCCTTGACCACGATGCCCAGGTACACCCGCCCATCTCCTACGCTGCGCACCCTCACGATGGACTGCGAGGGCACCTTGCCAATCTCCTCTCTCGGCAGGAGCACCGTGACCGTGTTGTCCTCGCTCGTCGGCAGGTCGAACATGGTGCGCCCCACCGCCCCCAAGTACTCCACAGGCTCCCGCCACTCGCCGCCCGAGGCCGCGATGTCCTGGTCTAGCTGCTCCAGGATGTCGGAGGGCACGGGCGCGCCGGGTTGGCCCCAGCGGTCGGGGGAGTAGGCTTGCGGGTTGGGGTTGGGGTTGCCGTCGCTCAATGGGCATACCTCCTTGCGTGACGGTGACACAATTCAATAAAGGAGCATTATCATGGCGGTACAGAAACACCCAATACCTTTTGACGAGTTTGCTGGCGATGTCGCCGGGTTCTTCGAGCGCGTCGTGCATGGGCATGAGACATTGCTTGTCGAGGCAGCCAGGGATGGGATTGTCGTTGTAAAAGCGGCACGCGCCACCAGGCGAACCGGGGTCCGGAAGTCCAGACGCTCTCCTGGCAACCGGGATGCCTTTCTGGCAACCGCTGGAGGTTGGAAAGACCTCGTTGACACGAACAAGCTAATCGAAGGCATAAACGACAGCCGCAGGCATTGGAACCTAGCTTGGTAAATCATAGACAGTTACACTTATGCCGTTCGAAATCAATTCCTCCTGTGCTATCGGAGCAACTTCCTCCCACTTGCCTCCGGCCAGACCGCTTCCAATACGCGGCATATGCACCGACGCGCCAAGGGCTTTCGCCTGGTTGGCTACCTCCTTCAGCCCCTTCCGAATAGCCTCATATCGAATTGGAGGCGTTGCTCCCTGAGGTCGGACCCCGTGCTGTCCGATCAGGTTGGCTACCCACACGTCAGCCTCAACCTGAACGAACTGCACCTGACCTAATTCAAACGGAATAGCCACTGCGCCCCGATGCCAGGCTCTATATGCACGCTCTGGCTCGGGCCAACGACGCGACAATGCAAGCACGAAGCCTCGCCCCCACCCACCCTTGTTGTTGCACATATGCACGATGATCTTTGCTCCTGTGCCTTGTGGTGCTGTTGCATCCCCAGTCATGTAGTTAATGTTCATATGGCAGTGGATCAGTGGATCAGTGGCTCTGTCTGAGACTCTTGATAAGACCTTACTCTCGTACGTTTGCTTCATCTACTGGTCCAAGTAGATAGACTCACACATGCCGCGGTTGACAACCTGAGACCGCAACATCTACATCCTTATCTCAATAAGCCTCCGCCCGCTGCACGCTCCCATCCGGGAACGGCACCAGCGCCGACTGCACGTCCTCCCCGTCAGCCCCCGAAAACACCGGGGCCGCCCCCACCGCCACGTACTTCCCCCTCAACTCCCCGAACGCCGCTCTCAACGCCTCGTGCGTGGAACCGCTCTGTGGGGTGAAGTCTTGCTCGCCCTCCCGCTTCCGCGTCAGCAGCAACCAGTCCGTGCCGTCGGGGATGCCCGCCAGCGCGGCGCTAAGTAGCTGCTCATCGGCCCTACCTCGGAAGGGTAGCTGCTTCTGCCAGAAGACCACTATATCCGTGCTCGGAGGTAGGATGTTCGCCAGGTCGAGGATCTGCGCGAACGAGTCCGCGAACAGGTAGTCTCTCGCTCCGCCTGAGTAGGCGTATCGAACCGCGACGAATAGCTCGTCAGCGGTCTCGAACCAGTACGAAACCTCACCCAGGAAGGCGTAATCGTAGACAGACCTGTCAATCATGCTCTGGTGCCTCGTTTCAGTGCGACTTGCGGTTTGCCACGTTGAAGGGCGCTGTGTGGCTACAAACCGGCTGTCAATACCGGCAAAAGTGAAGTTCCCACTTAAGGAATACCCATTGCAACTTCACTTTTTTAGTCGCCGGCACGCTCCCGACAGGCGCTATAATACACCCTCAGCACTCGTCACGCTACGTTCGCCACCTCACGGCCTCATCTCCCGCTCCCCCAGGTACCGGAACGGCACGCCCGCCTCCACGTACGCCTCGCGTATCGCCGCGCTGAACGTGTCCAGCCCGAACGTGCTACGGCACACCGAGTCGGCCAGGTCTATCAGCATGGGGAAGCCCCGGTGCTCCTGCAAGGCGCTGTCGGCCATCACGATCATAGCGGCTTCGTGAGCGTAGTCGCGGTGGGCGTAGAACATGTAAGCCGGAGCCGCCCCCGAGGCCCGGTACACCCCTATCACCAGTTGCGGGGCTACCTCCTCCACGAACGTCTTAGCCTCGTCTCGCGGGTAGACGTACTTGCTCTGCGGCAGGTTGTTCTCCACGAAATCGCGCAGCGTGCGGGTCGGCGTATCCACCAGGGCGTATTCGAGCGGGTAGAGGGCGTTCCCCAGCGTCAGCAGCACCCTGTTCGTGGGGGCGCTCGGCACGTAGATCCACTTCTTGTGCCCGGCCAACAGCTCCCGCCACACCGCGATGCTCTGGCGCAGCAGGGGCATCTCCCCATCTATCACCAGCCCGGCCCCCGACAGCAGTTCCAGGCTTACCGGGTTGCCGTGTCCCATGCGCCACATCGCGGACGACTTGCGTAGCAGTATCGCCCGCTCGGCGTAGGCCATGATGCCCCGGCGGCTCAGGTCGCTCAGGCGGTCGCTGCTGCTGTCCTCCGCTGCCGCCCTGCTGTGCCGCTTCTCCAGCATCGACATCGTCTCGCCTATCGGATCGAGGCCGTGCACCCGCAAGTCGCGCCGGAAGAGCCGCTGCACCCAGGTCCCCTGGTCGCCCCGGTACGACACCAGTGATACCCCTATCTGGGCAATCGTCAGCGCCAGCGAGTCGTGTATCAGGCTGGTGCCATCGCACGCCTCCACGGCCCCCGTGAAGAGCAATCCGCGATGCACCCGCTCCAAAGTCGGCAGGTCCACGCGATAGCAGCCGGCGCCCACAGGTGCCCCCTTGCGGCTGAACACGTAGGGGAACAGCTCGGCCCGTATGCGCTCCCGTATCCGGTCCTCCTGGTCCACCGCGCCCGCGATTTCCCGCTCCAGCCGCTCGTACAGCGCCGCGATGTCCTCTCCCGGCTGCCAGGTCGCCAGGTCCAACGTGGCATCGAGCGACTCGCCAAAGGCCGCGCTGAACTCGTCCCCCTCCAACTCCAGGAAGTCGTCCGGGTCGGGGAGCGAGTGGTCCACGGCCTGTTGTGGGCGAATGTCGGTCATAGCAGCACCGGCCCGTTGGTTGTGCTATTTACAATAACCTACCTCTGGGTGTCTTTCTACCTGCAAGGTCCTCACCTGGGTAAATCCCCTATGATCGTTGTAGTGCAGTTTGAGAGCGAGAAAGCTATACCCCAGAACCGCGCGCTCTGCCAGGGGCATTCAACCTTCCGCGAGGCCCTGCTTGTGCTCTCCTCTGCTGACGTTACCCCCGAGTCGAAACGCCACGGCGCTTGAGCCGGATATGTAGATACAGGCTGAACTTGCAACTGCAAAGCACTTTCGCCGAGCTTTACTTCCTGGTTTGTCAGGGCTACGAACCCGCCCAGGCAAATACATGTAAGTAACGGCAATACCACGAGAGCTACCAGCAAACCGGCTGCGATTCCGGCTGCCCGTTTGCGACTGCGTGCTGTGGCGTTGGGGCTGGGCATTTCATGCTCCTGAAGTACTTCCTAAGCACTATCGTGTAGCAATACTGCGCGCCAACGTACCCAGAACCGGCACGATATGCTTCTTGCGCGACACGATGCCAGGCAGGTCCACCGAATCAGGGCTTGCAGCAGCGGTGTCGAAGGCGGCGGCTACAGCCTCGGTGTGGCCCTGGACGAGCAGCGTAGTGCGCCCCCGCACGATGTCTATCACCGCGAAGATAACGCTGTCGTAGCCCTCCCGGTTGCGCAGGCGGCCCAACTCTTCCAGTATCTCATCGCGGCGCGAGAGCACGTCGGCCCCGCTCGTGGTCTCTATCGTGCCGATACCGAACTTGCTGCTCCCCACCGTGAACTCCTTGAAGTCGGCGGCGATTATCTGCTCGGCGGTGCGGTCCGACACGTCCGAGGCGGTGCTCAGGATAGCGGCGCCGAACTCCTCAATATCCACGTCCGCCCCCTCGGCCAGTATGCGGGCCACCCGCTCGTCCTCCGGCGTCGTGGTGGCGCTGCGAAACACGAGCGTATCGGCCAGGATACCTCCAAGCAGCACGCCCGCCATGCCTGGTGGGATAGTCAGCCCCGACTCCAGGTAGAGCTTTGCGACGATAGTGCTGGTCGCCCCCACCGGCTCGAGGCGCATGAAGGGGGGCACGCGGGTCTGGAAATCGGCCACCCTGTGATGGTCGATCACACCCACCACATCGGCCTCCTCTATCCCTTCCACAGATTGCCCGCGCTCGTTATGGTCCACCAGGATGACCTGCTTGCGCGGCGACCGTAGTAAGCTAGAGCGGCTGACGAACCCCATCACCGTCCTGTCGGGGCGCAGCACCACGAGCGACCGGGCCGCCCCGCTCCGCAGCCGCTCGCTCACCTCTTCCACCAGGTCGTTGGGGCCGCAGGTGCGCGGGTCCCTGTTCATCACGTGGCGCACGGGCACGCTCATGTGTATCAGCCGCACCGTGGTGTAGGTGTGGTGCGGCACCGATATAATCGTGACCTCTCGCTCCCGCGCCATCGCCAGTATCTCCTCGGACACCGGGTGGTCGCCCGTGATAACCAACGCCCCCACGCCGAACTCAATCGCCGCCCGCTGCGCATCCTCCCGGTCGCCCATGACCATCATGATGTCCGGGGCGAGCCGCTTGAGCATCGAATCAATCTGCATCGCCCCCACCATCACGCGGTCCCTCAACGTGCGGCCGGGGGCTGCCACCAGCACGCGCCCACCGAGCGCGCTCAGCACGTTGTCGAGTTCCAGCGGCACCCGGTCCAGTTCGTCCAGGTCGAGGCCCGCGATGAAGTACCGGGCGAAGTCCTCCACGCCGATTACACCCGCCAGGTGGCCGCCGTCGTTCACCACCGGCACGATGCGTATGCCAAGACGCTGCAATAGCTGCCCCACCTCGAACAGCGACGTGTCCTCGTGCACCGTGGTGACGGAGGTGGTCATCACGTCCTCCACGCGTGGGCGCACGTCCGTGAGCAGCACGGGCGCGGCGACCCCGAAGCGGTCCAGTATGTAGGCGGTCTCCGGGCGCAACACCCCCTGCCGGGCGGCCACCGCATTGAGTTGCCCCTGCGCGTGCAACAGCGCGGTATAGCCGACCGCCGAGCAGATGGAGTCGGAGTCGGGATTCTTATGTCCGATTACGTAAGTGGAGCCGGGCACGGTATTCCTTCCTGATCGGGGCTTCTTGATCGTACGAATTGCGCGGTTTCGGCATGCGGCACGCGCCACCTGGCATTTAGCCCGTACATTATGCTAGAGCCTCCCCGTTGTGACAAGGCACTTAGCCCACGCTGCTGTCATTTCCGGCACGCCCGTTGTGTGGCCGTGTCGCCCTGCCACATCTGCCCTGTGGGGGATGCCCTGTGGCTAAAGTCACGGGCTGGGAAGTAGCGAAGTCTCCTCCGGAGACTATCCTCCCCTAGAGAGTCCCCGCAGGGGACTTTGCCCCTTCTCAGCCCGTGGCTTATGAAGATTAACGGGTTAATGAGGTAATGAGCCGTAGGGGCAGGCCCCCGTGCCTGCCCCTACATTTACACCTTTCACGCCTGGTGATTACCTGATTAACCGGTTAATCTCCATTAGCCACAGGGCGACGGTGGCAGGGCGTCCCCACCGGGAATGGCCGCACCCTGCGCTCTAGCCCTCATCCAAGAGCCAGTCCCGAAACCCGGGACCATCGCCACTACGGTGCAGCAGTCCGCTCGCGTACTTGCCGGCCACGCCCGCCGGGAGGCCATGCTCGCGCATCAGGAGAGCGGCCAGCCTGCTCGCGCGCTCCCGGTGAGACATGCCGCGCCTCGTCTCAGCCTTCTCCATTACGAGTGAGGCCGGGGCGAGTAGCTCCAACGCCAGGCGGTCGGCCCGGCTCTCGATGCCCAGCACGGTGGAGGAGGGCAGCCCGACGGCGGTGCGCTCCATCAGGTGCCCCACCACGCCGAGCGGTGTGCCTGCCAGCACGGCGTGTACCCGCTCCTCCAGCGTGGGCGGGCGCAGGCCATCCAGCACCGCGCGTATGCCTTCGCCCAGGGCTTCGATGCAGCGCAGGCGCGGGCCGCGGTAGTCGAGCAAAAAGTGCGCTAGCTCGTGGGCCAGAGTAAAGCGGCGCTCGTCCTCGGCAATACCGGCGTCCAGGAAGATGATACCCACGTCCAGGTAAGCCAGCAGGCAACCGCACAGGCGACGGTCTCTACCCGAAAAGCGGTAGGGCAACCGGCTGTCGCGGGCGTAACCATTCGCGTGGCTGACCCGCAGGCCGGGCACCACTCGCACGTGCAAAGGGAGCGCGTAGGGGATGCTGCTTTCCAGGTCGCACGGGTACCCGGGCACGCCCCCGGCCAGCGCCCAGAACTCGCGAGCGGCGTTCTCTATAGTGTAATCAGTGGCTATCATCCTCTCCGGTCTCATCGCCAGGGGAGGCGCCATCTTCCCCACCGGCAGGTTCATCGTAGTCTCGCGCCGCCATGAGCGTGGAAGGGGTAGCATTA
Organism: Chloroflexia bacterium; assembly: GCA_036389075.1. Lineage (GTDB taxonomy): Bacteria > Chloroflexota > Chloroflexia > QHBQ01 > JADMIH01 > JADMIH01. The sequence goes on along the minus strand of DASVQO010000503.1, from coordinate 2,118 downwards.
TTATTTGGGGTAGTATTTGTGGTAGTGGGATTGGCCTCGCGTCCCGACCTGAGGGCTTGCAGGCTCTCGGCAGCGCGCACAAGGCCCGCCAGGCGGTTGGGGTTAGCGCCCGTGTGGGCCGCGATGGCCTCGATGTCGCCCCTGAAATCGGGTGCCTGGCGCGGGCGGCGACACAGTGCCAGGCGGGGCAAGGCTTCGGCCTCGCACTCAAGGAAAGCCGCCAACTGTTGGTCGTTCATGCCTTCTTGCTCCCTGTAAAGCTGCATCAGGCTCGACATAAGGCTGGAGCGGCCGGCGGCCAGGCTGGCGAGGCGGCCCAGGCTCGGCTGCATGTCATGTTCGCTCATCGTGCGACTCCCCCAGCCTTCTCAGGCGCTTCAACAGGCGGTCCTTGGCCTTCTTGACCTCCCGCGCCTGCTCCTCCCCCGACAACCCGCTTATGCCCAGCACTCTCGCGTAATTCTCGGTGGAGCGTACCCCGTTCGCCAGCATGATCACCAACTGGCGGTCGGTGGCATCGCTGAACGTGCCCTCTACCAGCGACCACCATTCCTCTGCCGAGATGCGGTTGAGCAGGTCTTCCAGTTCGCCCCTGCCGTCGGGCACGTCCGTCTCCGCCTGCCCGTCCGCGCCTATTCCCAGCGTTGTCTGGCGGTGGACGTGGCGGAGTTCCTTGCTCAACGCATTCTGGAAGTCGCGGTAAGCGACCATGATCAGGTAGCTATGCAAGGTGGCCTGGTGGGGGTCATAGCGTTCGGGCGCATCGTTGTAATCGAGCAGGGCCTCGCCTACCGACTCCTCTATCAGCATCATATCCACAGCCTTACCGGCGCGCCCACGGGCGCGCGCCCCGGTGTCCCGCACCAGGCCTGCGTACAACCATTCTGCCAGTTGAGAGAAGGCGACCGGGTCTCGCGCAAGCACCCGCTGGTGGAGGGCGTACTCCTCCGGCGTGCACTTCACGTTGAGGAAATACCTTTCATAATCTATTCCAGGGAAATGGAGTAAGTTCGACGCGATAGAGGGTGGAGCGCGAAATGATCCGCGACAGGTAACCGGTGATGCGGCAACCGGGGAGTAGTCACGAACGAAGCAACAGTGATGTCACTAGCACGCGTACTTGGGCCTTACTATATCACATGTAGGTGTCCTTAGCAATCGCAATGTACAGCTAAATCGTGCCCAGTTAACACCACTAGCCTACAATCAGCGTACTCCCTATTCCGAGCTACACGCGGCGGCCCAGCGACCCGCGCATGGGGAGTACACCAGCGGCCACCCGGCCCCGACCCGGAGACCCTCTGCCTGATGGCCGCCTCGCCGCGCGTCCTACAAGCCGCTAAGGGCCGCAGCTCGGGCGCGTGGCCTCACCCATCGTTTCGCCGTCCACGGGGCGAGCAATACCGTCCACATGGGCGCGCTACGTAGCCCCCATTGCGAGCAGCCTGGAGAGAAAACGATACAACCCTATTGACTTTTTTTGGTGCGGGTGATAAGCTACTGAAAAGAGGTTCCTTATAGGACCGGTACGCTACAGCACCACGACCCAGCACACCACAATCTGAATCGCCCGACGCCGGTGGAGCTATATGAAGCTCCTATATTGCGTTGGGTCAGGAGTTGCGCCATCATGTCCGACCAGACTAGAACTTCTGACAACGATCCGCTGCACTCGATAAGCCTGGCGACACTGATTTGCGTGGAAGCCGCCCAGCTTTACAAACAGCTAGAAACGCCCCCCGGCGAAGCAGATGCGCCCGCCCCGCAAGGCAGCGCGAGCTCGCTCGTGGACGCGCTAGAGCAGGCAATGATCGATCTCGGCTACTCAAGGACCGAGCTGCAAAGGATCTGGCTGGTGTTCCTGGCCGGGCACAGGGCGGCGGCCCGCGCGGCCGATAAGCTGCCCCTGTCCGAGGAGAAGTTCACCGCGGCCCTGGCAACGCGCAGGCGGGTCTGCCCCTTGCAGGACGAGGACGGTTGCGTCATAGGCTCCCTCGTAGAGCAACAGTTCCATGCCGAATCCCCCGATTCATAAGCCGCGCGTAGACATAGATGGGACCGCAAGGACCGCCAACTAGACCAGGAACGGTTCACCGCAGAGACGCAGAGAGCCTGCCC
>DASVQO010000502.1:0-10521 GCA_036389075.1 Chloroflexia bacterium | reverse complement strand
CTTGCTTCTACGTACAGCCGGGCGTTCTCGCCGCTCTGCCTGGTGAGGCTGTGGGAGGCGTTGCGCACCAGGGTAAAGAGCGAGGCATACAGCACCAGGAAGCCTATTCCGAGCGCACCCCACAGCGACGAGCGCGTCTGGGCCGTGTACGCCTCGACCGCGTTTACATCGTGGTATATCTCGTATACCGCTTCGGGCCTCGTAGAGTCCGAGGGCACCAGCGGCACGTAAATCTCAAACAGCCTGCTGAATTTCCCCCGCTCGTCTACGTTCTCCTCGTCTTCAAGCTCCGACACGTCCATGACCACTTCGCCCGCCATTGCCTCGATAAGATCGTCATCGACCTCAAAGGTCTGGCCTATCAGGCCGGCCTCGTCCGAGTAGAGCACCATGCCTGTAGGCGACCAGATTTTCACGCGGGCCACGTGCTCGTCAAGTATGTACTTGCCGATTAGCTCGTCTATCTCCTGCCGGCGTTCGGTGGTGAGTGGGCCTTGTAAGTCGGAGCGGGTGAGGGCGGGGTTCAAGATGTGTTGCACCTGGGAGGCGGCCCCCTCGGCCTCCCGCCGTAGCGCGCTGTCCTCCAGTTGCCGGTCCAGCAGCCAGCCTATGCCCACTCCGATGCACGCGAGCAACACGAAGCTAGCAACGGAAAACTTTACCAGGAGACTTAGACGTAAATACCACCCACGCAGCGAGGTCAAGGCGGGTGCGGGGCTGAGGACCTTCTCTGAGAGTGGCCCTGTGGAGGTCGGGAGAGGTGCGGGTGCGAGGCGCGGGCGCAACCCGTGGAACGAGACGCCCATCAGGGACGCCCCTCCATGCCGGCGCTTTCTGCGATTGTGCTTGCTTGTGACACGACTGCCCTGTGTTTCCTACTTGCTAAAACGCTACGTCGCATGTTGCTTGGAAAGTGACAATCGGGAGGCCGCGCGTGGCGAGTATGCTACCGCGCTCATGCCCTCAAGCTCAGAATATCCCCTACCTGGGTGCTCGTCCTGTCTACCGTACCTTCCGGCAACTCTATTGCGCGCTTGGCGCCCCTCACCAGCCTGCCCATGCGCCACGGCTTGATGCCCCGGTACACGAACACCACCCGCCCCTCTTTGTCGGTAAATATCACGTCCAGCGGGTAGCGCATGAAGAACATGTGAATCGAGTTGCAAGGCTCAATCACCAGCCCGCCCCCCTCGGGCAGCGGTGGACTGAACATGAGGCCGCGCCCCCTCGCAAGGAAGCTCGCGGCCTCGGTCGCTTTGTCAGCCAGAATATTGGCCCTGGTGACGTTTTCTATAATCATCGCGCTGCTGTGCCCGTAAGCCTCGCGCACCCTTTAGCCGCCCAGCCCGTTCATGACCTTCGGCACCGCGGGTCCCAGGATCACTATATAGGTAGCGGGGAAGATGAGGAACACCATCGGGATCATCATGAGGATAGGGGCCTTGTGGGCCTGCTCCTCGGCGCGCTGGCGGCGGCGGATGCGCATCTGCTCGCTCTGTATACGCAGCACCTTGGCGATGGACACGCCCAACTGGTCGGCCTGGATGATCGAGGCCACGAAGGTGCTCAGGTCCGACACGCCGGTGCGGGCCACCAGTTCGCGCAGGGCGTCGCGCTTCGACTTGCCCACCCGCATCTCGGAGAGGGCGCGGCCAAACTCGGCGGACAGGGCGTTGTTCCACTTATCGGCCACGCGCTGCATCGCACCGTCGAAGGCCAGGCCAGCTTCCACGCTGATGGTCATCAGGTCGATAGCGTCGGGCAGCGTCTTCAGGATCACCTTCTGCCGCTTCTTGATGCGGCCCCGCAGCCAGAACACCGGCAGGATGTAACCGAACACCACGCCGAGCATCGAGTACAGGAGCAACATGGTTATGGCCGCACCCATGAGAAGCGAGAGCCCAAGGGCCAACCCACCCAGCACAAGGGCACCCATGAAGCGCAGCCCGGTGAACTCGGCTACCTGCATGTTGTAGGGGTTGCCGGCCAGCACCAGTTGCAGCCGCATCTTCTCCATGCCCTTCGAGGGGGCCAGTTTGCCGAAGAACTTGGTAACCCCGCCCACCAGCGGCTTGATTACACGGTCCTTGAACGGGGCCTCAAGCTCAAGCTCTTCCAGCGACCGGGGCCGCTCGGCAAAAGCCTGCAAGCGCGACTCGATGGAAACGGCGTTCTGCTTGGGCATCGACATCTTCAAGAACACCCCGAAGATGCCCAGGGCCACTATAGCCGGTACCGCCAGCGTCAGCATCATTGTCAAGTCCATTACTGCCTCCACTCTTTAGATTTTGGATTTTAGGTTTTGGATTTTAGATTTATCAGGCCTTCAAGCCAATCCAAAATCTAAAATCCAAAATCTAAAATCGTCACACTTCGATGTTTACTATCTTCCTGATGATGAGGAAACCGGCGAATACCATTATCGCGCCGCAGATGGGCATGATCACCCAGGGGAACTCGAAGATCACGCTCATGTAGGTTGGGTTGATGATCGATACCACCACGCCTATGAGGCCGGGTAGCGCGGTAATCAGGTAGCCCGACATGCGGCCCTGGGCGGTGAGCACCGAGATTTCGCCTTTGATGCGCACCCTTTCTCTAATAGTGTGTGAGATGGTGTCGAGGATCTGGGCCAGGTTGCCGCCGACCTCGTACTGTATGTTGATGGCCGTGATGAGCAGGTCCAGGTCGTCCGAGGGCATGCGCCGCAATAGGTTGTTGAGAGAGTCCTGCGCGCTCAGGCCGAGGCCCACCTCGCGCACCACGCGCTTGAACTCGGCGCCGATGGGGTCGGGCGCTTCCCGCGAGACCAGCTCCATCGACTGGAGGAGCGAATAGCCGGAGCGTAGAGAGTTGCCCATGAGGCCAATCGTGTCGGCTAGCTGGGCGTTGAAGTCCTTCAGACGCTTGCTTATGCGGAACTTCACGTACCAGTCGATGCCGAAGAAGCCCACTACCATACCCGCCAGCCCGAACACCACGACCTGGAGAGCCCCACCCCTTCCGAGGTACATCGCGACCCCGAGGCCCACGACGGTCAGCGCGATCTTGGCTATCATGAACTCAAGCAGGGTCAGCTTGAAGTCGGCCTGGGCCAGCTTGCGCTGGATGTTCTTGCCGTACGTCTGCTTGCCGACGCTCTTCTCGACCTTGGCCGCCATCGCGCTGTCACCGATGCCGAGGCTGAAGGACTTCTTGTCATCCTTCTTTTCCTCGACCTTCTCCCCACCCACGAAGCGGGAGAGGCGGCCCTTCACGTCGGACGAGCCGGCGGACAGCCTGGCAAGCCCGAAGAACAGGGCCATTACCACCAGAGCGCCTATTGCCGCAGCTATTAATGGGTCCACTTCTCTTTACTCCTTGTCCCTGTCAGTGCCGAGTTCTGAGTGCCGGGTGCCGAGTTAGTGTTGAGTTGTCACTCGGCACTCGGTGCTCGGTGCTCGATACTTTAGAAGAACTTCTCGCTGAAGCCGAAGATGTTCGGCGGTAGGTAGATGTTGGCTGACTCGAACTTCTCGATGAACTTGGGCCTGATGCCGGTGGGCTTCATGCGGCCCACGATCTTCCCGGCCTCCATGCCGGTCTGCTCGAACATGAATATGTCCTGCATGACCACCACGTCGCCCTCCATGCCCTGCACTTCGGTGACGGCGGTGATCTTGCGCGTGCCGTCCTTCAGGCGCTCCTGCTGGACGAACAGGTCCACGGCGGAGGCTATCTGCTCGCGAATGGCGCGCACCGGCAGTTCCATACCCGCCATGAGGCACATCGTCTCCAGGCGGCCCAGGGCGTCGCGGGGCGAGTTGGCGTGCAGCGTGGTGAGCGAGCCGTCGTGGCCCGTGTTCATCGCCTGGAGCATGTCCAGCGCCTCGCCGCCTCGGCACTCACCGACCACGATCCGGTCGGGGCGCATCCGGAGACAGTTGATAACCAAGTCGCGAATGGACACCTCGCCTTTGCCTTCTATGTTGGAAGGGCGCGATTCGAGCGTCACGACGTGGTCCTGGCGAAGCTGAAGCTCGGCGGCGTTCTCCACCGTGACAATGCGCTCGTCGGCAGGTATCCAGGAGGACAGCACGTTCAGCGTGGTAGTCTTGCCGGAGCCGGTGCCGCCCGACACGATAATGTTCAGCCGGGCCTCCACACACGCCTTGAGGAAGGTAGCCATCTCAGGGGTGAACGAGCCGAAGCGTATCAGGTCGTCAACGGTGAGGGGGTCTTTGGAGAACTTGCGTATCGTAATAACCGGGCCGTTGAGGGCTAGCGGCGGGATAATTGCGTTCACGCGGGAGCCGTCCGGGAGGCGAGCGTCCACGTAGGGCGAAGCCTCATCGATACGGCGGCCCAGCGGGGCCACGATGCGGTCGATTACGCGCATCACGTGCTCGTCGTTCTGGAATTGGATGTTGGTCTTCTCCAGGCGGCCGTGACGCTCGATGTACACGCTCCTGGGGCCGTTGACCATCACCTCGCTGATGGAGGCGTCCTTCAGCAGCGGCTCGATCGGGCCGAAGCCAAGGATTTCGGCGGCCACGGCCTCGAACAGGCGGGCGCGGTCCACACGGGTCAGGATTATGTTCTCGGCATCGAGTATCTCGTTGAATATCTCTTCTACCTGGCGGCGGACCTCGTCGGTCTTGCTCAGGTCGAGCTTGGGGTCAAGCTCCGCGATGAGTTTCTGCTGCACCCGGTTCTTCAGGTCCTGGAACTCGTTGCCCGTGGTGGCCTGCCGGTTGTTGCTGGGGACCTCGTTCGGCGCGCCCAGGCGGCCCGTGGGCCTCGGCAGCACGCTGGAGGGGTTGGAGCCGAGGTTCGGCCCCGTGCCCGGCTTGGTGGCGCGGTTCTGCATGCCGCCGTTCTGCCCGCCTGTGTTCCCCGTGCCGGGGCTGTCTGGCATTGGGCCTGTTGTACCAATTCGCTTCAGAAGAGACATATCAATTACCCCTTAGGCAATTACGAATTACGAATTACTAATTACGAGTTAGCGGAAGGCTGCCTTCAGCTTGGATACGAGCCGGGTGTTCGCCGGGGCTTCGTCGGCCTTCACATTGGCGGTGGCGGCGGAGACGGCGTTCTCGTCGGCGGCGGTGGAGGTCAGCAATCGGGCCAGGCGGTACACGTCGCGGGAGAAGGCGTGCTCGCGTGCCGATATGACCAACGGCACGCCCTGGTTGACGGCCATCATCATCGCCCCGCCGTCGTTGCTCAGGCCCACCATCACTTTGTAGCGCAATGTCTCCTCGACTGCCTCGACCTTGATTCCCCCCGCGCTGCCCGCCCGGTTGAGGATTAGCTTGACCTTCTCCTGCGGGTAGTTGAGCTTTTCGACTACTTCCAGGTAGAGCTTCACGTCGCGAATGGTGGTCATTTCCATCGTCATGAGCAGCAGGATGGTGTCTGCCAAGTCCATCGCGGTGAGCACCACGTCTGCGAACGACGGCCAGGTATCCACGATCACGTAGTCGAAGTTAGCCGCAAGCTCCACCAGGATGCGGCGGATGTGCTCGGCTGTTACCAGCTCGGCCATTTCGGGCTGGGGCGGTGCGAGCAGCACCTTCACGCCCGAGGAGTGCGTGGTCATGATGTCGTTGAGCAGGTCGGCGTCCATCTCGTCGATGTGCTCCACCACGTCCACCAACGTCTTGTTCGAGAGGAGGTTGAGCATCACGCCCACGTCCCCGAAGTAGAGGGAGGCATCGACCAGGGCGACCTTCTTGCCGGTCGCGAGCTTGAGGGCCACGGCCAGGTTGCAGGCCACTGTGGTGCGCCCGACGCCACCCTTGGGGCTGACTACGGTGAGCACCTTGCCCTGGCGCGGGTCGTCCGGGTGCTGCCCGTTCAGTTGCATCGTGCCGTACATCGGCATCTGGGCGGCGGCCATCGCCATCGCGCGCTTGCCCGATTCCAGCCTGTATACGTGGCGTATGGCCCGCACCAGGTCGTCGCCGGAGAACGGCTTGATGAGGAACTCGCGAGCGCCTGCGAGCATCGCCCGGCGCAGGTAGTCTTGCTCGCCCTGCACGGACATCATGATTATGCCGATGCCGGGGAACTCGCTACTGAGCAGCTCGGCTGCCTTGATGCCGTCCATCTCCGGCATGTTGATGTCCATCAACACGACGTCGGGTAGCAGCTTGCGACACATCTCAAGGGCTTCGGGCCCGCTGCCTGCGGTGCCCACTACCTCTATGTCTCGCTCGAACATGAGCAGCTTGCTCAAGTTCTCGCGGGTATCCGCGATGTCGTCTACTATCACTACCCCGATTTTGGGCATCCCACCGTTCATTGCCTGGTCCATGACTAACTCCTAGATGCGACGGTATGTGCTTGCACGCTGCACTCTCACGTGCCTCTCATCCAACGGCATGGAGCGAAACTTCCTTCTCCATGCCGTCGGACGCCATTTTCAATGTGCTTGTGGTTACGGCTTCTGCGTCTGCGGTATGGGCAGCACGCCGTATTGTTCGATCAGAGTGTTTATCGTGATGCCGGTGGTCTTCTCGACCTCGTGGTCGCCACGTACCGGCTTGCCATCGGCTCCCATGACTTCCTTGCCCTCGGCATCCCTCTGGACCGCCGACGAGCGCAGGGTCAGGTCGATATAGCCGCCCTCCATCGCGAACTTGAGCACCTCGGCCTCCTGGTCGGTCACGCCCAGGATCAACACCTGCTGGTAGGGGGCATCGAAGGCGTACATGGCTGAGGTCTGGCTGGCGCCGGCCCGCAGCACTACAGGCTCGGCCTCTTCATCGCCTTCCCTCGGGGGTGCGGGCTGTTCGAGGTTGATTACGCGCAGTATCTTCACGTCCTGCAAGAGCGCCTTGGTGGTGCTCACTACGTCGGTGGTTTCCTTCACCGTGCCATCGGGGGCAAGCTCGTACTTGAGCTTCAAGCCCGCGCTCCAGAGGATATCGACGTGGTCGCCCTCGGTCAGCGCACCGCCGAATGCGTTACGCGGGGGAATGGGCAGCGCGAAAGCCTTCTCGCCCCTTGCCAGCACGTTCGAGAAGCCGGACTGGGTAAGCTGGTCCTGGCGCACCTGCTGGCCCACGGTGAGGGGAGCGGTGGTCATCTTGCCGTACACCGCCGAAGGCTCCGAGGTGGAGTCGCTCATGACGGTAGTGGCCTCGACCTCTTTGATCGAGGTATTGCTGGCGTCCAGCACCGTGTAAGCAGGTACGTCCTGCTTGACAACGACCACGTTCGTGACGGGGACGGCGGTGGGTACTGAGCTTGCCGCCTGGCTCGAAGTCAGGAGCGAGCCCCTGGACATGAGGATATAAACGACTACGAACGACATCACGGCAAGGCCCGCGCCGAGAATGAGTAGGAAACGTCCTCCACGTGCTTTCATGTCTTTATTTGCCTCCAACTAACAATCGAATAATACCGAAGAGAAAAGTCTGCATAACAGTCGGTGACCCATACGCACAATATGACGCAGGGTTGGTCACACTCTCACTAAAACTATAACCCAGGGCACGCGCCCTCTCTATAGCCCATAGTGGTGCTAACACCTAGCCCGTTTGTGCTAGAAAGTACCTACGACAAAATAGGACCGCCGCTGGGAGGGATATAGATGCCAGGGGATGGGGCGTCCGGCTGCACGAAAACGCCAGGACGCAAGGACACCAGGGACCATAGCAGGGGAAGAATTGTTTTTCACCGCAGAGGCGCAGAGAGCGCAGAGGTCACGCAGAGCAAATGGTGGTGTTCCAAGCAGAAGAAGCAGTGTACGACACGTGTACCCTGCTCCTCCTTGCACTCCCAAACCTCAACTATCTTGGCGTGGTCCTTAGCGTCTTGGCGTCTTGGCGTTTCCGTCTTAGCTGCTTATGCGGAGGGGGCCAGGATAGAGTCGATTCGCCTGCGGTACCGGAGCACCTGCCTGGGGGAGAGGGCGGGGGCCAGCAGGCGGCCCAATTCGTCCGGGTGCAGGCGGGCGGACGAGAGCACCTTGCGGCGGCTATCGGTGAAGCGGCCCAGGCTGGCAAGCCCCTCCATCCTGCCTTTGAGAGAGGCACGGTCGCCGTTCGCCAGGGCGTTGAGCAAGGCCAGGGTATCGTAGCGGGCGATGAGCGGCGCGTAACGCTGCATGAGGGGAGTCGGCATGTTCTTATATAGTAGCCACACGCGGTTGCGAGCCAGTAGCCTCCGCTTGAAAGGGGAGTTGTGCCCGCCGGTGGCCGAGTACTCGTGGCGGACCCGCGCCGCGGGATTATGCAGCGCCCGCCAGCCCCTCAACCTGGCCCGCCACGCCAGGTCCGCGTCTTCCAGGTAGCTGAAGAAGCGCGCGTCGAACAGGCCCACGTCGCGTAGCATCGCCGACGTGTAAAGCGCCGCCCCCGCGCTGGGCCCGAATACCGGAAGCGTGCCCGTCCGCTCTAGCTCCACGCTCGTCATGCCCGGCGCGCGGTCCAGCGCCACCCCATCCGTGTGCACCGAGATGCCAGCCGAGGCGGCTATCTCCGGGCGGTGCGAAAAGAGCATTGTAGAGGCCACCATGCCCACGCTACGGCCGCCCTCATGAGCCGTCCGCACCAGTTGCCCCAACCAGCCCACGTCGGCTATCGCATCGTTGTTGAGCGCCACCACATACCGCGACCGGCACGCTCCCATCGCCTGGTTGTTGCCCGCCGCGAAGCCTACGTTGTCGCTGTTGCGAATGATGCGTGCCGGGTGAGGAAGTGGGTGGGACAGCCATTCGGGGTGCTGTGTGCGCTCCAAGTCGTCCAGCAGCAGGTGGGAGCCATCAATCGAGCCGTTGTCCACCAGCCATAGCTCGAAGTCCCGGTAGCTCTGGGCGGCAAGCGCGGAGAGACAGTCCGGTAGCAAACGCACGCCGTTCCAGTTGAGGATTATGACAGCGGTTTCAGGCATAGTGCGGAGGATAGACGATATGCCAACGGTGCGTAAATATCAATCGCGGCGACCACACTCCCCCTTGTCATCCTGAGCGTAGCGAAGGATCAGGTGGGTAGGTGAGAGTCTTCAACGTATGGGATGATGGCGGTTAGAGGCACATTGGTCCCCAATTGCAAGAGTCGAGAACGGGTGGCTGATCCTTCGCTACGCTCAGTACTGTACCAACGAAGTTTGGTCCATATAGCCGGGCGGTTGAAACCGCAGGCTACCTTTACAAAGTGCCCCTCCGGGCACTGCACCTTTCTCTAATTAACTTTGTTGGTCCTGTACTCAGGATGACAAAGGGAAATAGGGCCTCGCTTTCCTACTTTCAGGCAGTCTTACTTTCATATACTTTCCGATTAGTACGGAACAACATCAAATCTTTGCGCGTCCTGTGCGTACTTTGCGTCCCTTCGACTGCGCTCAGGGCATGCTTTGCGTTTTCGTACTCCCCTCGTCCATAGCCTATTCTCCTACCAGCAACTCCACCAGCCGCGACATGGTGTGCATGTGGCGGCGCATGTCTTCGAGGCGGATATTCTCGTCGGGGGCGTGGGCGCGAGAGTCGGGGTAGCCGGTGCCAATGCACGCGGTCGGCAGGCCGAGCCCGCGGGGCGCTGGGTTGGTGAACACGGACATGGGGCCTGAGCCTGCATTGGAGGGGACCACCACCGGCTCGGTACCCGCTACGTCCCGGCACGCCCGCACCACCTTCTGTATGAAGGCCGCCGAGGGGTCGCTGATGGCCGGGTATAGGTCGCCTTCGTCGGGGATGCGCTCCACCTCTATATCATCGAAGCCCTCCGCGCGGAGGAACGCCCGCAGCGATTGAAGCACCTCTTCGGGGTCCTGGTCCGGCACGAGGCGCAGGTCCATCTTGGCCCTTGCTTCGTTGGGGAGGATGGTCTTAGAGCCGGGGCCGTTGTACCCCGCCTGGATGCCCTGGATGTTGGCGGTGGGGTGGAAAGCCGCCGCGTGGTGCACCCGGTGCCCGGTCATGCCGCCGAGGAAGCCGTTGATGCCCCAGTTCTCTATATCCTTCGCCGTTTCGTCGGGCAGCTTCTCAATCAGCGCCTCCTGGGCGGGGGTGGGCACGGTCACGGCCTCGTTGAAGCCGGGGATATGTATCCGGTGGTCGGGTGTCTGTATCTTGTTCAAGGCCCACACCAGCCGCCACACGGGGCTTTCCACGAAAGCCGCCGAGCCGGAATGCAGGTCGCGCTTGCCGTTGCGAGCCGTCAACTCGATGGAGAGCATGCCCTTGAGGCCCAGGTGCACCACCGGCTGGCCGTCCCAGGTGTGGGTGCCGAACTCCCAGATGCAACCGTCGGCGCGAAGCTCTCCCGCGTGCTCGAGCACGAACTTCTCCAGGTTGGGGCTGCCTATCTCCTCCTCACCCTCCAGCAGCCAGACCACGCGCACGGGCAGTTCGCCCCGCACCGCGCGTATCGCGTCCAGCGTATCGAGGCGCGAGATGACGTTGCTCTTGGTGTCCGCTACGCCCCGGCCGTACATTTTGCCATCGCGCACCTGTGGCTCGAACGGCGGCGAGGTCCAGTCGCCCGGGTTGCCCTCCGGCTGCACGTCGTAATGGTTGTAGATGAGGATGGTGGG
>DASVQO010000501.1:0-15412 GCA_036389075.1 Chloroflexia bacterium | reverse complement strand
TTACCCTACAGCCCCGCTATCTGGTGGTTGCGGAAAGCGTCCACGAAGTAGCGGTAGTCGTCGCGCACGACCTCGCCGTAGCCCTCCGCGAATTGCAGCATGGAAGTGACGAATTCCTCCTGTCGGCCCTGTAGCACGGCGTTTAGCGCCTTGTCGGTCGAGAAGGGCACCAGCGTCAGGTCGCTGTCCACGTCCGACACGCAGTGGACCTTGGCGACCGCCTGCCCCAGGTAGGTCAGCAGCTCCAGGATGTCGTCCATGTCGTTGATGTCGGTCCAATCGAGGTCACCAACGTAGGGGCTGGCCTCGGCCACAAGCTGGCCCGCGCCGTTGAGGGTAGTGTAGCCGAGCCACGGGTCGGCGTAGGCCTGCAACGCCCGCTGAGAAAGCACCGTGCGGTGCCCGTCGTGCTGGAAGTAGCCCTTGATGTTGGCGTCCTCGATTACGCGGCTGGGGGAGGCGGTCTGCGCCTGCTTCATGTAGATGATAATGTCGTTCTCCAGCGCCTGCGTATTGCCTTCCACCAGTACGTTGTAGGAGGGCAGGCCCGCGCTGCCGATGCCCACCCCTCGCTTCGCCACCACGTCCTTGATGTTGTAGCTCACCCGCTGGAACCGCTTCGACTCCGGTATGGTCGTAAGGTACTCCTCGAACGCTCGCTCCACCTGCTTGCGCGTCTCGGCGTCCACCTTGGAGGTCGAGCGGTCTATAATAAAGCGGCGGTCGTAGTTCTCGACCTGGGTGAAGCGTTGGAGCAGCCCCCAGCGTGTGTTGAGGCGGGTGGCGCGCAACACGTCGAGCAGCTTGCCCTTCGTGTTCGACAGGGTGAGGGCAAAGTTCTGCGTTTCTGGCGTGTTGGCGAAAATAGCCACTTGGCTGATATATGAACGCACTGTGGTGCGCACCATCTCGCGGATCTCGTCGTCGCTCAGCGCCTTCTCGTAGCCGAGCAGAGCCAGGCTGGCGACGAGCCGCTTCACGTCCCAGGTGAAGGGCGCGACGTAAGCCTCATCGAAGTCGTTCACGTCGAACACGAGCACGCCCTGGCTGTTCATATAGGTGCCGAAGTTGGCGGCGTGCAGGTCGCCCTGTATCCAGATGCGGCTCGTCTGCTCGTTGCCGAACGGCTCTTCGTCGCGGGCCAGGTCGGCGTAGAAGAGGGCCGCGCTGCCACGGTAAAATGCGAACGGGGTGGCGGCCATCTTGCGGTACTTGCCTCTCCAGGCGTCGGGGTCGCGCTCCATCAGGTCGCTGTAGGCCGAGCAGAAAACGTCGATAATGTACTGCTTGCGTTTCTCGGGGGATTCTCCCCGTATCTGGTCTATGACTGGTGCCATCACTTCGGTCCTTCCAAACATAAATAGGCAATGAGCGAACACTCAAAAGCCAACACGCACTACAGGAGGCGGCCTGGAATGCCGCACATGAAAATCGCGGTGCGGGTATGATAACAAAGCCTCCCCGCGCAGTCAACGCCCAAACCGGCCGGATTGCGCCGGGCAGGGGCACAGGAGACGTGAGGTGAAGAAAATCAGCTACATGGGCGACATACCTGGCCCCCTGAACGTGCGCTGTCCCAGGTGCAACGGCAAGGCGGAATACGACCTGCCGTTCGACCTGTACGCGGCGGCGAAAGGTGAGCCTCCCGGCGAAGAGCGGCCCCTCCACCGCTGGGGCGGCTGGCTGGTTGCCGAGAAGTACCCATCCATAAAGCCCTGGGACGGCGCGGCGGACGGCATCAGCGAGAGCGAGGGCGTGGTGAAGTGCTCCGAGTGCCACCTGGTCAAGGAGCACCTGTTGCGCTGGCCGCAGGATGCCTACTACCAGTGGCAGATCAGGGGCAACACCCTCTGGGCCTTCAACGTCGAGCATGCCCGCGTGCTGAAGGACTTCCTGGGCGGCAAGGAGCGGGATGTCACGCGCTTCCCGCAGTACGCCCGCAGCCTCATGAAGATGTCCGGCGAGCTGCTTTCCGCGAAAGTGCGCGAGCAAATAGGCAAGGAGATCGAGGCCACACTGCTGCGGGAAGCCAGAGCGCCCTGACATTTGCTTGCTTGGAAGCCACCCCGGTAACTAAATAGTCGAACAGCAGCACCCGGCCCCCGCCTTTGTCATTTCGAACGCAGCGAGAAATCTCGTCCTCCACCGGGATGTTCCCCTCTTCTCAGGGACTCTGTGCTGGAGGAAAGGGTTACCTGGGTGCTGAAGGACGAGATTTCTCGCTGCGCTCGAAATGACAAAGGCACGGCCAGGGTGCCCATATCCAGCACTGTCATTCCTGTGATAGCTGCTACTTCTTTCGTTATTGCCTGTTGAAATCCTTGCCAATGCTACCACATAGTTGGTATACTCTACGACACTCGCAGTCCTCGACTGGCAAGGGCGGTGCTGCCTTCTCGACCCTGCGCTCTCTATATCTTGCACCGTTGGAGCATGCCTATGTAAAAAGCCCTATCTTTTCCCCATACAATTCATACATTTATCTAACTAGCGCAAGGAAGAGGAGAAGAGGACAATGTCTAAAGGAGAGGACCGCGTCCCTACAAGGCGTATTGTGCTGGTGCTTGGACTGCTGCTCGGCGTCACTATGACTGCCGCGTTATTGCGGATGCAAGCCGACCGGCAAACCACGGCAAGCTCAACCGGGCAAGGTAACACCACGGCCGGCCTGCTGGGCAAGCAGCCTAGCATCATTGCCCCCGGCCAGGAAGGCGAGGACGAGAGCGAGATACTGCGCTCCCGCGACGAATATTTCCGAACTCGCTACGGCCTGCCCGGCCAGCAGATTGACAACAACTGGCTGCTCGCGGCTGAGAAGCAGATTGACCGCATGCCAACCGGCATTCCTGCTGGCAAAATCAGCTACGACAGGTCCAAGGCCAATTCACCCCTGGCTCTCGATCCCGGGCAGCTCATCAGCCTCGGCCCCCGGCCCGGTCAGTCGGACGGGTGCGCGAGCTGCTTCAACTACGGCCTGGTGAGCGGGCGCATCAACTCGATCGCCATTCACCCGACCATCACCTCCACGGTGTACCTCGGCGTGTCCAACGGCGGCGTCTGGAAGACCACCAACTGCTGCACGACCAACACCCAGTGGTTCCCGACCACCGACGACCCCAGCATCGGCACCCAGACGATTGACGAAGTCACGCTGGACCCCAACAACCCGAACACCGTGTACGCGGCCACGGGTGACTTCCGCGCCAGCGGCGCATCGCGCGGCTCCAACGGTATCCTCAAGAGCACCGATGCGGGCGCGTCCTGGACCGTGCTGGGCGCGACGGTCTTCCCGCCGTTCCGCAACGGCCCCTTCGGCCCCGGCCTGCCCGTCGGCGGCTCCAGCCAGTACCAGGCCGTGAGCGCGATCAAGGTGGACCCCAACAACAGCAACACGCTCATCGCCGGTACCAAGTATGGCTTCTACATGTCGTACGACGCGGGCACCAACTGGACCGGCCCCTGCTTCACCAATCCCTACACCCAGACGATTACGCTCTCCGGCGGGCAGCATGAGGTGCGGCAGGACAACACCGAAATCCTGGTGCGCAAGGTAAACACCACCACGACCTTCATCTATTATGCGATTGGCGGCGCTTTCAACAACCTCGTGGGCGGCGGCACTAACGGCGCCAACGGCATCTACACTGCCACGCTGACCCCCACCTCCACCGGCTGCCCCTCGCCCTGGACCCTTATCTCCAGGGGTGACAACGGCTGGCCCGTGGGTACCGGAGACGGCACGCCCGGCACGCCCATCTCCGGCACGGTGACCAAGCCCCAGCGCATCGACCTGGCGATTGCCCCCCGCGTTACCTCTCCTATTACCCTCACGACCATCTACGCGGCAGCGGCCAATTCCAGCAGCACCCTGCTCGGCATCTACCGCTCGACCAACGACGGTGTGACCTGGCAGTTGCGCGCGGACAACACGGCCTTCAAGGAGTGCGACGGCACCACCGTGGGCCTGCGCGGCCAGGCTAACTACGACCAGACAATCGAGGTCGATCCGAGGAACCCCAACGTCCTGTACTACGGGGAAACGGAGGTGTTCAAGTCGGTAGACGGCGGCACCACCTGGTTTGACATCAGTTGCGTCTACACGGGCGGCACCTGGATCCACCCCGACCAGCATGACTTCCGGTACTTCCCCAATACGTCGGGTGCTACCTCCCCGTACATGCTCTACGCGAACGACGGCGGTATCTGGTTCACCAACAACGCCAACGCGGCCTACCTGATCAGGCCGAACATCATTTCCCTCAACAAGTCGCTCAACACCCTGGAGTTCTACAACGGCCAGACCACGGGCAACTTCGCCACCAGCGCCCAACCCGGCGCGAACGGCGGCACCCAGGACAACGGCTCGTTCTCGAACGTCTGGGAAGGCGGCCAAGCCAGCCTCGGCCCCGAACAGTGGCAGTTGCGCCTCGGTGGTGACGGCTTCTTCGCCGCTATCGAGCCTGTGAACAACCAGATATACTGGCAGACCAACAACAGCAGCCAGATGGTGCGCTCCGCGCTGGGCGCTTACGGGCCTATCACCCGCGTTGACGGCCAGACCGGCAACAACGCGAACCCCTGGAACAACGACGGCCGCGCCTTCGCGATGCCGTTCGAGATCTACAAGTACGACTGCCCGTCTACCGGTTGTAACCACCTGATCGCGGGTACGTACCGCGTTTGGGAGTCGGTCACCGGGGCCGCCAGCAGGACAGCCTGGTACACCAACTCCGGCACCCTCACCAAGGTCACACCCGCACTCGGCTGGCAAAGCTCGCCCAATATCACGCAGCTTAGCTATGCGGTGAGCATGTCCACCACGGCCATCGTCGGCACCACCGACGGCAACGTGCAGTACGGCTTCAACCTCGGCCAGGGCACGCCCGGCTCGGCCACCTGGGTGAACGTCACCGGCAACAACCAGGTGCTGCCCAACAGGCCCATCCTGGACGTGACCACCGACCCTATCACCCCCACTATTGGCTACGCAAGCGTAGGTGGCTTCACCGCCGCCACGCCGATGACACCGGGCCACGTATTGCAGGTTACCTGCAACGCCAACTGCTCGTCCTTCAGCTGGGTGGACAAGACGGGCAACCTGCCCGACATCCCGATGGACTCCATCGTCGTCAATCCCAAGTTCCGCCAGCAGGTGTTCGTGGGTAGCGACCAGGGCCTGTTCTACACCAACGACATCGACGCGGCCAGCCCCACGTGGCTCCGCTTCACCAACGGCATGCCCAACGTCTGGGTGGCCGACCTTAACGTGGACCGGGGCTTCACAACGTTGGCCGTGTGGACCCGCAACCGCGGCCTCTACGTATGGCCGCTGCCCGATGCCCCGGTCAATCTGCCCAGCCCCACGCCTACCGTGACGGGCACCCCGCCCACCAATACCCCGGTAGTGGTGCCGGAGGACTACTGCTTCAACACCCAGGTGGTGACGAGCAGTGCCCCAGTAATCTCGGCCACGCAAAACCTGGGCCTGGCATGCGACGACTGCGTGGGACAGCTTACCCTGCCGTTCCCCGTGCAGTTCTACGAGCGGACGTTCGACACGGTGTTCATATCGTCCAACGGCTACATCACGTTCGGCCCCGCCAATGCGTTCACCACGGGCTGCTTACCGAACAAGGCTGAGACCTACAGCGTACACGCCCTGGCCGCCGACCTGTGCACCAATAACTGCGCTAGCAGCACCAACCCGGACCCGTGTTCGGGCTGCGGCGTCTTTGTCGATGTCACAGGCTCCGCGCCGAACCGCCAGCTCATCATCGAGTGGCGGGCCAAGTACTTCACCGGGTCTACGGGGCAGGTGAACTTCGAGATCATCATGAACGAGACTACCAACAAGGTGTCGGTGATCTACGGGGCGAACACCAATCTGCTGCCGAGCGCCAACGCCGGTATACAGCAGACCACCAACAACACCAACGCCTACGCCAACTACTTCAACTACTCCTGCGGCCAGGCCAAGGTCGTCCAGGGCACTCGGGTAGACTACATACTCGCCGCCTGCGACGTCACCGCTACGCCTTCCGCTACCAGCACGAACACGCCCACCTCGACAGCCACGTCCACGGACACGGCTACTCCTTCGGAGACCGCTACCGAAACATCGACACCCACCGAGACCTCAACACCAACTGAGACCTCAACACCAACTGAGACCTCAACACCAACGGAGACCTCAACACCAACGGAGACCTCAACACCTACCGAAACATCCACACCGACGGAAACGTCTACACCCACCGAAACGTCTTCCTCAACTGCCACTTCTACGGGGACTCCGTCGAACACGGCTACCAGCACCAGCACCAACACGGCCACAAGCACTAGCACCAACACGGCCACCAGTACGGCCAGCAACACCGCTACCAGCACGAGCACCAGCACAAACACCAGCACGGCCACGAATACGAGCACCGGCACGGTCACGCCCACGCCCACCTCTACGATGTGCCCGATCCAGTTCCAGGACATGCCTCCGAGCAACGATGAAAGCTCGTTCTACCCGTATGTCAGGTGTCTCGCCTGCCGCAACGTGGTGGGCGGCTATCCTTGCGGAGGGACCAACCCGGACAACGGCGATGCCGAGCCCTGCGGAGAATCGCGCGACCCGTACTACAGGCCCAACAGCAACATCACCAGGGGCCAGATAGCCAAGCTCGTGGCTCAGTCCGGCGGGTACGAGGACAAACCCGGTCCTCAGATCTTCGCCGACGTGCCGCCCGATAGCGCCTTCTGGCTGTACGTGCAGCGTCTTGCCCAGCATGGGTACATGAGCGGCTACGAATGCGGTGGCGACGGGGAGGCTTGCGACGACGCGAACCGCCCGTACTTCCGCACGAGCAACCCCGCCACACGCGGCCAGATCTCGAAGATCGTGGCTAACGCTGCCATGATCAGCGACCCGGTCAGCGGGCAGACCTACGCCGACGTGCCGGCATCCAACTCGCCCAATTCGTTCTACCTCTACATCGAGCGGTTGAGCGCACGCGGCGTGATGGGGGGCTACCCGTGCGGCACAGACAACCCCAACAGCGGTCCTTGCGACGGCGCTAATCGCCCGTTCTTCAGGCCCGGCAACCTCGTCACGAGGGGCCAGGCTGCAAAGATCGTTGCCAACACCTTCTACCCTAACTGCCAGACACCCGCAAGGAGGTAGGCCAACTTCGCGAGAGCGAAGCGCCAACACTCACCAAAGGTGCCCGGCACAGCCGGAAGGAAGTAAAGAGAGGAGCCAACCCGAGTTGTCGGGTTGGCTCCTCTCTTTACTTCCTTCCCACACGCTATCAGACAGCAGCGGCCAAAGGCGGCCCCCGTCATTTCTCACTACGTTCGAAATCTCGTCCCACACCGGGATGTAGCCTTTTTCTTATGGTACCCCACACCGTTAGGAAAGCTGCTACTTGGGTGCTGAGGGACGAGATTTCTCACTGCGTTCGAAATGACAGGGGCCACATTTGGCTGCTCGTTTCTACGCTGTAGCTTATGAGACCGCTTCTTGAAATAAGCAGGAGCAAGCATCTACTGTACGATGCTTGCCCCACTCAGAACAGCCTCAGTTATTGTAGCGTGCGGTTAGCCTTAGCTGCGCACGAGCGGTGTATCCACCAGGTGCTCGGCAACAAACCACACTTGAAGCTCGTTGGTGCGTAACACCTCGCTCATCAGGAGGTCGTTGCTACCCCAGTCCTTGTTCTCTTCGGTCTTCTCTATTGCCTCTCGCACCTCTTCCAGGATGGTCTCGTGAGCGCTGAGGAGGCGAGATATCATAGCGGGTACTTCCTCGCGGCCGTCGGGCGGGCGCTCGATCTTTGTTATCTCGGCCACGTGGCGCGGGTCCGAAATCGCGATTCCCCCCAGGCTTTGCACTCGCTCGGCCAGCAGATCGATTAGCTCCAATTGCTCGTCCGCGTGCTTATCGAAGAGGAGGTGGAGCTGGTAAAAAGTGTGGCCCGCGACCAGCCAGTGGTGCTTCTTGTACAGGTTGAACAAGATAACAGTGTCGGCCAGGACCTGGTTGAGTAACTCACAGCTCTCGCCCCGAGCCTCATCGTCAAGAGCGATAGGCAGCTTGCGTAAAGTGCCGTACCTCTGGATCTCCTTGCCACCCTGATTCAGCAAAGGCTGAGCGTCGTTGGTATGCGCGGGCTTCCGCGTGCGTGTTCCATTTGTTCTGGTCGCCATGTGATAATTGCTCCTTCCCGTAATACGGACATCAGATGACGATCTGCTCTATTTGCATGCCATCAATACCTACGGCTGGCAAGCTTCATGCCAGGTCGGTCTCACCTTGACTGTTACCTGGGAATTGCAACTCCCAAACCCCAGGGATAGAGCATGGCGACCAACGGAAAGGGGACCGGGTCCGTGATCACGTACCCTGGTCCCCTTTGCACTTGTTGGCTTCAAGCTCCTGGCGTGGCTCCCGGCGTCCTCGGAGGCTTCGCCTATGCCTGCTGGCTTGCCCTAGACGGCCACTTGCAGGCCCAGCCGCTCCGAGAGCCAGGCTACCCGGTCCTCCTGGGCCTGCGGGACGTGCATCTCATGGTCGGTATCGTACCAGGCGATCTGCTTTGGCCCTGGTGCCGCCGCGTAGAGCTCCAAGGCCTTCTCCTCGGGCACAAAACGGTCGGTAAGGGCGAACTGGAAGAAGAAGGCCGCGTCTTGGGCGCGTGTAATGTGGGTAATGGGGTCGAGTTCGGAGATACGGCGGATGTAGGCGTCAAGCTCCTCGCCTTCGAGCTTGGCCCCGAAGAGGTACCACTCCTGGAAGCGAGGCGTGGCGGCGATGATGTTGTACGACCGCACCCGGTCGTCCCACCCCGCCACAATAGAGCCGAACATACCGCCGAAGTCGTGCCCCACGAGGGCTATACGCGCGGCATCCACCCCAGGCCGCGAGGTAAGCACGTCGAGGGCGCGGCGCAACTCTATCACCTGTCGCGTGGAGGCATCGTAGTCATCGTTGAGATCGCGCGTCACGTACCACTCGTGAGGCGACCACATCGTATCCACCAGCAGGGAAACCACCCCCCGCTCCGCCATGCGCACCGCTTCATCCACAAACTGGGTGCGGTTGGAACTGGGCTTGGGCGGCTCGTACCAGTGGACGTAGAGCACGCCCGCGAACGGGCCGGGGCCGGGCGGCGTCACCAGGTACGCACCCACCCGCCTGTCGCTGCCCGGCACCGCAAAGCTCACGTCCTGCACGGTAATGTCGCCGCGATGCTCTCGCCCAACCTCCTGTATATCCAGTGCCGCCAATTGATCGTACTCAAACATTGTTTTCTCCAAAACAGTAAATATGTCACACATAGAACGAGAGGGCACGTTGTGCCCGCCGCTCGGCGGTCCAGGTACCGCTCAGACCGCCTGCACCACAGGCCGCGAAAGCCAGGAGCGCACCGCAGGGTCGTGCTCGAGGTAGAAGCTGATGGTGCACCCCGAAACAACCTCCGCCAGGCTGCGGCCCCGCGCCCAGCCGAACCGGCCGGCTCCGAACAGGTCCGCCTCGCTTACGGGGATGAGCAGGCGCAAGACCTCATTGAATGCGGCTCGCGAGACTTCGATGAGCTGATTATGCCGGTTGCGTCCCGGCTCCGGCAAAGGACTGCCGGCCAGGGGAGAGGGCAACCCCTGTAGCGAGGCCAGCCGCTCGACTAGCCATCGTTCCCGCTCGTATACCGCGCTCACCAGGTCCACCACGGAACGGCCCGTCCCCTCCACCGGCACCGACATCCGCGCCGCACCCACGCGCAACAGCAGCATCTCCCACCGCGCCCGCTCGACCCGCATCGTGTCGATAAGTTGCTTCTTCGTGAGCGGTTGATCCATAAGTTGCTCCTATTCGGAAAGATGTGCTACCCTGCCGGCAGATGCGCCAGGGGGCTTGTATTGGGGCCTGTAACCGTTTATACTGTGAAAAGTGGTTACAGTATAGGGGATGCTTTGTAACCTGTCAATAGGCAAATAGCGGTTACAGAACAACAAGGTGGGCAGACATGGCAACGGCGCAGCAGGAACAACATACACCTGCGGTAAGCGACACCAGGCAGGTATGCATTCATTTCGCCAACCTGGTAGTATGGCGGGCCAGCGACCACCCCCGGGACCAGCTTACGGGCATCGATATGCTGCTCCGCTTCGCCAGGTGGGCGGGCATCTTCGATGACGGGCAACTGGCGTCCATGAGGCATCGTGCGGAGGAAAGCCCGGTGGAAGCGCAGGCGGCCCTCGAGCGAGCCAAAGTGGCGCGGGAAGCGATCTACCGCATCCTGCTAGCCGCCGCCAACCACGAACGGGCTGCCCCGGAGGACGTCGCGCTGCTGAACGACACGGTAGCCGAGGCCCAGGCACAGGTGCACCTCGCGCCCACGGGTGAGGCAGGACACCTCCACTGGCGCTGGAAGAGCGAGACGCCCCAATTCGACATGGTACTATGGGCCGTCGCCCGCTCCGCCGCTGAATTGCTCACCTCAGAGGAGCTAACTAAGGTAAAGTCATGCCCCGGCGAGGGCTGCGCCTACCTCTTCATGGACCTCAGCCGCAACGGCAAACGCCGCTGGTGCGAAATGGACGTCTGCGGCAACCGCAACAAAGTAAAACGCTTCCGCCAGAGCCACCAGGGGGTATAAGGATAGACGGAACCGCCAAGACGCCAAGAGCCTGCCCTGAGCGCAGCCGAAGGGACGCCAAGAGCGCGCCAAGATTAGAATAAGGGTGTTCCAAGCAGAAGGAGCAGGGTACGTGATTTGTACCCTGCTCCTCTTTGTACCAGCCAAACCCTTCTCTTCTTTGCGCGTTCTTTGCGCCCTTTGCGTCTTTGCGTTTCCGTCTCTTGGCGTCGTCCTTGGCGTCCTTGGCGTCCTTGGCGGTTTCGTCTCATACCTGAGCGGCTGATAGGACGAAGGCAGTTACCAGGGGGTGGCGGGCGTTGCGGAGGGCGGAGCGTTCGGGCTGGTAGAGGGTAGCGAGGAAGAAGGGGTGGCCTGCAAGCTCGATGGCGCGGGCGTCACCCTGGTCGTCGGTGGCGGTGATACTCAGTTGGCCGTCCTCCAGGCGTGCGCGGTACTGGGGGTTGAGGCCAAAGCCGCAGTTGTACTGCTCTACCGTCTCCGTGGTGCCGTAGATGGCAGCAATGCGGGAGCCGGGCTTGAAGTGGATGGGGCCGTCGGCGTCGCGCAGGGCACAGGAGAGGGGCGAGACAAAGAGCACGGAGGCATCGGGGTTGGTCTCGGCGTGGTCGGCCTCGCGGATGCCCAGCACGTCGCGGGCGTACTCGATGAGGGTGTGCTGGAACCCGCCGCAGGTGCCGAGGAAGGGCCGCCCCTCCTCGCGCGCGTAGCGTATGGCCGCGAGCGCGCCGTCCATGCTCCGGTAGGGGCTCGCGGGCACCACCCAGATCGCACCATAATCGCCTAGGCGGGAGGCGGCACCCTCATCAAGCTCCTCTGTGCCCACCCACTCCGGCTCTACCCGGCAGTTGGCGGCTTCGGCGGCCATTTGCAGGGCGACGGGGATGGCCCTGTGCGCCTTCACCTGGGGATCGTGGTCCCCCACCAGCGCCACTCTCACCATGCGCGTTTCTCTTGCCACTTCGCTGCCCTCCTTAGCTACTACATGCTGGGGGATAGTTGTTCGACAGGCTCCACGTGCGGGTTCGTGGGCGGGGCTGCCGGGGGCCTGAGGGGCATCGCCAGCGATAGCAGGCCCATGACCAGCAGCAAGCCGGAGAAGACCGCCACCGAGGGCACCGCCCCTACCCGCTCCAGCAAAAAGCCCGCCAGCGCCGAGCCTACAGGCTGGAAGCCGAACGCCACCAGCCGCACCGCGCTGTTCACCCGGCCCTGCAAAGCGTCGGGGATGAGCGCCAGGCGGTAGCTGAGGGCCGCTACGCTGTATACCGGCACGGAGATAAAGACCACCGCCGCGATTAGCCCCAGGGCCG
This sequence comes from Chloroflexia bacterium, assembly GCA_036389075.1. Taxonomy (GTDB): domain Bacteria; phylum Chloroflexota; class Chloroflexia; order QHBQ01; family JADMIH01; genus JADMIH01. The sequence continues at coordinate 3,453 of DASVQO010000501.1, read as the reverse complement.
GCACGCTGGGCGCGAGCGCGTACAACGGGAAGCAAACGACATTGACCCACACGGTGGTCAGCACTATCTGCCGTAGCGTAAACCGCCTGTTGATGCGCCCGCCGAGAGCCGCGCCCAGGATGCCGCCCACCGACCCTATGCTGAATATCGTGCCAATCGCCGCCTCGCCCGCACCCAGGTTTTGCGCTAGCACAATGATTATGAGGAACCCACCCGAAAACACCACGTTCATGCCGCCGCTCAGGAACGACGTGAAGCGCACCAGCGGCTCGTTCCAGGCCCAGGCCAGGCCCTCCTTGATCTCCGGTCCAATCCGCCGCGTGCCCTTCTCGACCGCCGCCTTATCCCCCTGGAAGCGGGTCTTGATAGCCAGGAGGGACAAGGCAGAGAGCACGTAGGAGATACCGTCAGCGAGGAAAGGCACCCCCCGGCCCACCACCTGGAACAGGTAGCCCCCAATCGCCGGGCCTACGAGGTTCGCAGTCGCGTGGGTTGCCATGTTCTGCGAGGTGGCATCGCCTAGCTGGTCCTTTGCGACCACCCTGGGCAGGGCTGCTACCTCCGCGATGTTGAAGAACACGAACAGCGTGCCCTCCACCAGCGTCACGGCGTACAGTTGCCAGATAGTGAGCGCGTCGAAGAGCATAGCAACCGGGATGCTGAACATGTTGATGGCACGTCCCGCATCGCACAGTATCATGACCAGCTTGCGGTCCCACCTGTCGATGAGCGCGCCCACCGGCAGGCTGAAGACGAGATAAGGCAGCGTGTTGAGCGCCCCCGCGATACCGGCCAGCCAGGGCGAGCCGGTGAGCGCCAGGATGAACAGCGGCATGACGATAGCCGAGACGGTGCTGCCCAGCGACGACACGACCTGCCCACTCCACAACAACATATAGTCGCGGTTGCGCCATAGGCCCAACCGCCGCTCGCCAGCCTGGATCATGGGAATATTATATCACGATGCAGGCCGAGAAGACGGAACCGCCAAGCCTGCCCTGAGCGTAGCCGAAGGGATGTCAGGAACGCCAAGGACCACGCCAAGAAAATAAAGGTTTGGAGAGTACAAAAAGGACCAGGGTACTGCATTTGTACGCTGGTCCTTCTGCTTGGAACACCACCTTAATCTCTGAGCGTCCTCTGCGCTCTCTGCGTCTCTGCGGTGAACCGTTCTTATTCTTGGCGTCCTGTCGGTCCCGTCTCCTGATGTCCCATCATGCTCTGCGGGTGCGGGCGGAATAGGCGCGCTCGTAGTACCGGGAGGCTTGTTCGTGGAGGCCGCGGCTGGCGAGCGACTGGGCGTAACGCTGGTAGATGTCACCCGCCACTCGAGTGCCGGGCGCGGACTCGACCAAGTCTATTGCCTCAGCGAACAGCGCCTCTGCCCCTTCGATGTCGCCCCGGCGCGCGGCTACTTCGCCCCCGAGGGCGAGCGCGTTGGACATCACATCGAGAGCGTTGTCCGGTATGCGCGCCACTTGCGCGCTGCCATTGTTGGCGGCCTGCACGCGCGGGCGGTTCGCCAGGGCCTCGCGGGAAGCCTTGATGGCCCTGTCCGCGTACTGCCGCGCTTCGTCCAGGTTGTCGCGCTCGATATGCAACCGGGCCATGCAAGTGAGCAATTCGGCCTCGTCCAGCCCGATGTCGAGGCTTTCGACTATGCGCAGACCTTCCCTGAGGTGCGTCTCGGCTTCATCGAGATCTCCATTGTCGAGCAAGGCCCTGCCGAAGCTGCACTCGGACATGGCTACCTCACGGATGTTGTCGAGGGCCTCATATACACCCAGTGTCTTGGCGGTATCCTGGCTATGCTGAGAGTACCGGCGTTGCCACGGCTGCAAATCGGTCGAGGGCTGCGTGGCGCGCGCCCAGAATGCCTCCGCCTGGCGCGGAAAGCTGTCCAACTCGCGTGCGAACTCGACCGCCGACCGGTAGGCCGAAAGCGCTCGCTCGCGGCTCTGCAATGCCCAGAAATCGGCGGCCAGGTTGGAGTAGACCAGCAGCTTCAAGTTGGCGTCAGTAATGTTACCGGCGTCGGCGGCCTCGGCGCAACGGCCGTGGTGCTCCAGGGCTACCAGAAATTGCCCGGCGCGAAAATAAGCGGTGCCAAGCAGGTTACGCAGGCGCTCGGCCATCTCGCGATCGGCCAGGCGCTCGGCGTCCTGCAAGCCCTGTTGCAGATAAGAGACGGCCTGGTCCGTGTTGTCCAGGTGGACGTGTGCGAGCCCCGCCAGGTAAAAGGCGGTCAGACGCTGCCCCGTGTCGAGAGCCTGCGGGCTTTCGGCGCTTGCCCCTTCACCGGGCAACAGCGCCCGCAACAACCGCACAGCTTCGAGCGAGTTTCCGGTGTAGACCGCGTAGGCCACCTTGCCGAGTTGCAGATCGATAGCCGCGCTGTCGTTCTCGAAGCCTGGGACCTGGTTCGCGCCTCTGCGCCTGCGCACTCGCTTGGGAGCGTCGGGCGCTTCGGCGTTTTGCAGGTCGGCGGCATCGGGGTCGAGCAACGTGCTAGCGGGGATCTGCAAGCGGGCGGCTATGCGTTGCAACGCTTCGAGCGAAGGGCGAGTCTTGCCCTGTTCTATTGCCGAGATGTAGCTCTTGGAGTAGTCTTCCGCCGCGAGGTCTTGTTGAGTAAGATTACGCCTTATCCTTAGTTGTCTAATGCGCTTGCCGAGTATTGCTGGAGTTATATTTGATGCCATAACGGTCCCTCCATCTGGCCGCAGTTGCGTTCAAAGACCCAGCGGCTTGTTCTTGGTGTCCTTCCCGCTGTACACGTGTGTTCTTATCTGCCCGACATGCAATAAATAGATAGCAGAAGCAGTCTGCACATGAGCCTTCGCTCAATAGAAGGCTGGTGGAGTTATGCGCGCCGACAGCAAGACACGTTATGACGAGTCCGGAGTGCTACTGCTTGATTCCGCACCAGTATAGCACATAAGTAAGCGTTGCGGTGGACCATTTTTACAATCGTGTGAAGAAAAGAGGACTGCACCTCCCGCATTGTCCTTTACCTGCAAGTCAATAGTCGTGTTACTCTAGACATGCTCGCGCCGCAATATGCCTCTTCAATTCAAAGCTTTTTGCCCGGTTACGACCAACCCTTGCAACCTCTCGTGCTGCGCCACTCTACAACGCCGAGCACTGACATGCTACCCGTCCCTTCCACACTGACGGCGGATGTGGATAACCGGGTAAGCAGGTTATTGACTCGGCGGCCAGCAACAAGTATAGTAGAGCTACTTCGAGGTCACCGGTTCGCCGGAAGACGCGGAGGCACAAAGCCCCGGACGGTCCTCACGGACAGTTCGGGTTTTTGTTTAACCCCTCCCCTGGCGAGGGTCCTTCACCCGCTCGCCGGGCGGTCTCCCATTAAAGCCTACCTGCAAAGTGACGCTCGTGCTGGACGCTCTCCCCCTGTCATCCTGAGCGTAGCGAAGGATCAGCCACCCG
>DASVQO010000500.1:0-4179 GCA_036389075.1 Chloroflexia bacterium | reverse complement strand
AGAATGAAGAACGGTTCACCGCAGAGGCGCAGAGGACGCAGAGGGCACGCAGAGAAGAATTGAGGTTTAGGCGGTGCAAAGAGGAGCAGGGTACGTAATGTCGTATCCTGCTCCTTATGCTTAGAACACCCTGCTTAATCTTGGCGCGCCCTTGGCGTTCTTGGCGTCTTGGCGGTTTCGTCTCAACAATCCCGCTGGCATAAAGCTTGCTCCCCGCATACCCGGCACCGCAAGCATAGTGAGCATAATCTTACCAGGAGGACAGCCAGCATGGGTAATGGCAGTGGGGGCAACGACCCCGAATTGGAAATTGAGGACTACGGCACCAGCGACTCCGAAGGTGGCTCCGGTTCGGCTTTCGGCTCGGAGAGCGGCCAGGGTGGCGGCGGAGGTGGTGGCGGTGAGAACAGCGGTGGTGAGAGCGGGAGCGGTACCGGGGTAGAGAGGCCCGGCGCTCAGTTCGGTGAGTTTGGCGAGACGGGCACCGGCACCGACCTCACGGTCGAGATGGAGGGCTTCGACGCGCGCACCGGCTCGATCAAGGGCGGCCAGGAGGGCGCGGACGACGCCGCAGGCCCAGGTCAGTACGGCGGCGCAACGGGCGGCCTCGGCAGCAGCGGCGGCAACTGACCGGACGGGACCACCTAGGCGCTAAGTGTAATAAAGAATTCACCGCAGAGACGCAGAGGACGCAAAGGTACGCAGAGAAGAATTGAGGGTGTTCTGAGCAGGGGCGGCATCTACTGTACGATGCCGCCCCTGCTCCATTAAACCTTCCTAATCTCTGCGTAACCTCTGCGTCCTCTGCGTCTCTGCGGTGAATAATCCTGTTGGCCCTGGTTTCGTTTTGGCGTTTAGCATCTAATCAGGTTGCTTTCGTGCGAAGAGGCGGTAGTCCATGTCGGGGAAGAGGTTGTCGCGCTCGCCGTATTCGCGGGCGAGGGCGGCTGCCTGGTCGCTGCCTTGCTCTACGGCACTGGCGAGGGCGTTGAAGCGGTCCACGTGCTCGGTGAAGCGGTCGGTGGCGTACTGGCGGGCCTGGCCGGTCGTGTAGAGGAACTCCCAGTCGCTGGCTTGCAGCAGCACAAGCTCTCGGGCTGCCTGGTTTAGGGCTGCTTCGAGGTCGCCGCTCGCACCGCCGAACCGCTCTACCAGCTCCTCCATGCGGCTCTCGGCGGCGTGCACCGAGTCCCACATCCAGCTAGTTTCGGGGTTGATCCAGGTGACGTGGGTGCCCGCGTGGCCCCAGGAGCTTTCGGGCAGGTCTATCACCCGTTCCGGGGGTCGCTGTTCGAGCCACTCGGAGGCCGTGACCATGTCGATGCGCTCGTGCTTCGATAGGCGGGTCAGCACCTCCTTGAGGAACTGCACCCCCTCGAACCACCAGTGCCCGAACAGCTCAGTGTCGTAGGCCGAGGCGATGATGCCGGGTGTGCCGCCGCTCTTGACGTTGTACCAGCGGAACTGTTCTTCCAGCAGCGACACGAAGTGGTCGGCGTGGGCCTCTATGCGCTGCCCGGCCTTGTAGGGGTCGTAGGGCTGCTTGTAGGCCAGGTCGGTCTTGCTGTCGGTGACGCGCCAGTACTGGAAGCCATGCTGGGCGTCTTTCTTATGGAACTCGCGGTACTCGGCATCGCCCGGGTAGCCCAGCCTGGCGGCCCACACCTGCTCGCCCACCGCGCGGTTGCGACCTATGACGGCCACCTCGGATTCGCGCACGTAGTACGCCTGGAAGGTGCCGCCCTGCTCCCACGCCTGCCCGCCGGACTCGAAGGGCACTACCCGCCTCTCGGTGACGAAGCCCGCGCTCTCGTAGCCGATTTCCTCCACCACCTGCGCCACCTGGCCGTAGATGTCGGAGCCTGAGGCGGCGGCCTGCACCGCGCGGGGCTTCTCCACGAAAAGCTCCGTGGTGGTGAACTCCGGGCGGCCCAGCACGCGGCTGCCTTCCACTGCGCTGCTCTCGCTGAAGAAGAGGCCGATGCCGTGGTTTTGCAACCAGCTTTCCAGCCCCGGCCTTTCGTACTGGCTGCCATCGGCGGCGATGGCGTAGTAGGCGGGGCGGTAGGCGCATTCGGGCAGCCAGATGGCGCGGGGTTCCCTGCCGAAGTGGCGCGCGCTGGCCCGCTTGCCGATGGCGATCTGGGCGTCAATCGTGGAGTCGCGCTGCATCAGGGGCAGATAGGGGTGGGTAGCGGCTGAGGTGATGATCTCGATAGCCCCGGCGTCCTGCAAGCGGCGCAAGGCCCCGATGATGTCGCGGTTGAAGCGGTTGCGGAAGGTCTCCAGCACGTGGGCGTACCAGTCGAGGTAGAAGTGGGCGAGGTAGAGGAAGTGGCTTTCGCCGCTCGCCTCGAAGCGGCGCACGTCCTCTTGCGCCGACCCAATCTCCTGCTGCACGTACGCCTCGAAGTTGCTCGCGATGAGGGGGTCGGCCAGTTGCTCGGCGAGCACCGGGGTCACGCCGAGCGTGATCCTGGCCGGTATGCCGCCTTCAAGCAGGTCGGTGAGCGCTTCGACGAGGGGCACGTAAGATTCGGCCATAACCTCGTGCAGGCTTTCCTCTCCGTGCGGCCACTTGCCCGCGCCCCGGTAGAACGGCATGTGCGAGTGCAATACGAAAGTAAATCCGCCCAGCTTCATAGTACCCCCCCGCGAGAGTTATGAGAGTTTTGAGTTCTGAGTTATGAGTCTTGAGTCGAGCATGGGGATGGAGGACTCATAGCTAGAATACGAATACGGCCATTACGTCGTTGACGTTGGTACCGGTCGGGCCGAGCATCAGCGCATCGCCCAGCGTCGATAAGTAGGTGTAGCTGTCGTTGTTGGCGAGCGCGGCCTGGTGATTGAGGCCCAGGGCTTCTCCTCTTGCAATTGTAGTGCCGTCTATAATCGCCCCTGCGCTTGGGGAGGTGCCGTCGCCGCCGTCGGTGGCGAGGGAGGCAACCAGCACCCCCGGTCCCATACCCCTGATGCCCGCCGCCGCGCCCAGGGCAAGCTCTGTATTGCGTCCGCCCGTGCCGCTACCGCGCACCGTCACGGTGGTCTCGCCGCCGAAAAGCACGCAGCCCGGCCTGACTACCGGCCTGCCATAAGTGGCTATCTCCTTCGCCACGCCCGCCAGCACCAGGCCCACCTCGGAGGCTTCACCTTCGATATATGTTGACATAATAAGAGTGTGCAGTCCCAGCTCGCGCGCCTCTGATGCCCCGGCTTCCACGGCGATCACGTTGTTGGCGACAATGACGTTCTCGACGCGGGCGAATAGTGGGTCGTCGGGCTTGGGGGTTTCCTCCACCTGGCCGCCAGCCCCCGCACGCAGCCTGTCGAGCACGGCGGGAGGGACGTTTGGGGTGGGGGCGTAGCGTTCCAGCACGTGGAGGGCGTCGTGGAAGGTGGTGGGGTCGGGGGCGGTGAGACCGGAGGCTATAACGTCGAGGGGGGAGCCGGTCACATCGCTGAGGATGAGGGACAGCACGCGGGCGGGTGCGGCGGCGCGTGCCAGGCGGCCTCCCGAGACACGGGAGAGGTGCTTGCGTACGCTGTTCAGTTCGTTGATGGTAGCGCCGGCACGCAGCAGGGCCTGGGTGGTCTGCTGGAGGTCCTCAAGCGTGAGTCCCTCCGCCGGTGCGGACAAGAGGGCCGAGCCCCCGCCCGAGATGAGGCAGAGCACCAGGTCGTTTTCGCCCGCACGGCCCGCTAGCTCAAGCAGCCGCCCCGTGGCCGCCACGCCTCGCTCGTCGGGCACCGGGTGGCTGGCCTCCACTACCTCGATACGCTTGGGCCGTACTTCCCCGGTATGCCCGTCCTTCACTACCACCAACCCACCGGCGATGCGACCGCCCAGCGCTTCCTCGGCGGCCCTGGACATAGCAGCCCCGGCCTTTCCCGCTCCCAGCACGTAAATATCGCCGGTCACATCGGAGAAATCGCGCTCGCTTAATGATGCGAGCACCGCACGGTGTGGGTCCGCGGCCTCAAGCGCAGCCCGCAACACCCGCATGATCACGTCCCTATAATTGGACCCCTGTGCCGCGCTGCCTTGCTCCACTGTGAGTCCCGCCCAAAAAAGGTTGGTTCGACCGACAGTACCATAGCACAGGGGTAGTAGGGTGTCAAGGCAACATTAGTAGGACGGAAACGCCAAGACGCCAAGATGCCAAGGACCACGCCAAGTTA
>DASVQO010000499.1:0-17765 GCA_036389075.1 Chloroflexia bacterium | reverse complement strand
TGGAACAGCAGCTTGTAGGAATTGGAGCGCGCGCGGTGCTCGCCCAGCCGTTTCACAAGGCCGTGGTCGCTCCACTCGTGCACCAGCACCAAGTCGGCAGCATGTAGCGCCCTGTCGAGGTCCAGGGTGTCCAGCTCGTAGCGGGTGCTGCGCAGGGTCGGGTATGCCAAGTGGAAGCGGGCGATTGGCTCGGCGCCGTGCTCCTCAACGAGGTTGCGCACGCTCCACGCATCCCCCGGCTCGTAAACATCCACCTCGTGGCCGCGCGATTGCAGCTCCGTCGCGACGCCTCTGAGGAAATGGGCGTTGCCGTGGTTCCAGTCAGACACCAGGGAGTGGTAGAACATCACGACACGCAAGCGGTAGACTCCTTCCACCCGGCCGCGATGTCGCCGGACATGAGCGCATCATAAGCCGCGATGTAGCCCTGCACCATGCGCCCGACCGCGTACCCCATCGCACGTCTGCGTGCGCGCAGAGCTATTTCTTCGCGCAGGGTTGAGTCTGAGATTAGAGCGTCCAAAGCCCCGCGCAATGCCCCGGTGTCACCGGGTGCCACGAACAGCGCCGCCTCGCCCCAGATCTCGCGTAGGCTGGGTATGTCGCCCAACACGAGCACGCACCCGGCAAGCCCCGCCTCTACCGCCGACAGGCCGAACGGTTCGTAACGAGCGGGCAGGGCGTAAATCGAGGCCCTGCCGTACCAACCCGCCAGCTCTCGTGAGGACATACGGCCCAGGGGCTGCAAATCGCCCAGGCTCACCTGCCCGCCCTCAGGGTGTTTGTCCTCCCCGGCCACGTACACGGGCCACGCCAGCCCGGCAGCGGCGTCACGCACGGCGGCGAGGTTCTTCCCCTCGTCCCACAGCCTGCCGACGGTCAGCACGAAAGGCTCTTTTGAGGCGGGGGCAAACTGGGAGGCATCGCGCCCGTTGTAAATGGCGGTGGGGTTGGGCAGCGGGCCGTAATGCCGCTCCAGGGAGTCGAGCATAGCACGGGAGGGGGCTGCCACCATGTTGGCTGCCTGCAAGCCCCGGCCTACTTCGGCGCGGTAGCGGTCCCAGGCGGGGGGCGCAGGCTCACCGCGCACCGCTTCCCACCACGACAGGCTGCACGAATGCCCCACCACGAGCACGGGGGCCTCCCATGCCAGCGCGCCGTGAGCGTAGCCGTTCAGGTGCACGATATCGGGCCGGATGTCGCGTGCCAGGCCGAGCAGCCATTCGCCCGCCGCCGCCACGTCCGCCCAGGGGTCGTCCATCCATTCGAGCTTGTAGGAGCTCTCGTAGAGGGTGAGGTTGGGTATGTCGAGGGCTTCGGTGCGTTGGGCGAGTGTGAGGGGCGCGCCCATCGTGGCGAGGTGCACCTCCACGTCGTAGGGAGCGAGGGCGTCCGCCAGTTGCAACGAGTAGTTCCAGACGCCGCCGATGCTGTCCGCCGTCATGAGCACTTTCATCGCCCGTATATCCCATCCAACGCGGCCGCCACGTCCACGATGCGCTCTATCGAGGGGTCGTAACGCTCGCCCGCGACCAGGCGCGTCGCCCAGTGCACCGCCGCGCGCCCGCCCCACTCGTCCGGGGGGCCGCTCAATAGCTCGGTGGAGGTGCCCCGGTAGCGTTCCACCGTGAAATCGTAGAACGAGCCGCCTACGTTGCGAAGCGCGGCGCCGCCCTGCGTGCCGTAGAACGTGGCCTCTATGATGGCGTCGCGCCCCGCCTGCAACCGCCACGAGCAGGCAAGCTGCACTATGGCCCCGCTGCTCAACCGCAGGCCGGCTACCGCGTAGTCCTCCACCGTATCGGTCCTGCCTCCGAGGGGCGCGCCGCCGGCGTAGAGGCTGCTTCGCACGTCGGTCACGGCTGGGAAGTCGAGCATCCAGAGGGCGAGGTCCACGAGATGGATGCCCAGGTCTATTACGCAACCGCCGCCGGAAAGCTGGGGGTTGTAGAACCAGGGCTTGTCGGGGCCATACGCGTTGTGGAAGACGAGGTTGGCGGCGAATACCTCGCCTAGCTCGCCGCCGCGAACCATGTCGCGCACGCGGTCCATACCGGCCACGTAGCGGTAAGAGAGGTCCACCGAGAGAAGGCGGTCTGCGGCGCGCGCGGCGTCCACTACGCGGCGGGTCTCGGCGGCATCGCGGGCGAGGGGCTTCTGGCAAAAGACGGCCAGGCCGCGCTCCAGGGCCGCGATAGATTGCTCGGCGTGCAGCGCGCTGGGGGTGGCTATCACTATGCCGTCGAGGCCAGCGGCCAGCAGGTCGTCCAGCCCGCTCATGAAGGCGGCCTGGGGTGCGATTTCTGCGGCCTGCGCTGCCGTCTCAATAGCGGGGTCGGCTATGGCGGCCACCTCTATGCAGCCGCTGCCCGACATCGCCTCCATGCGGTGCCTGCCGATCCAGCCCAGCCCCAGGAAGCCTATCCTGGGCTTGCTCTGCTCGGCCCTCTGCCCCCGCTCACCTGCCGCGCCCGCGCTCGAGACGGCGGCAAGGTCGTTCATTCCGCGACCTCTCCCACGCCAACCACGGCAGGGTATACAGGGGTGGCCCAGGGGCTGCTCAGGCGGGGCTGCGCGGCGGGTATCTCTATGCGGTTCTCATGCAGCCAGTTGTACAGCCGCTCTATACCCTCTCGCACGCCCACCTGCGGTTTCCAACCCGTGGCGGCCTGGAATTTAGCGGTGTCCGAGACGTAGTAACGCTGGTCGCCGGGCCGCCAGCCGTCGAAGTGCACCCTGGGCTTCTTGCCGTGCACGTCGCCTATGATGTCCAGCACCTCAAGCAGGCTGACCGAGTTTGAGGGGCCGCCGCCCATGTTGAACGCCTGGCCTTTCACCTCGTCCATGTGCTTGAGGGCCAGCATGAAGGCGTTCACAAGGTCGTCTACAAAGAGGATGTCGCGCACCTGGAGGCCGTCGCCGTAGAGGGTGATAGGCTCGCCATGCAGCGCCCGCAGGAGGAAGTGGGCCACCCACCCCTGGTCCTCGGTGCCGAACTGGTGCAGGCCGTAGATGCAACTCATCCTGAAGACCACCGCCCTCAGGCCGAACGTGCGAGCGTAGTCTATCACGTACTGGTCGGCAGCGCCCTTGGAGCAGCCATATGGGCTGTGGAAGTCGAGGCGGCGGCGTTCGTTGATGCCGTACATCTTGATGAACGGGTCGGCAGGCTCGTAGCGGCGGCCGTTCGACTTGAACTCCACGTCCTCCAGGCCGCCATATACCTTGTTGGTGGAGGTGAACACCAGGGGAGGCGGGCTATCCAGGGCGCGCAACGCTTCGAGCACGTTCACCGTGCCGCGAGCGTTCACGGTGAAGTCCTCGATTGGGTCTTCCAGGCTGGTGGTGACCGCCACCTGGGCGGCGAAATGGAACACGGCAGAGGCCCGCGATACGGCCGCGCGCAAGCTCACCACGTCGCGGATGTCGGCTATTTCGGCCTCGACGTTAGGGCCGTGGGTCGCCTTGAGCCAGTCGAGGTTCTGCTTGACCCCGGCGCGGGAGAGGTTGTCGTAGACGAGCACCTTGCGCCCTTCGGAGAGGAAGCGATGCGCCACGTTGGTGCCGATGAAGCCCGACCCGCCGGTAATCAGCACCGGGCGGTCGTCGGGGCCGTTGTTGCCGAGAGGTAAGCTTGCGGGGCTGAGTGCGTCATGCTGGACGTGTCCGTTGCCGGTCGTCTTGTGCGCGCCGTTCGTACCAGACCCGTTGTTGCGCGCGGCGGGCCTTTCGCTATCGTGTTGCTTCATACTGTCAACCCTCTTGTGGCGAGTTCTGCATAGGCCTGGGGCACGTAGTCCACCACAATCTGCTCCTGGAGCCAGCCTGCCAGTTCGGTCAAGCCCTCTTCCAGCGTGACCTGGGGATCGTACCCGAGTACGCGGCGGGCCAGCGAAATGTCGGCGAAGCAGTGCCGTATGTCGCCCATGCGATATTTGCCCGTGATTTCGGGCTGTAAGTGCTCCTTGTGGAGCAAGGGGGCCATGCGGGCGGCAATCTCGCGCACGCTATAGCGCTGGCCGCTGCCCACGTTGATCACCTGTCCGGCGGCCCCAGGCACTTCCAGGGCGAGGCGGCAGGCGCGGGCCACGTCGTACACGCTCACGAAGTCGCGCTGCTGGTAGCCGTCCTCGTTGATGAGGGGCGGTTGGCCGCTCAGAAAGCGGGAGGCGAAGATCGCCAGCACGCCCGTATAGGGGTTGGAGAGCGCCTGGCGGGTGCCGTAGACGTTGAAGAAGCGCAGGGCCACGGTGGGAATGTTGTAGGCGCGGCCCACCACCAGGCACAGCCGCTCCAGGTCGTACTTGGAGAGCGCGTACACCGAGGCGAGGGAGGGGGTCTTCGATTCGGGGGTGGCAACGGGGGTGAGCACCTCGCCATCGGCGTTGCGTACCTCCCATTGACGTGCCTTGAGCTGCTCGATGTCGCGTTCGCGGCCTTCGGAGATAGAGCCGTCGGGGGCTTTGTACAGCCCCTCGCCGTAGATGCTCATGCTAGAGGCGACGACGAGGCGCTCCACCGGGCTTTCAACGAGGGCTTCCAGCAGGACGGCGGTGCCGATGTTGTTCACCTCGGTGTACCGCTCGATTTCGTACATGCTCTGGCCGACACCCACGGCTGCCGCCAGGTGGTACACCGCATCGACCCCTTTGAGGGCTTTGCGGACCATCTCGCGGTCCCGCACGTCGCCTACTACCAGTTCCACGTCGGGACTGAGGTAGGAGGGCCTGTGCCGGTCGGGTCCGTGCACCTGCTCGGTGAGGTTGTCCAGCGCCCGCACGCGGTAACCGCGAGCCAGCAGTTCGTCGGCCAGGTGCGAGCCGATGAAACCGGCCCCGCCCGTTATAAGTATTTGTTTGCTCACGTGCTCATCTCCCTCTCGTCCTCCTTGAGGGTAATTCCACAGGGACGTATGGAGTTGCCCATGCCAGGATGTAAAAGACCTGCGTACGTCTACACCTTCGCGACCGACGGACACGGCAAACACACTGTCTGGTGGCTACTTTGCCACGTGGCTGGCGGCTCCCACGCGTGCGATACGCGAAAATCTCCAAAATGAAGCCTTGTAGACAGGCTCGAATGTCAAGGCTACATGCCGAAGTGCCCTGACTGTGCGGCAACCGCACCATGAGAAGATGTCAGCATCTATGACATCGTGGCATCTTTGTACCTGGCATAGCATAGCAAGGTACATGCCAGTGAAACGTGAACGATTGTTAATATTGGACGCGAATGCAGTAAACAATTGTTAAACGTAGTTCCTCACTTAGGTGGGTATGACGTATAGGCTTTACGAATGCGCAGTATAGCACATGGAAAGCAATAGGTGAAATCAGCAGAATCAAAGTGGACAAGGGTAATACGCGCACGCGTAAGCAGCGTCCGCTGAAGACGTGCTAAGACGATATACGCTCATACTTCGTGGAAGACTATGGCAACTACACACGTGAAAACCACGGATGGATCACCAGGGATGAGCAGTCCACCAGGATAAAGCTACCATCAAACGAACCCAGTCGTCAGGCTATTTACTAACAGCAGATCTGCCTCAATATCCTGCTGAGGGGCAGGCCATGTGGCGGTCGCACAGGTGGCAAGGGAACGCGAGCAGCGGTTGGCTACGGAGCTACGGCGTCCACCCCGGCGACGCGCAGGTGTCCAGGTTGCCCGATTGCAGCCCATCTTCCAGCGCCAGTTGGCGTTGCTCGGACGAGCCATGGGTCCACGACTCGGGCGAGACATGGCCCTGGGCCTCTTGCTGGATACGGTCGTCGCCCACGGCGGCCGCGGCGTCCAGGCTCTGGGCGATCTCCTCCTCCGTTACTTCGGTCAGGTAGCCGGGATCGGTGGCGTGGTACATCCAGACGCCCGCCAGACAGTCGGCCTGAAGCTCAGTGAGCACCGCGCCGCTTTCCGGCCCTGTGTCGCGCGCCCCAGCCGAGGCATCCAGCACGCCGGTGAGATTTTGGACGTGGTGGCCGTACTCGTGCGCCACCACGTAAGCTTCAGCAAACGAGCCGCCCTGGGCGCCAAAGCGCGTGCTTAACTCCTGGAAGAAGCTCAGGTCTATGTAGACTTTCTGGTCTTCAGGACAGTAGAACGGCCCCACCGCCGCGCTGGCGTAGCCGCAGCCGGCTTCGGTTGCATCGGTGAAGATCACGAGCGTGGCGGGGGTGTAGCGGGCATCGTGGCGCGAAAACTCATCGGTCCAGAACGACTGTATGCTATTGACGAAGCCTACAATGCGGCAGTCCGCACGGGCATTCGCATCAGCGCCCGTCCGACACCGCTCCTCCAGGCTGTTCGAGCCTGCGCTCTGCGTCGCTACCGACGACTGTGGCACCGCCGGGCTTCCCAAGCTGCTCGGGTCTACCCCCAGCAGCAGCGCGACTACCACAACCACCAGACCCAGCCCGCCACCGCCGATAGCAAGGCCGGCCCCACCCCTCCGGCCACGCCGGTCCTCGACCTGGGATGGGTCCAGGCGCGATCGATCGTTAAATGACATTAGTCCGTCCCCCCTACCACATGATGAATTCGATTGTGCGCCCCTGATTGGCTGGATGATACAGCCGGACCTCACCCATTGATTAAGCGTATCTATGTTCGGCGCCCACGTCCCAAGCTCGACTCGCGTTGGGCCTGGGTTTGTTCGGGCTGGCCTTGAGGAGTCCTAGCTGTCGCTACACGACGCAACATTCAGGTTGCCCTCTAGCCGGCATGCAATAGCTATGCCATCCAGTGAGCAACGAGAGGGCGCAAAGATCGGCGCGGGGCCGGCAAGGGAGCGTCAAGCAGAGCAAAAATAGCGTGTTTTGGCGGGGAGGGCCGTACTTAATTCCTAACCTATCTAGCCCATTTAGCACACTCCAAACCGTTGTGCCCGCAACTGCCGGTTGGTATAGTTGGGCTATGTTGTAAGCTGTCGGTTTTCCCGGCGGCTGGCTTGCTTTGCAGTTGTGCCACATGGTAGATGTGTGCCGCCTACTGTTAGGCGTATACCGGTGGGGTGAGGCCCGCAAGAACCGTTATGTCCGAATACACCCTCTACAGTCTGCTCCTGGCGCTCGTGGCAAGTCTGACGGGTACGCTCGCCCTGGTCACCTGGCGGCGGGGTCGTGCCGCACCCAGCGCCTACCCGCTTTCAGCGTTCTTCATCGCGCTCACCATCTGGAGCGGCACCTATGCGCTTCACTGGTTGCGGGTGCCGGGCCTGCGCCCCTTCTTCTGGCTCGACATGACCGTTTTCGGCGTGGTCATGGTCCCTGCCACCTTCTTCGTCTTTGCCCTCCGCTTCACCAACCACGACCGCCTGGTAACACGTCGCCTGCTGGCGCTACTCACCATCGGGCCGCTGTTCACCCTCGTCTGCCTGTGGACCGACGAAGGCAGCGGCCTCTTCTTCGCCGGTACGCGATCGGCCGCGGACGGGGCGTTCCAGACCGGAGGGCCGGTCTTCTGGGCCAACGTCGCCTACTCGTACGCGCTGATGCTCCTCGCCTTCGCCCTGCTGGCCCGGGAATTTCGCCGCAGCCCTCTCTACCGCAGGCAGGTGGGCGTAGTGCTGCTGGGCGTGGTGCTCTCGTGGGCGCTCAACATCTTCAACCTGAGCGGCTTCAATCCCTTCGCGGAGCTAGATCCGACGCCCTTTTCGTTCGCGATTGCGGGGCTGTTCTGCGTCTACAGCCTTTTCAGGTACCGCCTGGTCGATGTAGTGCCCATCGCACGGCATAAGCTGGTCGATTGGCTGAGCGACGGCGTGCTTGTGCTGGACGCGCGGGACCGCATCGTTGACGCCAATCCCGCGATAGAGCACATCCTGGGCACCGACCCCACAAGGCTGATAGGCCAGTTGCCGCGCACGGGGCTGGCGAACTGGTCGCAGGTGGTAGACCGCTACCGTGACGTCTGCGAGACAAGAGATGAGATCGTGCTGGAGGGGCCGGTCCCCAAGTACCTGGACCTGCGGATTATGCCTCTGAAGGCGCATAACGGGAGCTACACCGGGCGCGTAATCGTCCTACGGGACGTGACGGACCGCAAGAATGCCGAGCTGGCCCTGCGCGAAGCCAACGACCAGTTGCAACTGAAGCTGGAGGAAGTCACCCGGCTACAGGAGCAATTGCGAGAACAGGCCCTGCGCGATCCACTGACCGGCCTGTTCAACCGCCGCTACCTTGAAGAGGCGCTGGCCCTGGAGCTGGCTTCGACCGCGCGCGCTCACCCGCCGGTCAGCCTGGTGGTGCTCGACGTGGACAATTTCAAGCGCGTAAACGACACTTTCGGCCACCCCGCAGGCGACCGGATGCTCCGCGCTCTGGCCCAGCTTCTCACTTCCAACACGCGCGCCGGGGATGTGGTGAGCCGCTACGGGGGCGAGGAGTTCGTGGTGGTCCTTCCCGGTTCCGGCCCTGGAGATGCCGCACGCAGAGCGGAGGTCTGGCGGGAGCAATTCGCCCGGCTACAGGTGGAGTACGGCGTAGACATGCTGAACACGACGTTATCAGCCGGGATTGCGGCATACCCCGAACACGGCCCCACGCCCGAAAAGCTAATACACGCCGCCGACGAAGCCCTCTACACCGCCAAGCAGATGGGCCGGAACCGGGTGGTCTGCGCCCAGCCTGATTTCGCGCTTGTGAGGTGAAACGTAACTCGGAACTACAGTGCGCGAACCCGCTAAGGACGTAGCCAGACAGGCCCATATCCTGAAGCAAGCGGCCTGGTGCTGTTGCCCTCGGTTTCCACTATCGACTGACTTGCCGTGTAGGTGCCATCTTTGTCTTCGAGGCTACTTACTGCTACCGAGCGACCGTCGGGAGATATAGCGCCACTTACGGCGGAGCTTTCCGCCAGCATGCGCGGTTCGCCACCCTTGTTACGTAGGAGCCAGAGCTGTTGTTTGTCGCCCGCCTGGCTTGTAATGAGGGTATAGGCACCATCGAGAGAAGTCACCAACTGGCCCAGGTACTGCTGGTTTTCGTCCAGCGCCAGGACCTCACGAGTGTCACCGCTCTCCAGGTCAAGGCTCATGAAGCGGGCGCCGCTCCCTGGAGCGAAGCTCTCGGCAAAGACCAGCCAGCGCGCCACTTCTCCACCCAGGTATGGTTGGTAACCCTTAAGCGAGTCCAACTGGCGGGCTGCGCCCCCCTTGAGGTCGAGCAGATGCCAGGTGTGCTCGCCGCCCGCATCCGAGTCAAAGAGGAGCTTCTGTCCGTTGGGTGAGAGCCAACGAGCACCGGGGTTACCCTCATATGTGAGTAATACCTGCTCCTTGCTGTCTTCCAGGGAGTGCAGAGTTACTTTCCCCGGCTGCACGAGCACGAGTTGAGACTGGCCGGGCACGAAAGTTGCCGACAAGCCACGCTCGCCGTTGGCAATTACGCGCGATGATGTGCCATCTACTTGCTCCAGCACCACTTCACTGCCGTCCTGGGAGTCTGTGCTATAGACTACCTGCTTGCCGTCGCTGGAGAAGTTCGGTGCGTAGCTGCGGTCTGCCAGTTTGCGCGCTTTGGTAGGCTCGCCTGTGGGCACAAGCCACAACGCAGTGTCCGCCAGCAGCACCACGTGAGTCTCCCCGGGTGAGAAGAGGCCGGACGCCATGATGCTCGGGTCGCCAAGTAAAGGCGCGAGGTTTGTGAGCTGTCCGGTGGAGAGATTAGCGAGGTAAGCCCTCTCCTGGCGAACATCACCCAGGAGCGTCCAGGTCTTACCGGAACTATAAGCAAACTGCGGCGGCCTGTATGATACTTCGCCGGACGCCTGGTCAGGAATTTCAAGCTCCCGGACCTTACCCTCGCGTGCATCGACCAGGTATAGCTTGCCGTCTGAAGTGCTTGCTAACGCCTGGTTGCTCAGGTTCGTAGCGACAAGCTGCCGCGGGGCCTCAGGGAGCGATACCCGGTGCAGTTCCTTACCGCTCGTGTCGGTGACCACCAGATCAGGGCCGGGGGCTTTGCTTGAGCTATCGAGCACCCGGTATACGATCAGACCAGCGTTACCTTCGGCAGTCGAGTCGCAGCCACTCAGGGCCAGCGCCAGGCAAACGATAACGCAAAGCCAACAGGACGCCCTGGTTACAGCCCACTTTTTCATCATGGAGCCTCCTATTTGGAGGATGGACGATAGCGAGTCATGCTATCGTCCATCCTCCGTCGTCCGTCGTCCTACTTCACCGTGAACTGGCCGCCGTCGCTGTGCCCGAACACGTCGGGATAGTAGAGCAGCTCGGTGTGGGCGGGGAGCGACATGTAGACGCCTGGGGTGGTGGCGCGGGCGTAGTATTCGTAGACGTAGGTGCCGGGGCCCATGTAGCTGGCGAAGAGCACCGTGCGGTCGTCGCGCATCTCCACGTTGTTGAACGGCCCCCACCGCCACCAGCGACTGTAGTAGCCGAAGTCGAAGCCGAAGCCGCTGTCGCCGCCCTCCTCCGACTCGATAGTGCCCATCGGGTTGGGCGGGCGCTCGGTGAACGAGGTGGTGTTGAGCGAGCCGTTCACGCCCTCTAGCCCGGCGGGCAGCGGGTCGGTCACCATCACGTAGTAGGAGGTCTCGGGGGCTACTATGGTGAGGCGCACCCGCACCAGGTCGCCCGCGTTGACTTCCTTCACCGGGTCGTCGCTGCCTACCTTATAGTAGCTGCGCGTGATAGCCATGCCCTCGCTGCGCGACTTGATGCCCTCGCCGGGCACGTAGTAACGCAGGCTCACCTGGTAGTACATCTTGCCCTGGTCGCTGCTGCGGGCCAGGCCGAGCGTGCCAAGCGTGTTCTGCGGCATGGACGACACGGGAAGGTTCATCGTCACGGTCTGGGTGACGTTGGAGCTATTGGCGACGGCGTTGCCCAGTAGCTGGTCGAACGCGCTCACCTGCCAGGTATAGTCGGCGGTAAGCTCCTTGGAGGCGCGTATGTAGTGGGCGAGGCTGATGATGCCGATGGAGGTCTCCATGCTGGAGAGCCAGTGGCCCTCCTTCTGGGCGGTCATCAGCCAGCGTACCGCCTTGGGGGTGAGCGGGTCGTTGGGCGAGAGCGTCACCAGCGCGTCCACCGCGAGGGCGGTAGCGCGGGTGTTGGTAGCCATGCTCCAGTAGTCGGGGCGCTCCTCCTCCCAGTGGGCGGTGGTGCTCGACTGGCGGGCGGCAGCGGCAAGGCTGTCGAGCACCGTCTTGCTCTCGGCCTGCATGCCCATAGCGCCCAGCGCCATAGCCAGCCACGCCCGCGCGTGGTTGCTGATGCGCGGGGCCTGGCCCACG
Organism: Chloroflexia bacterium; assembly: GCA_036389075.1. Lineage (GTDB taxonomy): Bacteria > Chloroflexota > Chloroflexia > QHBQ01 > JADMIH01 > JADMIH01. The sequence goes on along the minus strand of DASVQO010000499.1, from coordinate 6,509 downwards.
AGGTCGCGGCCCTCCTGCTTCATCTCAGGGGTGGCCTGCCCCGACCGGGAGAGCACGTACAGCGAGTAGGCGCGCATGTTCAGGTTGTAGGTATCGTCCACGCCCTGCGGCGCGTTCTCCTGCTGGAACAGCCGCAACCGCTCGAGGCCGCGTTGCAGCATGTTGTCGGGCACGGTGTGGCCGGCGTTGCGCGCCTCCACCAGGCCCTGCACCACGTAGCCCGTCTGCCACCAGCTAGAGGGGCCTTCCTCCCACCAGGACCAGCCGCCGTCCGGCTGCTGAAGCTCGCCCAACCGCTTGAGGCTGCTTTTCAGGATGCCCGGTATCTGCGCCGAGTAGGGGGTCTTGAGGCCCTGTTCGTTGTAAACTTTTTCGAGGACCACGAGCGGCAGGAAGCGGCTCACAGTCATATCCGTGCTTTCGTAGGGGTAGTCCTCCACGAAATGCAGGCTGTTGGTGGTGGCCGCCGCCAGCGAGGGCGACACCTGCACCACAAGCTCTCCTAGAAGCGGGTTGACCGTGTAGGGCAGGAAAATCGTCTCGTCGGCCCGGGTGCCCGCTACCTCACCGCTGGTAGCCACGGCTTCGGGCGCGGCGAACGGCTTGACGGGCAGGGACATCCCAATCGCGTCTTCCCGGTAGCCCGCCTGCCCGGCGTTGTCCACCGTGTGCACCCAGTAGCGCAGGTTGGCGATATCGCCCTTGCCCACGCTTGCCGTCCAGTTGACTATAGTCTGCGTGTCGGGCTGCAACGTCATACGCTGGACAGAGGGGCTGGCAGCGTCCAGCGTGATAGCCCCGCTCACGACCAGGCTTACCTCCACGTCGAGGGCCTGGCCGGTGTTGTTGTGGACGATGGCCTGCGGGTGGGGGTTGTCGCCTGTGAGGAAGAAGCGCGGCAGCACCGACCTTATGAGGAGCGGCTGCGTAACCGTCATCGGCACGGAGGCCATGCCCGCTTGCGTCTGCGCGTTGATGCCCTGTGCGGTAAGCCGCCAGGTGGTGAGGTTGTCGGGCAGGGGCACGGACACGACCGCGCTGCCGTCCGGCCCCGTGGTCACGGAGGAGGTCCAGAAGGCGGTGTCGCGGAAGTCCACGCGCACGCGCTGGGGAGCTGTGGGTGCGGCACCCCCGGCGTTACCTGCCTGGCGGCTGGCGCTGTCCTGGGCCTCGTCCATCAAGGGCATAGCGGAGGGCATAGGTATACTTTCACCCGCGGCATACTCCGAGGTCACCGAGACCTCGTCCGAGGTGAAGCTAGCGCCGGTGCGCACGCTCAGGCCGCGCTCACCCCAGAAGGCGTCGAACAGACGGGCAGCATTGTCGGAGGCCATCGCGTAGATCGCCTCGTCCACCACCGCCAGCGATAGCTCGCCGGGCACACCCTTACCGCTGCTGTCGCGGGTGCTCACCTTTACGTTCGCGGTGGTGCCCGGCTCGAACGGCCCGTTGCCCTGCGGCTCGATGCTCACGTCTAGCTGCTTGCCGGAGGTATCGAGGGTGAGGCCCACGTACCCCTGTCGCATGGTCACTTTGTTGGCCCAATCGGCTGGCGCACCTTCCGGCGGCCGCTCCTGGCCGAGCAGAGTGAGGCCGATGTAGACGTTGGGCAGGTCGCCCTCTTCCAGGGGCACTTCTATCGTGGGCGCGCCGCCCTGTAGGGTTACGATGGTGTAGCGGCGCAGGTGTCCGCGCTCCACGGTGAGCAGGCCAGTGGCCTGGGTGAAAGGCGAAGTGACCAGGATGCGAGCGGTATCGCCCGCCTTGTACTGCTCCTTGTCGGCCACAAGCTCCACCTGTTGCGGGTTCTCGTAGCGCCAGGGCACGTAGCCGGGGTCTTCGCTGTAGGCGTAGAAGTCGAGGCTGCTCTTGAGGGCGTTGCCGCGTGCGTCCCGGCTCTCGCCATAGATGCGGTAGCTGCCGCCCTGCGGAGGGGTGAACATGTAGATAGCGCGGCCGTTAGCGTCGGTCGTCACGCCGGCATCGCCCACCGGCACCTCTTCCTGGGTCCAGGGCAGGCCGTAGCTGCCGTCCGGGGGCGCTTTCCATTCGAGGCGCACGAAGCGCAGGCTCACGGCGCTGTTGGGCTGCACCTTGCGGCTGAGCGACTGCACCGTGCGCACGGTGACGGTGAGGGGCTGCGTGGCCGCGGCCACGGAGTCGCTGGTGCGCAGGCCCACGTAGAAGTCGCCCTGGTGCACCACCGAGGTAGTGCTGTTAGCCACAGTCTGGTTGTTGAGGTCCTGCACCTGCCCCTCTATGAGCACGCTGCGGCTGCCGGCGGTGGTGGTGACGTAGCGGCTCACGTCCAGGGTGGCGAGTCCGTTCCCGTCGGTGCGCAACTGTAGAGAAGTCACGGCAGGCTCGGCGTCAGCTTGGGGCGGGTAGATGTCGTAATAGTAGTAAGGGTAAGAGGTGCCGAACTGGTAAGACTCGCCGGTGTCGGGGTCGCTCCAGCCGAAGTAGTAGAGGTCGGCGCGCAGGTTGAGGGTAGCGGTGACGTTGGCGAGCGGGCCGCCGAAGTAGTAGCTGGATGCGATGCCCGCCACGAGGGGGTCGCCGTGCACCACCTCGGGGGTGGCCGTGACGCTCACCTGGAAGTCGGGCTTACGGTATTCTTCCACCTGGAAGTTCGCGTATACGGAGTAAGAGGAGTATGACTCCCGGGGATCGGGCGACCGCACCATCATCAGGGTATAAGAGCCTGCGGGCGCGTCGGCGGGCAGCACGAACTGGCCGCTAAAAGTGCCCGACGGCGACAGGGTTACGGTGCCGGTGTAGACGTTGGTCTGGCCGTTGTTGCTGTAAGTGTAAGCATTTATCTCCACGCTCTTACCGGTGTCTGGCAGCGAGTAAAGCGCGTCGTCATCCGCCCGCAACACGCCACGGAAGTAGACGGTTTGCGCCGGGCGGTAGATTGGGCGGTCGGTGTACATAGCGCCGCGCTCGCCCGTGAGGCTGTCGCCTCCATAGCCGCTGAAGTAGAGGTTGCGGCTCCAGCCGGTGGCTGCGAGCAGGGTGTCGCCGTCCACGTCGCTCCATACGCTGGCGAAGGCCGTCGCGTTGCCGTCCCTGAGCACCAGGCGCAACACACCATCAGGTCCGGTGGTGCCGCGATACGTAGCGACTACCCCGCCGTCATAGTCGAACTGCTCCACGCGCAGGTTGTAGCCCGGCACCGGCTTGCCGCTACCCAGGTCGGCGGCCCAGACGAACAGGTTGTCGCCCTCCGCCTTGGTCACCACGCCGGTGCGCCCCACCACGAGCACGATGGCCGAGTCGAGGGGCTGCTCGCTGTAGGGGTTAGGCGCGGTGGCCCGCAGCAGGTAGAAGCCGGGAGGCAGGCGGTCGGAGTTGGCGTCCAGCGCGGCAGCGGGATAGAGCACGGCGGCCTCGCCCTTGGGGGCCTGGGGCACGTCCACGTCCCACTCGCGCTTGAGCTGGCCCAGCACTTTGGGGCTGCCGCCGGTGTACTCGTATATGCCGCGTTGCATGACGGTCTTGACGTCGTTGTGGCTGAGCGAGTAAAGCTGTAACTTGAACTTCTCCAGGTTCGTGGCCTCGGCGCGCACGCGCGACGGCCCCTCGGAGTAGACCGGCTGGAAAAGCCCACCCTTGAGAGCTACGCTGGGCGGCAGCGGCCCTATCTCTACCTCCCAGGCGCCGGCCGCGACAGGGAAGCCCCACTTATCTTTGAGGCCGTCTTTGAGGGTGAACTTGTAGGTGGTGTCGGGGAGCAGTTGCACGCCCCGCGTGTAGACGCTCGTGCCGTCCGCCTCAAGCTGGCCGATGTAGCCCTGCGGCACGGGGTCCACGGTGAGGTACCGGGCCACGTCCTGGTTGGGCGCGAGGGGGTTGTTGAACGAGAAGCCGAACGACTCGCCCGGTGAGGCGGGGCCGCTCGTGCTATCAGGGTAGTGGTTCTCTACGTGCGTGGAATCGGTCGTGGTGAAGCTCCAGCGGTTAGCCGAAGCCCCGCCCGTAAGCTCGGAGGCGTTACCCCGCGCGGGCTTGAGGCTGCCGGTGACTTGCACGTTATAGCCGCGGCTGAACTCAAGGAGGCTGCTTGCCGTGAACGTCACCACGGTGCTGTCCGCCGACCATTCAGCCGCGCCCCGAACCGGCAGGCTGATATTACTCTCCACCGAGGCATGGTCCATTGGCATGTTGAAGCTCAACACGATGGGCGAGTCGATGGGCACGCGGGCCGACCCGTTGCCGGGCGACACGTTGAGGATGGCGGGGCGCACCGTGGTAAAGCTCACCGCCGCGCCCTGCTGCAACGTCACACCGGCGGCATCGGGCCAGCCGGCTTTCACGTCCACAATGTAGGCGGTAGAGGGGAGGAAGCCCGTATCGGCGCGGAAACCCACCGCCGCCGTGCCGAGCCACACCCAGCGGCCCGCCACGTTGGGCGAGATAGTCACCCACTGCGAGGGGTCGGGCTGGCTGTCGAGGGCGGTGAGGGGGATCATGGGGCGGTTGAAGGTGATGGTGACAATCGTGTCGGTGGGCACCTCGCTGGCCCCGGCGCTGGGCAGGGTGCGCAGCACGGCGGGAGGGGGCGCCGTCTGGAAGCTGGCGGAGAGGGGGGCGGCCACGCTTTCGCCCGACTGCGACCGGGCGTCGGAGGCCAGGGTCACGGTGTAGGAGGTGTTGGGTTGGAGCGCCAGGTCGGGGGTGAAGATGAGGGTGTTGGCGGTCCAGGCGAACTTGCCGGGCACCTGCGGCCTCAAGAGGAAGGCCGACTGTGCGGATGCCTGGTCCATAGCCTCGGAGAAGGTCACGGCGAGGGGTGCGGCCCCCGCAATATCGCCGGAGCGCATGCCCACGCCCGCCGTGATACCGAGCACGCGAGGCTTGCCGGTGGTACCGGCCTGCCCCTGACTCGCTACGGGCGTGAAAGTGGCGGCCCCCGCGACTATGGTCGGCGTGCTCTCCACCTGCGCGTCAGTGGTGCCAGTCGTCACCGAAGGTAAAGACGTGGAGGTGCCGGGGCTGCCCAGGCTGGCGTCCGGGGTGCGAGTCGGGGCCGGTGTGTAGACCGTGACCCAGCCGGCGAGTCCTGATTCGGTGTTGGCGATAGCGCCGGGCGTGCGCGTGGTGCCCGCCTTCGGGCTATTATCGCCCGGCGGAGTCTGGGAGAGCGCGCGCCACACGCCCACTCCCACGAGGAGCAGCAAGGCAAACGCGATGCCCGCCCCCACTAATAGCTGGCGATTCCTGCGAGGTCCAGCCCCGCTGCCTTCCGTCGAGGTATCCACGGCGACAACCCCCCTGGTGAATTTTGGATTTAGGATTTGGGATTTCGGATTGCGGCTTTAGGGGCGCAACTCCGAGATCAATTACATGACGATGACGGTATGCATAAAGTTCCCGCACCTGTATAGGAGGTGGAGGAATGACTGGCATTTGCAGTATATCACTTTGCGGAGGGGTTGTGCGCGTGAGCTTTGCAGATCGCCACAGGTCAGTGGCGGAGTGTCTCCATGCATGGGCTGTATGGCTGGTGGGACCACACTTCCCCTCTGTCATCCTGAGCGTAGCGAAGGATCAGCCACCCCAGTTTGATGGACCCATTTGAAGGACCAAGCCCCTGCTTTGTCATTTCGAACGTAGTGAGAAATCTCGTCCTTTAGCACCCAACTCGCAGCTTTCCCGCGGTATAAGAGCATCAGGCTCTCGGCATGATGGGGAAAAGGGCAGCATCGGGGTGGAGGACGAGATTTCTCACTACGTTCGAAATGACAAAGCAGGGGCCTGGTTCTGAATAGGCAAGGGTCAAACACGGGAGGCTGATCCTTCGCTACGCTCAGGATGACAAGGGGGAGTGTGGTCGCACAAGTATAGGGGGTGCCTGGCGCGGCCCGGGCACGCAACCCAATATTAACAAGGGTAAAATCCCGCTGCCAATGTGATGCCCGGCCCAGTGGGCATGCTCGACGGTGGCACATGCCTTGCACGGCTCAGGTAGTAGGACCAAACTAAGCTGTGTAGTTGTGAGAAGTAGAAGAAGCAAGAGTTGAGGAACCTGAGTGTGAGCAGGGCGCGCAAACCAAGGGCGGGGCATACCGCCTATAGCCTGTTTCCGTGCACCTGGCAACCACGCTCGTCCTGAGAAAGGACTCGCGGGCTGTATGTCTGATTTAGTCACGAATAGAGCTTATAACGGCAACGGCAGTAACGGGCACGAAAACGGCCACGGCAGCAGGAACGGCAGCACTGAGAGCAATAGTAATGGGTATGCAGCCGACCCCGGAAAGCCCACGCAACGCTCTCGCCTGCTCATCGTATCGAACCGCCTGCCTTTCACGGCGCAGGAAGAAAGCGGCGACCTTACCCTGAAACCAAGCTCCGGCGGCCTCGTATCGGGGCTGACCGATTACCTGGAGAGCCTGCGCGACCCCAACATGGCCGAAGTTACCCCCGAAAACGCCCCCTATTTGTGGGTGGGCTGGCCGGGGGCCACGGTGGCCAGGGAGTCGGAGGAGAGGCTCAAGGCGATTGCC
>DASVQO010000498.1:0-4233 GCA_036389075.1 Chloroflexia bacterium | reverse complement strand
CCTTGAAGAAGTACCTAATCTGCCCATGTATGCGGGTAAACAGGTATTCCTGGGTGGCGCTGTTATAGCTCAGGGTTGCCAGCACTCGTGGTTCGTGGCCGAAAGTGGGAGTGAAAGTAACTACGCTGCCGTTCTCCTCGTGCACCAGGTAGTTGCCAGCCGCGTCCCGCTCGATGAACATGTTATAGTTGTGCGTCCAGCCATAGCCCAGTGGATCTTGCGGGCCCGCAACGCCCTGTATGCCCGCCATGTCGGAGTTGTAGGTACGGGTGAACTGGAGGGGCACACCCCGGCCAGGTACCGCCAGGTCGCTGCTCGCGTGGCAGTAGAAGCCTGTGGCCGTATTGATGCCATCGCCCGCCATCAAGGTCGTGGAGTGCTGAGAAGGGCTGCCTCCGCAACGCAATTCAGCCAGTTTGGGTAGATTCGTAGGGGTAGAGGTGGGCGTGTTGGTTGGTGTGTTAGTAGGCGTGTTGGTGAACGTAGCAGTGTTTGTCGGGGGCACCGTGTTAGTGGGCGTTGGGGTGCGGGTCGGCGTATACGTGGGAGTGGAAGTTGGTAGCTGCGACCCCTCGTACATCTTCACGACAAATCCGTCGGTAGAGTTGGGCCCGCTCGGGGTGGACTGATAGGCATTCACAACGGGCAGGTTAGCCGAATGCGTTTCGCCCGCCACGTAGATGCCGCCGGTTCCGTCTACCCATATGCCGTATGCATTGTCACTCCCAGTCCCCCCGAAGTAGGTAGAGAAGACCCGTGCTGAACCTGTGGGGTTTAGCCGTGTGACATACGCGTCATAATTGTTGGTGCCGCTACAGCCGTTGCAGGTGGCTTGATAGGCGTTAGTGATAGGAAAGTTAGTCGAAATAGTGTTTCCAGTAACATACGCGCTCCCGGCAGAGTCCACATAAAGGTCTTCGACCTCTTCGGCCCCGCTCCCACCCAAGAAAGTGGAATAGCTCAGGCCGTTACCTGCCGGGTTCATCTTAGTTATGAAGCCGTCGTTATCGCCGCCCAAGGCTGTTTGCATAGCGCCCGTAGTGGAAGGGAAGTTTCGCGATTGCGTCATACCGCCGATGTAGGCGCTGCCTGCTCCATCCACCTCAATGGTAGCACCCCAATCCTTCCCTCTTGAACCTCCAAGGTAAGTCGAGTAGATCAGCCCCGACCCCGATGGGTTGAGTTTGGTCACGAAGCCATCGTATGTTCCACCCTGGAACGTGCTCTGGTACGGGTTCAGAACGGGCATGTTTGTTGAGCCGGTCTCCCCGGCTATGTAGGCGTTGCCCGCGCTATCGAGGGCAACGCCACCTGCAACGTCTACACCGCTGCCCCCGAAATAGGTTGAGTAGACTGGCGAACCCGAAGAGTTGAACTTGGTCACGAAGGCGTCTCCCGTGCCGCCTGCGGTCCGCTGATACGAGCCTACCAGGGTGGGGAAGTTAGTGGACTGGGTAGTACCGACAACGTATGCATTCCCTGATACATCTAATTCTAAGCCGGTGGCGTAGTCTGAGGCGCTGCCTCCCAGGTACGTAGAATAGACCAGGTCATTGCCGGCGGCCGTCAGTTTGGTTACGAACCCATCGAAATATGTAAGTCCATAATCACAGCGGCACACGCTCTGGTAAGCGTTTCTCAAGGGAAAGTTGGGAGAGAGGGTTTCTCCCACTAACACTGCATTGCCCGCGGCATCGAGGGATATATCATAAGCTGACTCGATAACTGAGCCGCCCAGGTAGGTGGAATAAACGAGGGCGTTGCCTGAGGCATTGAACTTGGTGACGAACACATCACTGCTGCCGCCATTGGTAGCCTGGTAGGCGTTCGCCAGAGGGAAGCTAGGAGAGCCGGTACTACCCGTCACGTAGGCATTGCCCGCGCTATCGACCGTTATAGCGTAAGGCCTGGTGCCGCCGTTGATGCCACGGAGGTAGGTAGAGTAGGCGAGCACCGGGTCAATGACCAGCACGTGTTCGGGGTTGTAAGTACCCAGTTGGAAGCTGATTGTTCCGTCGGCGGCCAGCAGATACCGGGCGCTAACCTCCACCTGACGGTCATCTATATTCTGCCACACCTTGGGTGCCTGCTCGGTAAGATTGAACGCGGACTTAGGTAGGTCTGGGCTGCGGTCGCCACCCGGCCTCGCCGTCTGCATCTGCAGATTACCCATTTCGTCCAGCCGAACGTCCTCCACGCCCTCGTAGCGCCAACGAATCCGGCTCGGGTCCGCGCCCGCCGCCACCGTGTAGGTGCCCTTCATCTGGCCCGCACTGCCCACGTACTCCAAGTTGACGCCGGGGTAAAGCTCTGTATAGACGATGCCGGAGTACGTGGAGATACCCGTGTGCCATTTCGACTGCTCATTGCCCAGCAGGTAGTTTACCTTGCCCGGCAGCAGGCTCCCTCCAGAAATGCTGGGCGTGTCGTTTGCGCCAACAAAACCCACTCTGACTATACTTCGGGAGTTCGGACCTGAATGCTCAAGTTTATGGTCACTCAGGGAGTCGGGTGAAGTGTTAGCAGCGGCCCCCAGCACTTGGCTGACATGGCCATTAATGTTGGTTGAAGGATCGTTTGGCCGTTCAAGGCTCAGCACTACCTCGGAAGGCGAGAAGTAAAACACCCCCCCACCGCCATGCGCCATGAACTCGACGGAGGGATCCGTCTGGCCCACGTTCCGTTCAAAGGCAAGAGGGAGATCTCCGAACTTGGTCGCTGCATCCTTGTGCTGTTCGGTAAGAGGCTCATTCTGAGGTGACTGCTGTAACCCGTGAGCTAGTGCACCCACGTTCCCCAGGTTGTAATCTGTGACAGAGGCGGCATTGGGAGTCCGTGCGTTGTGAGTACTCCCAGCCAGGGCTGAGGAGACGGTATTCGTACCACTGAACGGTGCGAGGGTCGAAGAGAATATCACAAACAAACTAAGCACCAAGCCGCTCCAACTGTGCGAGTGCCGGTAGCGCTTTGTTGCGAACGTGGCCCCCAGATCGAGCCCCAGCTTCCTGCGAAAACCCTCCTTACGACCTGAAGAAGACCCTTTCGGTAACTGCCTACCATTAGCATTCGCGTTACTGCGAACGTCATGCTTGGGACGAAGAGCGGCGACGGTGTAGACGGACATGATCTCAAGCTCCTTGTGTTTCCGGGTTGAGGTTGTTGGAGACGCAGAAACCCAGACCCTATACAATAGACTTGCTTGTTAGGGACAGGTGAGAGCCTATTCGGTTGTAGGGACAATTCTTACAAGCTCGTGCCAACAATGCAGCAGAAGCCAGGAGGCAGAGGGCACCGCTTGGAGAACCGGGTTGGTTAGGGGTGGACGCGCAGCAACACAGAAAGGCCGGGGACCAAAGGCCCTGGCGAGTACAGCCGGCACTGCATGGAAGCACCGGGCTTAGTATCACCGATGGAAACTACAGAGTCAATAGGGCTGCGCAAAACTGGAGACAACAACTAGGGACTTATGCTAGATAATTGAAGATTGACAAAACGTTCTCCGGTGTTGTAAGGAAGCGGTTGCGACACCAAACCCAAACAACCCCGGAGAACAAGCTAATGATACCAGATGCCACGGTCACGAACACGGTTGAGGTACCTGCCAGTTGGAGTTTCGACGATTTCTGTTTGTGGATGTACTGCATAGTGGATGATGTGTGGCAACAACTTGCTCCTTTGTTTGTCAGACCAGGTCCTCGGCCACGCTGTACGGACAGTGAATTGCTGGCGATGTGCTTGATTGGAGAGTGCAAAGGTTGGGACCAGGAGACAGAGTTGCTCTCCGAGTGCAAACGTGCTGACATGCGCGCTCTGTTTCCTAACGTACCAACCCAGAGCCGCTTCAACAGAAGGAGGCGTGCCCTCATGCAGGGGTTCAACATGCTGCGTAAAATGGTGCTCGGCACCCTGGATGTGGCGCTGGACCGTCAGACGTGCATAGACTCGCTGCCTGTACCTGTGGTGCAGTTCTACTATGCTCCTGATGCCGCTAGCGAGTGGAAAATCAACGGAGCCGGCTTCGGACGTATCGCAAGCAAGAAGCAGGTGATCTACGGCTACAAGTTGCAACTGCTTGTCACACTTGGAGGGGTGATCCTCGACTTTGAGATGGCTCCTGCTAACTTCACCGATTTGCAGGTGGGGCAGGAGTTGTTGCAGGAGCACCAAGACATTGCCGCTGTGGCCGATAAAGGGTACGTCTCCCAACCTGTAGCCGAGCAGTTGTTGGCTGGT
>DASVQO010000497.1:0-2155 GCA_036389075.1 Chloroflexia bacterium | reverse complement strand
TTGGACCTGTCAATTAAGAATTAAGAATTAAGAATTAAGAATTAAGCAGGCCGTCACCCGGTGATGGCCGCGCTGTCCAGCATGAAGAAGGGGGGCGCGTTTATTTTGGCGCTTGGGGAGAGGTTGGTGATGCGGAGGGTGTTGACGCCGGGCTGCAAGAGGCCGGCGGGTATCACCAGTTGCGCGGTGCCCCAGTTGCCTGGCCCGGTGGGACTGCCGACGAAGTCGTTGGGCAGGGGGTTGCCGCCTACGTATATCTCTACGTCGTTTACCGTGATGCTGACGGGCGTCTTATCCGGGTCTTCCGAGTCGAGGCCGATGATGCTGAGGAGGGCCTGGCCCTCGGGCGCGCTGTCCACGACGAAGCTGGCCGCCATGCTGCTGTAGGCGGTGCCCTGGCCGTAGACCCAGGTGGCCGTCCTGCCATGATACAGGCCGTCCTGCCGGAAATAGCCCCCCTTGAAGTTGCTATCCTCCAATGTGACGCCTCCCCCGGTGCCTGTGACCTCCGCTGGGGTATCCGTGGGGAAAACGAGCGGTGGCGTGTCCGTGGGGGCAGGCTCCGGAATGGGTGTGTCGGTTGGAGGTGGGGGAGCGGGCGTATCGGTGGGCGGTGGAGCGGGCGTGTCGGTAGGGGGAGGTGGCACCGGGGTATCGGTGGGCAGCACGGCTATGGCCGTGGCGGTGAGCAGCATGGCGGTATCCGCGGTGGGCGGTGGCTGGGGCGTATCCGTCGGCAACGGCTCCGGCGACGGGGTGTCTACGACAATCGGTCCGGCCTGCGACGTGCCGGTGGGCGCTGTGGTAGGTACGCCCTGCGCCAGCGTGGTGGGCACGGGCGTGCCGTCATTGCCCCGGCCGAATATGCCCAGCATGTTACTTCCCTGCCAGGCGCCGAGGCCGCACAGCAGCAGGCCCGCCAGCAGCGCGAGCAACGCGGGCCACATGCCCAGCCCGCGCCTCCGCGAGACGTTCACCTGCACGCTCCTGGCCGGCTGTGCCGTGTAGGGCGAGACGGCGGCTGCGGGGGCTACCTGCCTCGTCTGCGCCGGACCGGCCGCCGGGGGCGTCGTGGGCGTGGGTGTGGGCGTAGGCACGGTAGACTGGGGGTGCGGGGAGACGGTGGGTTGGGATATGCTCACGCGGGCAGGCGGCACGGGGGCAGGGGCGGCGGGCATCTGCACGGGCTGGCTCAGCTCGGCGGCCAGGGGTACGTGCGGCGCTACTCCGGTCCCCAGCGTGGGGGTCTGCGAAACGGGCACGGCCTGGGTGGGCTGGTTGGAGGTCACGTTCAGAGCATCGAGGTCGGCCACGAGATCGTGGGCTGATTCGTAGCGCCTGCCGGGGTCTTTGTTGAGCAGGCGCATGACTATGGCTTCGAGCGAGGGCGGCACCTCGGCCACGCAGTCGTGCAGGGGGCGCGGCTGCTCCCACACCTGCTTGTAGGCCACGATAGCGGGGTTCTCGCCGGTGAAGGGGGGCATGCCGCACAGCATCTCGTACATGACGCAGCCGAGCGAATAGAGGTCGGCCCCGGCCTTGATAGGAGCGCCGGTGGCCTGTTCGGGTGACATGTAGGCCGCCGTGCCGAACGTCATGCCCGATTGGGTAAGGGCGGGGCCAGAGAGGGCCTTGACGATGCCGAAGTCGGTAAGGTGGACGTGGCCCTGCCTGTCTATGAGGATATTCTGGGGCTTCACGTCGCGGTGGATGAGGCCGCGCTCGTGGGCGGCCTGCAACGCATAGCACGCCTGGCGGATTATGGAAATCGTCTCGGCTGAGCTAAGCCGCCCGCGCTTCTGGAGCACGTCCTTGAGGTTCGCGCCCTGCACGAACTGCATCGCGATAAACATCGAGCCGTCGTCGGTCTCCCCGAAGTCGTAGATGTCCACGATGTTGGGGTGGGCTATGCCTGCGGCGGTCTTGGCCTCTATTACGAAGCGCTTGCGGGAAGGCTCGTCGTAGGAGAACTGGGGCCTGAGTAGCTTGATAGCCACTGTGCGGTCGAGGCGCTGGTCCCTGGCGCGGAATACCTCGGCGGCCCCACCCTCGCCCACTTTTTCGAGCAGGCGGTAGCGGTCGGCAAGCAGCTTGCCGCCTTCCATCATGGGTGTAGAGCCTTCAGAACCGGAGTACATGGACCACCTGCTCCTCA
>DASVQO010000496.1:0-9440 GCA_036389075.1 Chloroflexia bacterium | reverse complement strand
CGAATGGAGGCATGACCGTCAGCGACCATCTTTGCTCGCAGTACGTAAGGAGGGCAGGCAGCCGGTCCAGCCACTCGGCGCCTGCCGCGCCATAGACCTCTTGCATCGTGCGGGCGAAATCGGAGGGAATGTTGGTCATGTAGTCCTGGCAAGGTCAGGTATTGTCAGCACAGAGACGGCGTGATGCGGTGCGTGATGCCTTGCCACTAAAGTGGCGGGCTGACAAGCAGCGAAGTCTCCTTCGGAGACTACCCCTCATGTTCCTCAGTCCCCGAAGGGGACTTTGCTTCTTCTCAGCCCGTGGCTTCAACCACAGGGCGTCCCCACAGGGCTTCCCCGCCTCGGAACCCTCTAACTACCCACTTCCACACGCCGCCCCGTCCGGGCAGCCTCTATCAACGCGTCCAGCACCCGCATGTTGGCGAGGCTGTCTTCCAGAGTGTAGCTCAGGGCGGTGTCGTTCAGCACGGCATCGGCAAAGTGCTCCACCATAAGCTGGTACTCGTGGCCGCCCGGCACGCGCACCTGCTCAACCGTATTGTCTTTGTCGGCCCTGTCCACGATGATAGTCGTGTCTTCCTCGTCCATGCGGAAGGGCTGCGTCACTCCTATAAGTCCGCCGGTGCCCGACACCTCAAGCTTTTGCTGCATCGAGGTCCCCACCTGGAAGCTGCAATCGATGGCCCCGAGCACGCCGTTGGGGAACTCCAACGTACCCACCAGCGCCACATCCACGCCCGCCTCCGACCACACCGCGCTTGCCGTCACGGCCTCCGGCGGCATACCTACCACCAGGCTCGCGATATTGACGCAATAGCACCCGACATCCAGCAGCGAGCCGCCGCCTAACTCCTTGCTCAACCGCACGTCCTGCGGGCGGCTCAGCAGGAAGTCGAACGTGGCGCGCACGATGCGAGTCTCGCCAACCGCGCCACCGGAGGCTAGCTGTCGTATCCGCTCCGTCTGGGGGTGGAAGCGGTACATGAAAGCTTCCATCACCTTGACTCCGCTCCTGCGTTGGGCGGCGATTAGCTCCTCTACCTGGCTGGCGTGGGTGGCGATGGGCTTCTCGCACAGCACGTGCTTGCCACGTTCTGCGGCGCGTATGCTCCACTCGACGTGCAGGGCGTTGGGCAGTGGGATGTACACCGCGTCTATGGCATCAGAGGCCAGCATCTCGTCGTAGCTGCCGAAGTAGTGTTCCAGGCCGCGAGACTGCGCCCACTCACGGGCCTTTGCCACGTCTCGGCTGGCTACGGCCACTAACTCGCTGTTGCGGGCCTTCAGGATGCCCGGCACCACGGTGTCCGCGATGCGCGCCGTGCCGAGCACTCCCCATCGCAACTTATCGCCTGCCATGCTTGCCTCTCCAGTGATGCCGGTAGCTGCTGAATACCTCGCAGGTGGGCGCGTTATCTTCCGGCGTTCGATGCTACCGGCTGCAAACCGGCCTGCTCCACCCCAGTTACCTGCGCCAGGGCGCGCCAGAGCACTCCCAGGGCCGCGTCTAGCTGGTGCCTCGTGATTACCAGCGGAGGCTGTATCCTCACGACGTTGCCGTAGACCCCGCCCACGCCCACCAGGACGCCTTGTTCCAGGCAGTACGCCCTTATCGCTTCCGCCTGCGCGACTGCCGGGGTGAGCGCCTCGTCCGCCACCAGCTCGATGCCTATCATCAGCCCCATGCCCCGCACTTCCCCGATGAGCGGGAACTGCTCTTGCATGGAGTGGAGCCTGCCCATAACGTATTCGCCGTCCTCGCGGGCTTTTTCGGAGAGCCCTTCCCGCTCTATGAACTTGATGTTCGCCAGCGCAGCCGCGCACGACACCGGGTTGCCGCCGAACGTGGACAGGTGGTCCCCCGGCCTGAACGCCGCCGCGATCTCATCGCGCGTGGTGAAAGCGCCCAGCGGGAAGCCGTCCGCGATGCCCTTGGCCGTGACGATGATGTCAGGTTCCACTCCGTAGTGTTCCACCCCGAACATCGCCCCGGTGCGCCCGAAGCCGGTCTGCACCTCGTCCGCGATGAAGAGGATGCCATGCCTGTCCAGCACGCGCTTGACCGCCTGGAAGTAGTTGCCAGGCGGCACGATAAGCCCGCCCTCCCCAAGCAGCGGCTCCGCGATGAACGCTCCCACGTCGTCGGACGTGGAGTACTGGATGATCTCCTCAATCGCCTGGGCGCACTGCTCGCCAAGCTCCTCGGGGCTGTTTGCCAGCGACCGAAACATGTAGGGGGCCGGCGCGAAAGCCACGCCCGAGGCGTAAGGCCCGCCCCGGCGCTTGCGGCCCGCGTTGCCCGTGACGCTGAGCGCGGCCCAGGTGCGGCCGTGGAAGCTGTGGGTGAGCGAAATAATCTCCGTCTTGCCGGTGTAGAGCCTCGCCAGCTTGAGCGCGCCCTCTATGGCTTCCGCGCCACTGTTGGCGAAGAAGCTTTTCTTGAGGCGGCCGGGGGTAATCTGCGCCATCTTCTCGGCCAGGTCTCCCACAGGTTTGGTGTGGTAGACGTACGAGGCGCAGTGGACCAGCTTCTCCATCTGCTCCCTGGCCGCCGCTATCACCTCCGGGTTGCAGTGCCCCGCGTTGACCACCGCTATGCCCGCGAAGCAGTCGATGTAGTCCCTACCCGCCTCGTCGGTGACGATTGCCCCCTGCGCCCGCTCGATTACGATGGGCTGTACGGCCTTCACGAAGCCGGTAATGACGTACTCGCGGTACTTATCTACTGTGTCGCTCATGGATGGCTCCTTCACCAGTTATTGACGCTGCATGACGCCCTGTGGATAAAGCCACGGGCTGGCAAGTAGCGAAGTCTCCTCCGGAGACTACATAAGGTTCCTCAGTCCCCGCAGGGGACTTTGCCTCTTCCCAGCCCGTGGCTTTAGCCACAGGGCACACCCACAGGGCACACCCTTCTCAGAACTTGCGGGACCACTCGCTGGGCCAGCGTTCGATTACCACCTTCTTCTCGGTGTAGAACTCCACCGCGTCGCGCCCCTGGCCGTGCAGCACCCCGAGGAAGCTGTCTTTCCAGCCGCTGAACGGGAAGTAGGCCATCGGGGCCGCCACGCCTATGTTGATGCCGATGTTGCCCGCGGGCGCTCGGTAGCGGAACTCGCGGGCCGCCGCCCCGCTGCTGGTGAAAATGGAGGCCGCGTTGCCGTAGCGGCTGCGCGACAGGATGTCTATCGCGTCGTCCACCGTGTCGGCGTGTATGAGGCTCAGCACGGGGCCGAATATCTCCGTCTTCTGCAATTCGCTGTCGGGGTGTACACCGTCGAGCACGGTCGGCCTGACGAAGTTGCCCCGCTCGTAGCCGGAGATGCCGGGGTTCCGGCCATCGAGCAGCACGTTCGCCCCTTCGCTGGCACCCTGGGCTATAAGCCCCTCGATGCGCGACTTGCTCTCCGCCGTGATTACAGGCCCCATCTGCACGCCCTGTTCGAGGCCATAACCCACTTTGAGCGAGCCTGCTACCTCGGCTATCGCGTCCCTGAAGGTGCGCTGCGCCTCCCCCACCGTGACGGCCACCGACACCGCCAGGCACCTCTGCCCCGCGCAGCCGAACGCGCTGTCGCTGACTATCTTGGTCGCCATCTCCAAATCGGCGTCGGGCAGCACCACCGCGTGGTTCTTGGCCCCACCCTGGCACTGCACCCGCTTGCCGTTCTGTGCCGCCCGCGCGTAGATGTGCCTCGCCACGGGAGTGGAGCCGACGAAGCTGATGGCCTGCACCGAAGGGTGGTCCAGCAACGCGTCTACCGCCTCCTTCGAACCGTTCACGAGGTTCAGCACGCCGGGGGGCAGGTTTAGCTGCTCCATCAGCTTGAAGACGTGTCCCATCGTCATGGGCACCCTCTCGGACGGCTTTAGGATGAAGCTGTTGCCGCAGGCGATGGCGTACGGCAGGAACCAGAAGGGGATCATCACCGGGAAGTTGAACGGCGTGATGGCAGCCACCACGCCGAGGGGCTGGCGGATCATAAACTCATCGATGCCCGCCGCCACGTCCTCCAGGTTGTAGCCCTGCATGAGCGTGGGGATGCCGCAGGCCACTTCCACGTTCTCTATGCCCCGGCGGATCTCCGCCCGCGCCTCGTCCAGCGTCTTGCCGTTCTCCATAGTGACCAGGCGGGCTATGTCCTCCAGGTTATCTTCCAGTAGCTGCTTGAGCTTGAACAGGTACTGGATGCGCTCCTCAGGCGGGGTCCTGCGCCAGCGAGGGAAGGCCGCCGACGCCGCCTCCACCGCCTTTGCCACCTCGGCCTCGCCCGCCAGGGGTACCTGCGCCAGTAGCTCGCCGGTGGAGGGGTTGGTGACATCCCTCACCTCGCTCGCACCGGGGCTGGACCAGCCGCCATTGATGTAGTTGGGTAACAGCACGCTCGTAGTCATGGCTTTTTGTCCTGCTTGATAGGCTATGGGGGTATTCAGGCTGCTGATAATCGTCAGTCATTATACACGACCCGAACAGCAAGCTACCTCCCCATATCACCAGCTTTATAGCCATCCGACACAGCCAATCGTGCCTCGCTTGAGCGGCCAAAGCCCCACCCATATCATTTCGAACGTAGTGAGAAATCTCGTCCGTCACCCCGACGTTACCCTTTTCTCATGGTACCATGACACGATAAGAAAGGTGGTCTTTGGGTGCTGAAGGACGAGATTTCTCACTACGTTCGAAATGACATGGGTGGGGCTTCGGTTCAACAGGACGGGAGACGGTCAAGAAAGCCCCGTCTCTTATATAATGGGGCTGACAACTTGCGGCCAGTTCATTCGACCGCGGTTGTTATTCTTGGCTGTGAAAGAGAGAACCTCTATGTACGTGTTTGATACAGAGATTTCCAGCGCGGTCACCCGGGACGGCGCGGCTGCCGAAGCACCGCAGGCGGAGCAGGAGCCGGTGGAAGGCCCCTTGTCGCCGGAGCTGCTCGATAGGATGATCCGCTACTGGAACGCCTCCAACTACCTCACCGTGGGACAGATCTACTTGCAGGAGAACCCCCTCCTGCGCGAGCCGTTGCGCGCCGAGCACATTAAGCCTCGCCTGCTTGGGCACTGGGGCACCTCGCCGGGGCTGAGCCTGATATACGTGCACCTCAACCGGCTCATCAAGGAGCACGATGCCAACGTCATCTACCTCGCCGGGCCGGGACACGGCGGTCCGGCGCTCATAGCACAGGTGTACCTCGAGGGCACCTACTCGGAAATCTACACCGAGGTCACGCAGGACGCGGAAGGCATTCGCCAGCTATTCCGCCGCTTCTCGACCCCGGGCGGCATACCCAGCCACGTAAGCGTGCCAACCCCAGGCTCCATCCACGAGGGCGGCGAGCTTGGCTACGTGCTTACCCACGCTTTCGGCGCGGCTTTCGACAATCCAGACCTCATCGTGGCGGCGGTCGTGGGCGATGGCGAGGCTGAGACGGGGCCGCTCATGGGTTCGTGGCAGGGCATCAGCTTCCTCAACCCCGTGCGCGACGGCGCGGTGCTCCCCATCCTCCACCTCAACGGCTACAAGATCGCCAACCCCACCGTGCTGGGCCGCTCCAGCGACGAGGACGTGCGCTCCCTGCTCGAAGGCTTCGGCTACGAAGTGCACTTTGTCGAGGGCGACGACGCACCCCGCGTGCACCAACAGTTCGCCGCCACACTGGATACGTGCTACGCTCGCATCCGCGAGATACAGCAGGATGCCCGCACGAATGGCTTCTCAGGCCGCCCGCGCTGGCCCGTGATCGTGTTGCGCACGCCCAAGGGCTGGACCGGGCCGAAGGAGATAGACGGCCTGCCGGTGGAGGGCACCTTCCGATCGCACCAGGTGCCCCTGCACGAGGTGAAGAAGAAGCCGGGCGAGCTTGTGGGCCTTGAGGAGTGGCTGCGCGCCTACCGGCCCGACGAGGCGTTTGACGAGCACGGCAGGCTGGTGCCCGAACTGCGGGAATTAGCTCCCGAGGGCATACGCCGCATGGGTGCCAACCCCCACGCCAACGGTGGCAAGCTGCTCGTGGACCTCAACTTACCCGACTTCCGCGACTACGCCATCCCGGTGGAATCGCCTGCCAGCGAGCGGCACGAATCGACCCGGCAACTCGGCAGGATGATGCGCGACATCTTCACGCTGAACGCCGAGCAGGCCAACTTCCGCCTCTTTTGCCCCGACGAAACGCACTCTAACAGGCTGGACAACGTGTTCGAGGTGGAGCAGCGCTGCTTCGTAGGCCGCACCCTGCCCATAGACGAGCACGTGTCGCCCACGGGCCGCGTGATGGAGATCCTCAGCGAGCACAACTGCGAGGGCTGGCTGGAGGGCTACCTGCTTACAGGGCGGCACGGACTATACGCGACGTACGAGGCGTTCGCGATGGTGTCCGCCTCCATGACGGTGCAGCACACCAAGTGGCAGCAGGAGGGCATCGAGCTGCCCTGGCGCGATTCGATTGCCTCCTTGAACATCCTGCTCACTTCGACCTCCTGGCGCAACGACCACAACGGCTTCAGCCACCAGGGGCCGGGCCTCATCGATGTGATGCTCTCCAAGCGCGGTACGGTGACCCGTATCTACCTGCCCCCCGACGCCAACTGCCTGCTCTCCGTGGCCGACCACTGCTTCCGCAGCCGCAACTACGTCAACCTGATCGTGATTGACAAGCAGCCCCAGCTACAGTACCTGAGCATGGAGCAGGCTATAGAGCACTGCGCGAGGGGCGCATCGGTCTGGGAGTGGGCGGGCAACGACGCGGGCCTTGAGCCTGACGTGGTGCTCGCCTGCGCGGGTGACATCCCCACGATGGAGACGCTGGCCGCGGCCTGGTGGCTGCGTAAGAATATCCCGGAGCTGAAGGTGCGCGTGGTGAACGTGGTGGACCTGATGACGCTCTTCCCCCGCTCGGTGCACCCGCACGGCATGAGCGAGACCGATTTCGTCAACACATTCACCGCCGACAAGCCGATAGTGTTCGCCTTCCACGGCTACCAGCGGGCGATACACCAACTGGTGCACGGCCGCCCCAACGCCGACCGCTTCCACGTGCGCGGCTTCATCGAGCAGGGCACCACCACCACCCCGTTCGACATGGTGGTGCTCAATGAGATGAGCCGCTACCACCTCGCCATCTCCGCCCTCAAGTACGCCACCCGCGTGCGCGGCCTCGCCGCCCCCCTCGTGGACGAGTGCAACACGCTCATCCAGCGCGCCGTGCAGTACTCCCGCGAGCACTTCGAGGACATGCCCGAGATCCGCAACTGGGTCTGGTCCCAGCCTTAAGGCGCCAACCACCCTGTATCCAAACGCCAAGACGCCAAGACGCCAAGGACCACGCCAAGATTATAGATAGTGTTGTTCTAAGTACAAAGAGGACCAGGGTACGACGTCATGTACCCTGC
Source organism: Chloroflexia bacterium (assembly GCA_036389075.1). GTDB lineage: Bacteria > Chloroflexota > Chloroflexia > QHBQ01 > JADMIH01 > JADMIH01. The sequence goes on along the minus strand of DASVQO010000496.1, from coordinate 2,051 downwards.
TCCCCCTTTTGTACTCTCCAAACCTTTATTATCTTGGCGTGGTCCTTGGCGTCTTGGCGTTTCCGTATTCAAGGTTCAGCGTCAAGGGACGATGTATATCTCTACCCCAATCACGCCCGTTTCGGAGGTTGGTAGGAAGACGATGGGCGCGCTCTTCAGCTTGGGGAGCGCTTCGCCGCCGTTGGCCTGGCTTACCGCCGCCACTCTGAGGGGGGACTTGCGCCCGCTTTTCTCTACTAGCTGGGCGCTGGCTGTGTAGTCGCCCAGGGGAATGTCCCACAGGTTCCAGTCGGTAAGCTGCTCCGGCGGGATCTGGAAGACTATAGGCTGCCCCGTGCTGCCGTCCATGAGGGGGCCGTCGGGCTTCAGCGTGAGTTCTATGGTGGAGCCTGCCGGGAACTTGTAGCTGTGCCAGGGCGCTTCGCCGTGCATCATCTCAAAGTGGTACAGGTCGCCCAGGTCGGCATAGCCGCCGTAGTAGTAATAGGCGTTGTTCGGGTCGTCCTTCGCGAAGGGCGACGGGCCGTTGATTTTCCATACGAAGTCCTTGACGACGCCGTCCCTGCTGTAGTGGGCGATGCCGTCGATGTTATCCACCGGCCATACCGGCAGCCTGTACGTCCTGCCCTTGTACTGAGTCATGTAATAGCCATAGACGCGGTAAATGCCGTCGGGCACGTGTATGGAGTAGCGGCCGTCGGGGCCGGTGCGCGTGTCGAAGTTGGCCCGCTCGCCCGCGGAGGACGTGCCGTGGATCGTCATGGGCACGTCGGCCAGTGGGTTGCCCCTGGTGTCGGTCACTCTGCCCTTGATGACGCCCGGCTCCGGTGCGCCGGAGGGCTGGTTCACCACGGTGGGCAGGGGGGTTGGTTGCTGTGGGGCCTCCTCCGTGGGCAGCGGTTCGGGGGCGGCTTCGGGATCGACGATAGCGCCCGTGATGTTCCAGTCACCCTTATCGAAGTCGCCGCTGGGGTTGTCCTCCCACACTACGGTATCGCCGCTGATGCGTGGCGCGCCCTGTGCGCCAGGGCCTACAAACACGGGGAACTCCTGCCCTGTATCCAGGCTCGCGCCGTACACGTCAACGTTGCGGCCGTTGGCGGTATCAGGCTCGTTGCGCCAGTCCGACCAGACCACGAGGCCGCCGGAGATGGAGGGCATTATCTGGTTGCCGGGCGCGTCCGACACGAGGAACTCCTTCTTCGTCGCCAGGTCGTAGCCGTAGATGTCGGCATTGTCGTTGCGCCAGTCGGCCCAGACCACCAGGTTGCCGGAGATGGCAGGGTAAAGCTGCGTTCCTGGGTCTTTGGTGATGATGAACTCTTTTTTCGTAGCAATGTCGTAGCCGTAGATGTTGGAGTTGAAGCCGTCGGGCTTCGGCTCGTTGCGGTAGTCGGCCCAGACTATCACTTTGCCGTTCGTGGCGGGGCCGGTCTGGAGGCCGGGCGCGCGGGCCACGAGTGTTTCCTTGCCGGTGCGGATGTTGTACATGTATATATCGCCCGAGGCCAGGTCGCTGGCGCTCTTGGCGTTGCGGAAATCGGTCCACACCACGATGTCGCCCGCCACTTCGGGGTATATTTGGGACTTGGCGGCCGTGGTCACCGTGAATACCTTGCCCGTGGCGAGGTCCGCGCCCATCACGTTCAGGTTGTTTGTGGCGTCGTACAGGGAAGCGTTCTTGCTTGCCTTGCGGCCGTCCACCCACACCACGCGCTTGCCGTCCGTGGCGGGCATGTAAGCGGGGGCGTTGGCGGGTGAGATGGCGGTGGGTTTGGAGCCTGCCTTCGATAAATCAGTTGACATAACTCTACAACCCTGGTTCCCGCAATCGTCATACACCACAAGGCTCCCCGCGATCCGTCCCCACACCTGGCTCCCGGGGCCGCCCGCTACCGTTATTGTATCCGTCACCGCCTGCATCGCGGGGGCCGCGCTACTCGACTGGGCTCCCCCTAAACCCACGGCGGGTATCACGCCTACCAGCATAGCCAATACGAACAACCAACGCCCAGCACCGGGCAGCCTTCTGAATAGCTTACTCATGGTTT
>DASVQO010000495.1:0-11445 GCA_036389075.1 Chloroflexia bacterium | reverse complement strand
GGGCAGGCACGGGGGCCTGCCCCTACAGCCTATTGCCCTATTATGTTGTGAATCTTCATTATTGGCGGGCTGGCAAGGGGCGAAGTCTCCTTCGGAGACTATCCTAGATTTACCAGTCTCCGAAGGAGACTTTGCCCCTTGTCAGCCCGCCAATTCATTGGCAGGGCATCCCCTACAGGGCGTCCCCGCAGAACGTCGCGCAGGCACAACAGGCCCGCTCATGCCCCCAGTGTATCCCCGAGCACCTCTTTGGCCGAGCGTTTGCCCTTGCGCTGCCCCAACTCGCCTGCCTGGGCTTGCTTCTCCGGGTGGGCAGCGTAGTAGTCACACCAGTCGCGGACCACGCACTTGGGGCACTTGGGGTCGCGCCACACGCAGATGCGCTGCCCGTGCAGGAGCGTGTTGCGGTGGAAAGCCAGCACGTCGGGGGCACTTGAGGGGTCGGGCAGGAACCGTGGCAGCACCGCGTGGGCCTCGTTGGCCTCCATCTTCTCGCCAATCAAGCCCAGGCGTATGCTCACCCTGTGGACGTGCGTATCGACCGGCAGCACGGGCCGCTGACAGGCGAACAATAGCACGCAGGCCGCCGTCTTTGGCCCTACCCCGCCCAGGCTCTGCAACCAGGCGTTGGCCTCATCGATGGGCATGTCGTACAGGAAGGAGAGGTCGAAGTCACCCCGCTCGTCCTTGATACGCTGGAGGATAGCCTTGACGCGGGGGGCTTTCTGCTCGGGCCAGGTGGTGCCGCCGACCGCCTCCCGCACCTCCTCTACCGGCGCGTCGCAAAGCTCCTCCCAGGTGGGCCAGCGCCGCTTCAGCTCGTTATAGGCGGCCCAGGTCTGCGGGTCGGCGGTGCGGTGCGAAAGCAGCGTCTCGATGAGGGTGCCGAGAGGGTCGAGTACGGGCCAGTTAGGCTCGCCGTACTCCTCGCGCAACAGGGCCAGCACCGCCCGCGCCTTGGCCCGCAACGGCTCGGCAGCCGCCTCCTCCCGCGCCAAATCGACCTCCCGCTCCACCTCGCTCATAGGCGGGCCTTCGTTCGGGGCGGGCCACTTCTCGCGCTGTTGCGTGTCTATGTGGGGCATGGCGGCTCCTCCTTCGCACCTCTTGAGGCGCATGACGTTGCCCAAACAATGTTGAACGTGCTACTTTGGTCTGTGTAGAAACTAGCCTGGAACGATACTGTCAATGTACGCCAGGCCATCAGCAAGTCTCGGTATGTAGCGACAGTTGAATAGCTTCAATTCCGCGCTTATGCCTGGGTCTCTGAAATCCTTTACATTAGTGCTTATGAAGCATTTCGCTTCGCTTGGGTCCTGCGTGCTCAGATCGCGCATGATAGCCGACAGGATAATAGCATCTTGAGAAGCAAGGCCATATAGAGTTCTATACAAGGCCGATTGCTGGATATCTCCTACTTCGATCTGGATGGCCCGGCCAACCGTCAGCAACTCTACAATTGCCGAGTGTAACAGGTCCGTTTCTCTTGCCTCTAGATCTAACCACGTCAGCAAAAGTTGCTGTAAGGCTAATGCAGTCTGCTGGTGAGGTTCGGACCGACTCAGTAAGGTAAGTTGCTGCTTTAGAGTGGTGTAGATGGTCCGTCTTTCGAGAGCGCGGTACGTGAGTGTTGAATAAGGCTCGCTCAATGAAAAAGCTGGGAGTATCAGCTCTACGAGGTTACGCCTGGCGCGCTCCATGATGGCCCCGCCGCGTCCGCTTCTTCCTGGAGTAGAGCCAATTGCAGGACAAAGTTCGTCTCCACATAGACAATCATGGGCTTGCTTCCACGAGGATCGTCGCATCACGTAGCGAGTCAACGAAACCCGAGGCAGCAAGTAGACGTTCCGGGTCCTCTGGGGGCTGTTTACCGTTCATAGCAATCTCATTCAGCCAATGAAGTACCAGAAGCTCCAAGGCCGATCCACTCAATCTGCCTGTTGTATCAATTTGGGATTGATACCGTCGCATGACCGGACCCATGGAGAATTCGTGTGTAGGGGGGGCATCTGAAACCGCTGGGCCTAGTTCTTTCCACAAGAAGCCCAGGTCTTGCGACAGAATCAGAAAGTAGGGTACGGCAGGGACGAGGCCGTGTTCGATCAGGGTACGTCGAAGGTCTATGGCTACATCCCTGGATAAGTTCTGACTGTTCTTGACTTCAACAACCGCAACTGTATTGCCATCGGAGTTGCGAACGACGATGTCAGCGTATGGAATCATGTTAGTAGACCTCGATTCAAGCTGTGCAATAGTTCACTATTCCCGCCAACTACCTGCTGATTCATCATAGATTATAGAGCATTTTCAACGACGCACGAACAGAGCAATATCCGAAGCATGGAACTTCCATCTTTCAGCATCTGTCCTCTATGCTCTATCGTTCATTGTCCGGCGCATGCGGGCTATAGTACCGCCTCAACCACGAACTCAGTCCGTCCAACCCTGGAAACAGCACTCGCTCGGTGATATTCGCCTGGTCCAGCTTGTCGCGGATCTCCCACTTGAGCGAGGCGGGGATGATAACCCGGCGGTGGCACTCAGGGTGTTCGCGCAGCCAGTTCTCCAGGTTCGCGCTGGGGCTGGACATGAGCGAGAAAAGCGCGTACTGGTTCACGATCCGCTCGTCCAGCGACGGCGGCTCGATAAACACCACGTAGTCGTCCCTGGAGAGGTCGTCAAACTCCCTCAGCGAGCGGGCGGCCTGGCTCAACATCTCGGCGGTGAAGATGTTGGTGTCCTCCTGCTCTAATATGTCGCGCAGCTTGCGGGGCATTAGCTGCCGCGTCTTGATGTAGTCCACGCACCAGATAAGGCCGTCCGTGTCGAACAACTCGATCTCGGCGGTGGCGAAATGGAGGGCCACGAAGGGCGAATAGGTCCAGTCGAGCAGGCGGGTGGGCAGGCCGTGGTGCTGGGCCAGCGACAGCCAGTACCAGAGCGAGTCGCCCATAGCCGCCTGCTTGTGCGCGTACTTGCGGAAGTTGCGCAGCAGGTCCTCCTCGTGCCGGGGGTAGTCGCCGCCCAGCCTCACCAGCGTCGTGGTCAGGTCGAAGCGCGAGTCCTGCATGCCCCTGTAGGCAAAGTTCGACCTGAACCGCCCCAGGCGCTCGTTCCACGACTCCTCGTACAGCCGGTCCAGCAGCTCGGCCCAGCTCTGGGGTACTATGTCTTGCTCTTGCACGGCAGGCTCGCTTTGGAAGGCAATTGATGGACGATGTTACAGCGGAGGCACGGGCAGGTGCGACACTAATTGGCGCAAGTGATCGCGCAGCCACTCGGCCTCTCCGAGGGATAAGGGCCAGGGCGCGAAGTAGATACGGTCGGTCTCGCGCTCTATGTCGTCGCGCACCAGGGCACCGGCGGGCGTGAGGCGCACCTGCTCCCCATCCGCTTCCACGTACTCGCTGGCAACCAGGTACGCAAGGCTGCTCTCGATATCACCAAGCGACTCCGGCCCGCCCAGCCGCTCGGTGAGTCCCGCCAACGTCGTTGCCTCCCCCGACCAGACGAGCGTGAACACTGGCATAGCAGGACCTTCCAGTCCGGCCTCCCGCCAGGCCCTTGTGTGAGCGTCGTCGCGGGCGTGCCACAGGTCGTATATCGACTGCTCTATGCGCACCATCGCCGGAACGTCGGGGCCGAAGGTGTCCAGGGAGCGGCTGCCCGCCAGGTGGCTGCCGGGCCGGGGCGTGAGCACGGGGTCGGCCAGGGTCGCCTCGACAGCCGAGCGAAGTAGCGCACTGACTGTCTCCAACTCCTCCGATGGCAGGGGGTTGTGGGCCGCCACGAACGCCCGCCCCGCCTCGTGCAGCCGGTCCACCGCCTCCCTGCCCGCCTCAGAAAGCCCCACGTTGCCCTGCCCATCCTCCGTTACCAGCCCTTTCGCGGCAAGCGCACCGAACGACTCCCCGTGGGTGTCCCGAATGGAGTAGGGGTCCCAGGCGCGCACCTGGGCGGTGGAGACAGGCCCGCCGCCGTAGCTGCCCGTAACCACGCGCAGGAACAGCAGCACGAACAGGTGCGGCCGCTCGATGCCCAGGCTGTCCACCAGCTCCTTGACGGCAGGCAAGCCCACGCGGCGCTTCCTGAGAAACTGCGGCATCAGCGGCGGCAACTCCCTCAGCACCGCCGCGCGTGCTTCCTCAACGCTTGCATTCATAGGCCTAATCTTAGCACCTCCATGCCCAATTGACTAGAGGGCGCAAAGGTACACGGAGAAGGACGGAGGGGGTTCTTATAAGGGCAACACCGTACAGTAAAATCCTGCCCCCACTCCTTACTAAACCTTCCCCATCTCTGCGTAACCTCTGCGTCCTCTGCGCCTCTGCGGTGAATAATCCTGTTGGCAAAGAAATAGGGCTGGAGATGTATTGACAATCATCGATATAGTCTGTAACATACGACTATGACAGCAAGCAGGCACAACAACGGCGAGAGAACGGTAATACCTTTGCAGGTAGCTGGGTGTTGCGATGACGTGGCAACGGCCCCCAGGAACCCGCGCCTCAACGAACAGGTCAAACTGCTCTCGGCCATTGCCGATCCCACCCGCCTCCGCATCATCGAGATGCTTTCGGGCGCGTGCGACTCCATCTGCGTGTGCGACATCACTACCCAGTTCGACCTGGGCCAGCCCACCATCTCGCACCACCTCAAGGTGCTTCGCGACGCCGGCCTGGTTAACTGGGAGAAGCGCGGCCTGTGGGTCTACTACTCCCTCAACCGCCCCGCCTTCGAGGAGATGACAGGGTACTTGAGCGGCTTGCTGTCCGCGACACAGTTGGCGGGAGCGTCGCGCTAGCAACCAGCCTGCACGCGCTCTCTTTTTTTGCGGTTTATATCGATTTTCATCAATATAAGGAGAAATTCAATGGACACAGATACCCAGGTGCAGGACGCTGAGATACGCGAGACGGTGCGCGAGCGGTACGGCCAGGCGGCCTTGAAGGTGCTTTCGGGCGCGGGGTCGGCAAGCTGCTGCGGCACTGACGGCGGCTCCGCCTGCTGCGGCCCCAGCGCCACCGCTGCTACAGGCGGCGACCCCATCACGTCCAACCTCTACGTGAGCGGCGAGGCGAGCGAAGTGCCCACCGAGGCCCTGCTTGCGTCCCTCGGCTGCGGCAACCCCACCGCCCTGGCGCGCCTCAACCCCGGCGAAACGGTGCTCGACCTCGGCAGCGGGGGCGGTATCGACGTGCTCCTGTCGGCCAGGCGCGTAGGCCCCACAGGCTTCGCCTACGGCCTCGACATGACCGACGAGATGCTGGCCCTCGCCGAAGAGAACCTGCGCAAGTCGGGCCTGGAGAACGTCAAGTTCCTCAAGGGCTACATCGAGGACATACCCCTGCCCGACAACTCGGTGGACGTGGTCATCTCCAACTGCGTCATCAACCTGTCGGCGGACAAGCAGAAGGTGCTCAAGGAGGCGTTCAGGGTGCTCAAGCCGGGCGGGCGCTTCGCCGTCTCCGACGTGGTAGTGCGCGGCGAGGCCGCTGAGTGGGTGTTGCGCAGCATGGAGGCGTGGACCGGCTGCATAGCGGGCGCGCTGCACGAGGACACCTACAAGCAGTTGCTCTCAGGCAGCGGCTTCGAGGACGTGGGCATCGAGATCACCCGCACCTACGCCGCCTCCGACGTGGCGGGCGAGGCCGGCGGCTGCTGCACTCCCGAAACCTCGGCTGCGCTGAACGAGGCAAGCGACCTGGTGGATGGCCTGTTCGCCAGCGCCTTCATCCGCGCCACCAAGCCCACCCAACTCTAACAATCCTTCCCTAACCACCTTTTCAAGCGCGGGGGCATGGACGTCCATGCCCCTGTTGCATGTAAAATAATGTATCACTGCATTGGCAATAGGTGAGGAGAACGCCAAATGAAAGCCCGCCCAGCCGCGCCGGAAGATGCTGCTGCTATGGCCCGCATCTACAACCAGGGTATCGAAGACCGGGTCGCCACCTTCGAGACGCGGCAGCGCACGTCCGAAGAGGTAATGTCATGGCTTGATGGCACCCACCCCGTCGTGGTGGTCGAGAACGAGGGGCAGGTAATCGCCTTCGCCGCCACCTCCACCTACCGCCCGCGCGACTGCTACAGCGGCATAGCTGAGTTCTCCGTGTACGTAGCCAGGGAGGCGAGGGGCCGGGGCGCGGGCAGGCTCGCGATGCAAGCCCTTATCGAAGCAGCCGAGGAGGCGGGCTTCTGGAAGCTACTCTCCCGCATCTTCGTGGAGAACACCGCCAGCCGCAACCTCGTCAAATCGGTGGGCTTTCGCGAGGTGGGGGTTTACGAGAAGCACGGCAACCTGGACGGCGTATGGCGCGACGTGGTGATAGTGGAGCGGCTGATTGATGGGAATATCAAGTAGGGGAAATTGAGAGAGCAGAACGTACGATGGTTACAGGGTGCAAGGCCGTCACCCGTCGATTGATGCAGGTTAAGAAATTAGTCATCACAGGTCCCAAGCAACATAGGTCGCCCGGAGACGCCCGTCGATTGAAATCGAGGGCTACACCTTGCAAAGTCCGCTATAGGCGGACTCCTCAAGCCACATTTTCGCCCTATTGCCACACACGCGCACGCAGCTAGTCTGCCGTAGGGCAGACTTCGTAATGTGTAGCCGTCGACTTCAATCGACGGGCGTCTCCGGGCGACCTATGTTGCTTAATTTGTCTTTCTTCATGAATCGCGGGCGACACAACACGAAGTCCCCTTCGGGGACTGCTTCTAGTGCATTGAGTTTCTTTTAGGGTGAATATGGGGCTAGAGGAGTCCGCCGAAGGGCGGACTTTGTATGTGTAGCCCGCGATTTCAATCGCCGGGCGTCGGCCTATGACCATGCCGCTTTCCTCTAGCTGGCAAGAATGGTAGGATTTCCGGCACATCCCTCGCAAGGCAAAGCCTCTAACCCACCCGCCCAGCTACTTTATATACCCGCCCACGTACCACAGGTGGTACACCAGCGCATCGCGGTACTTGATGATCTCCTCGCCGATAAACTCGGCAAGGTGGCCGATGGGGTGGTTGATGTACTCGAAGCCGAAGTACTCGTACTGGGAGGGGCCGCGGTAGGGCATATCCTCGCTCACCTGCGACAGGGCCGTGCGCAGGACCGCGTACACCCACTGGGGCTGCAAGTCCCACATGAAGTGCGGCATCAGCCCGCCCGAATAGCCCATGCCCCAGACCGCCTTGCCCTTGTGGAAGACCGTCTCCTGCCCCGAAAACCGCTCGAAGCCGAAATAGAGGTTCTTATACGAGTAGTCGCCCCGCGCGTGTTCAAGCACCGTCACGTCGGGCATGGACGCGCGTAGCTCCTCCCCGGCGCTGGCGGGCAGCGCCTTACGCTTCGCCTCGACCAGGAACTCGGTGAACTCGCTTACGTCAAACGACCTGGACGGCTCGCCGGTCGCCGGTTGGTTGTTCACTCCCAACAAGACCTCTTACCTCTGCATGTGAAACGCGATGTCGTTGCGCCAACAAAAAGTCATGAGCATGGGGCCGCTGTATTGTGTGTCGCCATGCATGACCTTAAATATACCCGCCCGCCCATGACTACAGACAAGCTAATTGGAGTATAGCACCGGGCCAAAGAGGATGTAAATAACCATTTGGTAGTAATGGGCTAGCCCGTTGGTAATGGGTGAATGCTCTCCTATTCTGCATCGTGGCACATAAAGGAGGGCAGGGACTATCTGCAAAGTGCCACCTCTGCCGAACCAAGCCCCCCTCTGTCATTCTGAGCGCAGCGAAGAATCTAAGCTGCTGGCATAGCCCCTACGTTGAACGTCAGCACCATAGTCCGTATCGTTCAACAGCCTCCCGATGCCAGCATCTTAGATTCTTCGCTACGCTCAGAATGACAGGGGCCACCTTCTTTCGCTTATGCCCTGCACTCTACATATGCTCCCCAGTCTCCGAAGGAGACTTCGCTCCTTGTAAGCCCGCCAATTCATTGGCAGGGCACTCCCGCAGGGCACTCCCACATGGCGACCATGCCTGGCACACTAGCGCCTCCCAACCTTGCCATCCCCACGGTCAAGCGTTACAATTAACGTGAGGCATAATTGCGTGTTTTTGGTGCCTGCTCGAAACGTTTCCGGGCAGCACACCCTCAAGGACGTGGGAGGACAGAATTCATAATGGAAACATCTACCCTGACAACCAAGAAGGGCCTGGCCCAGATGCTCAAGGGCGGGGTCATCATGGACGTGGTGACGCCCGAGCAGGCCCGCATAGCCGAAGACGCAGGCGCGGTGGCCGTCATGGCCCTCGAGCGCGTGCCCGCTGACATCCGCGCGCAGGGCGGCGTCGCCCGCATGTCGGACCCTGGCATGGTCAAGAGCATCATGGACGCCACCACCATACCCGTCATGGCCAAGTGCCGCATCGGCCACTTCATGGAGGCCCGCATCCTCGAAGCCATCGGCATCGACTACATCGACGAGAGCGAAGTGCTCACCCCCGCCGACGACCGCTACCACATCAACAAGCACGACTTCAAGGTGCCCTTCGTGTGCGGCTGCCGCGACCTGGGCGAGGCCCTGCGCCGCATCGGTGAGGGTGCCGCCATGATACGCACCAAGGGCGAGGCGGGCACCGGCAACGTGGTCGAGGCGGTGCGGCACATGCGCTCCGTGTGGAGCGGCATCCGCAAACTCCAGAACATGCCCCGCGACGAGATGATGTCGGAGGCCAAGGAGCTTGGCGCGCCCTACGACCTCGTGGTGTGGGTGGCCGAGCACGGCAAGCTGCCCGTGGTGAACTTCGCGGCAGGCGGCGTCGCTACCCCCGCCGATGCCGCCCTCATGATGGCCCTCGGCGCTGACGGCGTGTTCGTAGGCTCCGGCATCTTCAAGTCGGGCGACCCCGAGCGCCGCGCCCGCGCCATCGTGCAAGCAGTCACCCACTGGGACAACGCCGAAATCCTCGCCGAAGTCAGCAAAGACCTGGGCGAGCCGATGGTGGGCATCAACGTGGCCGCGTTGCCACGTGAGGAACTGCTGTCGATAAGGGGTTGGTAGCCGACAAATCGCGCGGCTTGTCCCCTGCGTGAAGGAGTGGAAGAAGGTGGCAAGATTTCGCTGCTATGCTGTCTGCCTTGCCCTCCTACTGCTGCTGACGGCATGCACCCTGCCACTGGTCCAACCTGGGCCTACTCCACCGCCAATACATCAGACATACACATTCAGGAGCAATCTCCAGGAGCTTACTTCCCAGGTGTGGCACCCAGGGGATGAAATACCGGTGCGTTGGTACGCACAGCCCGGACAAAAGACTACTCTCCAGACACCGGGGTATGTAAAGCTGGTCATCAGGCTCATCGGCCCGTTCAACGACAAACAAGAGGCCCGGCGTTGGGTGGAAGAAGGTAAGCCTCATCTAGACAGTTTTACGCTGGGTACCAACACCTGGGATAGCAACCCGGCAGGTGCTGAGCTTGAAGTGCCGGTCGATGCAACTCCAGGCACGTATGTGCTCGTAGAAGATATAGAAACCCCCCAGGCGGAAAACCGGACTTTCACGAGCATTGTCGTTGAAAAGTAATCTACAAGCGTAAATACAGGGACTCGGATCGATATGAAAATAGGCGTACTTGCCCTCCAGGGGGCGTTTAGAGAGCACATAGAGACGTTGCGTAAGCTCGGTGCGGAGGCGGTCGAGGTCCGCCTACCGGGGCAGCTAGAAGGGCTTGACGGCCTCATCATCCCAGGCGGCGAGAGCACCGCGATAGGCAAGCTGGCCGTCAAGTACGGCCTGCAAGAGGCGATACAGCAGTTCGCCACCTCGGGCAAGCCTGTCTACGGCACCTGCGCGGGCATGATCCTCATCTCGAAGGACGTGGGGCGCGACCAGCCCCTCATCGGCCTCATGGACGTGCAGGTGGAGCGCAACGCCTTCGGCCGCCAGATTGACAGCTTCGAGACCCACCTCCCCATGCCCTGCCTGGGCGACGAGCCTTTCCCCGCCATCTTCATCCGCGCCCCCAAGATCGCCGGCGTGGGCCAGGACGTGGAGGTGCTCGCCTCGCTCCCCGACGGCACGCCCGTCGCCGCCCGCGAAGGCCACATGCTCGTGACCTCCTTCCACCCCGAACTGAGCGACGACCTGCGCCTCCACCGCTACTTCCTCGACATGGTAGAGGCCAACCTGCAAGCCCGCCCGCCCGGCCCCTCCCAGCCGGAAAGCGGCACGAAGACGCAGTTAGTGGAGGCTTAAGTGTTCCGCGTAACGCAAATAACTTAACTTGTTACTTAAGGATGTGCCATAACAAGTTAAGTTGCGCGACGGCTTCCTAATCTCCTCTTCCTCAACTCTTGGCCCGTACGCGCAGGCGTAGTTTTGAATTACCCCGCCGGATGTATTACACTGCCGGGAGAAGGTGACCATAATTCAAGACCCAACCCTCAAAACTCAAAACTCCACCAGGGGCTTCGTACGCGAAGCCACGCCCCTCGACTTGCTGCGAATCGTCGCCACGCGCCGCCGCCAGAGGACTCTGCGCCTCAACCCCCCCTACAGCCTGATACAGCCCCAGTCGATATTGCCGGAGCTATTGCGCTCCAGGGTGCCCTTCAAGCTGCGCGCGGGCTGCGTGCTGGTGTACGTCGAGAGAGGCACGGTGCACGGCTTCGTGCAGGCCCGCCCCAGGTGGGGCCGTGACGACGAGTGGGCCGTCACCACGCTGGCGACGATGGATCGCGCCCCCTACCACGTGTCCGAGGCGTTGCTCGAAGCGGTGTCGCAGGCGGCGGGCGAGTACGGGGTGTTGCGCCTCTTTGTGAAAGTGCCGAGCGACGAGTCGGACCTCCCGCAGTTCCGCCGCATCGGCTTTACCCACTACACCAACGAGCACATCTGGGGGCACCTCTACTTCGCCCAGCGCGGCCAGGGTACCACCGCCGACGAGCCGAGCCATGCCCCCCTGCGCAAGCAGAGCAACGCCGACGCCTGGGACCTCCTGCAACTCTACTCCGCCGTCACGCCACCCGCCGTGCAGCGCGCCGAGACCTTGAGCGCCCGCAACTTCCGCCGCAACTACCTGCCACGCCCCCTTCTCCTCTCCTCCGGCCTGGTGGAGCGCGCCTACGTCTGGCCCGACGCGAGCGGACAGAAGCAGGCGCTTGGCGGCTACATACGCCTGGTCACGGGCGCTCGCGCCCACTGGCTCACCACCATGTTCCGCCCCGACGGCGCGAACAGGGACGTGTGCCCACAGGCCTTCGACTACATGCTGTGGAAAGCCGCCAGGTCCGGCCCGAAACCGGTGTATTGTGGCGTCAGAGATTACCAGGCGGAAGTGAGCGGCATACTGGAAGCCAGGGGCTTCCATCACTTCAGCGAGCAAGCCCTACTCGTGAAGTACCTGGCCGAACCGATAAGAGTCAAGCAGCCGGTCCTCGCCCCCTTCCTCGCGCGCAACCCCGGCGAGCTGGTCACCACAGCGAA
>DASVQO010000494.1:0-14429 GCA_036389075.1 Chloroflexia bacterium | reverse complement strand
CTAATGAATATTAACAACTGAATAAGGTAATAAACAGGCGTGAGAAGCGCCAGTAGGGGGAGGCTCCCGTGAGTGCCCACGCCCGCACGGGTATCCTGCCGCTAATCTCCATCAGGGCAGGCACGGGAACCTGCCGCTACTCACCATTACCTTATTCAGTTGTTAATATTCATAAGTGGCGGGCTGGCAAGGGGCAAAGTCCCCTGCGGGGACTAAGAAACATGTAATAGTCTCCGCAGGAGACTTCGCTACTTGTCAGCCCGTGGCTTCAGCCACAGGGCGATGGTGGCAGGGCATACCATTTGGCACTCGGCACCAGCAGCCGTAATCCGTAATTACTTACCCCCGCCTGAGCACCACCGCGCTTTCCTTCAGCGCGAACTTGTGCGAGGACGACCTGCGCGTTCGCAGCACCCGCACCTCCACCGCTTCGTACCCGGCCATGCGCCCCAACTCGGCGGTCATGTCGGGGACGGGTACGTGTATGCCCGCGTGCGCCGATTCCCCGATGACTACCACGAACGGCGCGCCTGGTGCGAGCAGAGGACGCACCGCTTCGAGCGAGCGCAACAGTCCGCCAAAGTACTGGCGGGTCATGAGGCCGTAGTCCCAGCCCCAGTTGCGGTCGCCTAACGCCTCGTCCAGGGCCTTTGCCACGCTCGCCACGGATTGCACTTCCTCCACCCGCCGCCAGTCCTCGATGTCCTTGTACGTGGCCTTGGCGTCGCAGACCATCATCCGCTTGCGCAGGTGCTTCAACTCCTCCATGCTCTGCACGAAGCCGAGGAAGAAAAGCTCCATGCGCGTCTGCATCGTGTAGTCGAGGTTGTTCAGGTAGGGGGGCGAGGTGATGGCGAGGTGGGCGGGCAGCAGCCTGTGCTCTATATCGCGGGCCTTGCGCACGTCGCCCTCTATCACGTGCGCGTGGCCGAGGCCCTCCATACCTTGCAGGCCCTGGATGTCGTCCAGCATCTTGCCCAGGCGCATCTCGAACAGGGACATCACCGGGGCGTCCTGCTTTACCTCGCGCGAGCCGAAAGCGTGAGGGGAGAGCTTCATGTTGCTCGCCCCGCGCAGTATCGCCGCCAGGGCAAGCAGCGCGATCTCCCGGTTCTGGGGGCTGAGGTGCTCCTCGATTAGCTCGCGCAAAGCCAGCACCTTGAGGGCCACCCGCCGGGCAATCCACCTCTCCAGCCGGGGCATGTCGGGCAGCTTGTCGGCGAGGAACGGCATCTTGCCCTCGTCCACGCTTCGCAGCACCAGCCGCGCCGCGGTGACGAGCCGGTCCGCCTCCGTCCTCAACAGGCGCAGGTTGAACCGCTCGCGCGTCTTGACTCGCGAGGCCATGCAGAGGAAGGGGTTTACCTCGATGCCCAGCGCGTTACGGCCGGCCAGGCGCGCGGCCACGAGGGTGGTGCCCGTCCCGCAGAACGGGTCGAGCACCGTGCCGCCTTCGGGCACCGCGAACTCCTTGATAGCCTCGGCTACGAGCGGGGCCGAGTAAGCTTCGGGCATGAGGTACCAGTCGAATAGCGGCAGGTTGCGGTTGAGGACGGCGGTGGAGGCATGGCCGTTTCGCGCGCCTTTAAGCGAGGTAGCG
Organism: Chloroflexia bacterium; assembly: GCA_036389075.1. GTDB lineage: Bacteria > Chloroflexota > Chloroflexia > QHBQ01 > JADMIH01 > JADMIH01. The sequence continues at coordinate 12,829 of DASVQO010000494.1, read as the reverse complement.
GACGCTGAGAGCATAGGGAGAACCCCCGGAGGTACAGAGTAGGGCTGATTATACTCTAGAGAAAGGATGCACACAAGGGCGCTTGTTACACGCGTAAGGGACGTGCTCGTGGACCATGTCTCGTTCAGCCTGTAGCTTCGACTGGATTTACTGCCGCTTTTGTGCTCAGACACCCGTTTCGTCGCTTGACTCTGTAGCAGCCCTGACTTATAATCACAAGGCAGATTCTGGGCTTAACTCTAATGGGGTAAGGGAATTTCACGTTTCATCGTTGTGACGTGAATATATTCGATTTCCTCTCATCTGCCTCACGACAGTCTTAACTCCGGCGCGGCGATGCGCTGCTCATGGCCCGCTGCGTGTATACTACGCTTCACGCGCGACGCGGCCACCGACCTTCAACTTTGCGGTTGGCACACTTCTTTTGCTTGTGGTTTGCCCGCCGATAGGAGCATTACGCTAATGATAGGCCCCTTGAACGCTCTGTTCGGCCTGTTCAGTCGCGACCTGGGTGTGGACCTGGGCACGGCAAACACTCTAGTTCACGTTAGAGGTAAGGGCATCGTGGTGTCCGAGCCTTCCGTCGTCGCCATCGACAAGCGCACCCGCAAGCCCTACGCCGTGGGCGCCGAGGCCAAGGCGATGGTCGGCAAGACCCCCGGCTACATCGTGGCGATCCGTCCCCTCAAGGACGGCGTGATCGCGGATTTCGACATCGTGGAGATGATGCTCAAGCACTTCATCCGCAAGGTGCACTCGCAGGGCTTGATGACGCCTAAGCCCCGAGTGGTGATTGGCATCCCGTCCGGCGTGACCGAGGTGGAGCGCCGGGCCGCCCACGATGCCGCTATCAACGCAGGCGCGCGCGAGGCGTACCCCATCGAAGAGCCGATGGCCGCCGCTATCGGGGCCGGGCTGCCCGTGCAGGAGCCGGTAGGCTCGATGATAGTGGACATCGGGGGCGGCACCACCGAGGTGGCCGTCATCTCCCTGGGTGGCATCGTCATCAACCATTCGATACGCACGGCCGGCGATGAGATAGACGAGTCCATCATCCAGTACGCCCGCCGCGAGCACAACCTGCACATAGGCGAGCGCATGGCCGAAGCCGCCAAGATAGCCGCCGGGTCGGCCTATCCCCTCGAAGAGGAGCTTGCCGTCACCCTGCGCGGGCGCGACGTGATTACCGGCCTCCCCAAGGCCATCGACATCAGCAGCGTGGAGCTGCGCGACGCGATAAGCCAGCCCGTCTCCGAGATCGTGGAGGTGGTGCGCCTGGCCCTGGAAGAGACCCCGCCCGAGCTTGTAGCCGACATTATGCAGTTCGGCATCACGCTGGCAGGTGGCGGCGCGCTCCTCAAGGGCCTCGACCGACGCCTCATGCTGGAGACCAAGATGCCGGTGCGCGTGGCGGAAGACCCCCTCACCTGCGTGGTGCGCGGCGCGGGCCGCATAGTGGAGTCCCTCGAAAAGTACGACCGCGTGCTAAAGTCCAGCGCCCAGAACCGCCGGGCAGTAGTAGTGCAACAGTAGTCGCATTTTAGATTTTGGATTTTAGATTTTGGATTGTATCAGCTAATCCAAAATCTAAAATCCAAAATCTAAAATCTAAACTGACATGAAGCAGAAAGAACGCTCACTCTCCTGGACTCGCACCCTGTATTTGCTTGTGGCGCTGGTGCTTGTGTCGTTGGCGCTCATTTTGTTGAGCCAGGGCAAGCAGCTTGGGCCGGTGGAGGGCGCGGTTAACGCGGTAGTCACCCCGGTGCAGCAGTTCGCGCGGGACGTTACCACGGGCATTGGAAGCTGGATCGATGCGCTGTCTCGCGCCCACGAGCTTGAGGACGAGAACCGCAGGCTGCGGGGCGTGGTGGAGGCGCTGACGACCGAGAACGCCAGCAAAGAAGCGGCCATACGCGAGAACGAGCAGCTACGGCAGGCCCTCAAGTTCCAGACGGACCGGCCCGACATCACGGGCGTGCTCGCCAACAATATCGGCGGCGACCCCAGCAGCCAGCGTGAGATACTCACCATAGACCGGGGCAGCGCCTACGGCATCAAGCAGGGCATGGCCGTGCTCAGCCCCGGCGGCGTCATGGTCGGCACTATTGACGAGGTGAAGCAGGACCGCGCCACCGTGCTGCTCATCACCGACCAGGAGTCGCGGGTGCCCGTGACCACTCAGCGCACGCAAACGCCCGGCATACTCGAAGGCATGTGGCAGCATGGTAGCGCATTGCGGGTGACGCATATCCCGCGTGACGCCGACGTTGCGAAGGACGACCTGCTGCTCACCTCCGGCCTGGGGGGCACCTTCCCGCGAGGCATTATCATCGCCCAGGTAGACGTCGTGCACCAGGACGACGTGCAGACCGAGAAGTCGGCCGAGGCCCTACCCCTGGTTGAAACGTACTCCCTGGAAAGCGTGTTGGTAGTCACCAACGAAGGAACACCTTAGGTAATTACGAATTACGAATTACGAATTACAGGCTCATCTCTAATTCGTAATTCGTAATTCGTAATTCGTAATTCCGCATGGTATATGTTGGCGCGATAATCCTTTTTCTTGCCGCCCTCGTGCAGTCGGTGGTGCTTCCGCAGGCGGTGCCTATATCGGCACGGCCGCACTTCGTCGTGCTGCTGGTGGTGGCGGTGTGCCTCGCGGAGAGCCTGTACGAGGCAGTAATATGGGGCTTCGTAGGCGGGCTGATGCTCGACCTGCTGAGCGGTCCGGCCTTTCCAATCGGCACCAACGCCCTTATACTGGTGCTGCTGGCCCTCCTTGCCAGCATGGGCCAGGCCGACCCGTTTCATAACCTGCTGCTGGTGCCCCTGGTAACCGTTTTCACGGCCACCGTCTTCTACCACGTGTTGATGATGGGCGTGTCGCTGGCGCTGGGGCATAGCGTGGCTTTGCTGGACAACATGTTGAGGGTCGCCCTTCCGGGGGCCATCCTCAACGCCATACTGATGCCGGTGGCGTACAGCGCCATGCTCTGGCTCAGCGAGCGGGTAGGCCGCCGGGTACGCGTTGAATGGTGAAGAAATTTAGAATTTAGAACTTAGAATTTAGAATTTTCCTCATATCCCACGAAATTCGAAATCTAAACAAATTCTAAATTCTAAATTCTAGACTCGAAATTCCAAATGCTAAACGACACTGTAAAACGCAAATACACCCCGATGTACGTGGTCATGGGCCTCATGTTTGCCCTGCTCGCAGGACAGCTTTACAAGCTGCAAGTCGTTGAGGGTGGCAGGTACGTCGAGCTGGCGGAGAACAACCGTCTGCGCACCATAGCGGTCAAGGCCAACCGAGGCGTCATTTACGACCGCAACGCCCAACTGCTGGTGCTCAACAACCCCTCCTACAACGTGCTGGTGACGGCCGCCGACCTGCCTGATGTGAACTGCGCCGTGCAGAACATCGAAGGCTCCAAGGTGCTACAGGACCTGGCGGTAATCCTGGCCCCGAGGGTGGATGGGGCCGCCAGGGTGCCCTATGTCATCGCGCTCAGGCCCCGCAAGTTGGCGGCTGCGAACGAGGCAGCGGTCAAGGCCACCGGGGTGAACCGGCAGGGCGAGGTGGCTAACCTGCTGTCCAACATCTTGCAGCTAAACGCCGACAACCTCCGCACGCCCATCAACGACACGATGGCGAATTATGCCGCCAGCGGGAGCATCTTCCTCATCAGGAAGGACGTCACCGAAGCGCAGGCTAAGGCGATACAGGCCGAGGCCGAGCAACTGCCCGGCATCCTGGTGTACACCGAGCTAGAGTACAACTTTATCAAGGGGTTTGAGGACTGTCTCAAGCCGGTGGTCGTGCAGCAGGTGAGCTACGATGCCATGCAGAGCGTGGCAGTGCAGGTCACCAAGCTGCGTGGGGTCAGCGTCTCCCCGGAGCCGATGCGGCACTACGTTGACGGGTCGCTCTACTCGCACCTGCTGGGCTACGTGGGCCAGATATCCGAGGAGCAGTACCTGGCCGCCCAGGAGAAATACGGCGAGGACGCCAACCCTTACGAGAAGGGCGACAAAGTGGGTAAGGCCGGGCTTGAGGCGACGTTGGACGAGCAGTTGCGCGGCAAGAAGGGCGTGCAGAGCATGATCGTCAACTCGCACGAGCAGGTGGTCTCCGAGGTGGCGTACCAGGCCCCCATTACGGGCAACAACGTCACCCTGACCCTGGACTCGAACCTGCAAAAGGCAGCCACCCAGGCCATGCACAAGGGCATCGACGGCGCCCACGTCAAGGCTGGTGTGGCGATCGTAGTGCGGGTGGACGACGGGCAGGTGCTCGCGATGGTGTCGCTGCCCTCTTACGACAATAACCTGTTCACCGGGGGCATCAGGCAGCAGGAGTTCGACGCGCTTACACAAGACCCGACGCTGCCCCTTTTCAACCGCGCAATCAGTGGGGCCTACCCGCCCGGCTCGACCTTCAAGATGATCACGGCGGCGGCGGCTCTACAGGAAGGCGTGGTCAACATAGACACCAAGCTCGTCTGCCCGGGCCTGATACAGGTGCCCCTCTCAACCAACGAGAACTCGCGCACCCCCTTCCGCGACTGGCGGCCGCAGGGCCACGGGACCATCAACGTGGTCGAGGCCCTTACCGTATCCAGCGACGTGTTCTTCTATATCGTTACGGGGCCCAGGCAGGAAGATAACGTCGTAAAAAAGAGCGACGGCACGCGTGAAATAACGTGGCTGCGGTATTATGTTCCCGGCGTGCGCCAGCCGACAGAGTTCAACGGGCTTGGCATCGAGCGGCTGCATAATTACGCCACCGCGTTCGGCCTCGGAAAGAAAACGGGCATCGACCTGCCGGGCGAAACGGACGGCCTGGCCCCTAACCCTGATTGGAAGACGGACCGGGACCCTGTGAACGGCTGGTCCCTCGGTGATACGCTCTTTACCGCTATCGGCCAGGGCGACAACCTGGTGACGCCGCTGCAACTTGTCAATGTGACAGCGGCCGTCGCGAACGGGGGCACGCTCTACAAGCCGCAACTGGTGCAGAAGATCACCGGCCCGAACGGCGAAGTGGTGCAGGACTACCAGCCCCAGGTGCTCGGCAAGGTGCCCGTGTCGCCTGAGAACCTGGCTATCGTGCGCGAGGGCATGAGGCAGGTGGTGGTCAACAAGGCGAAAGGCACCGCCGCCTCTCACATCACGCTGAAGAGCTTCGAGTGGGCGGGCAAGACCGGCACCGCCGAGTTTGGCGAGCCAATCCGCATCGAAAAGGGCAAGGAAGTCCGCCGCGCCCACGCCTGGTTCACGGCCTTCGCGCCCTACGACAAGCCCGAGATAGCGGTTGTGGTGCTGCTGGAAGGCGGCGAGGAAAGCCTGGAAGGCTCCACCTTCGCCGTGCCGGTCACCGACGAAATCCTCAAAGCGTACTTCAAGGTGGACCATTAGGAAGTTGCTAGTTGTTAGTTGTTAGTCGTTAGTTGTTAGTTGTTAGTAGCGGACTGCGAGCAATTAGTAATGCGCAAAACGGGCATTTCTTGCGCCAGGGCTGGTAAACTGCTTATGAGGGACAAGCTAAGCACCTCTAACAACTAACAACTGTCAACTAACAACTCGGAGGTCAGGTTTGCAGACGACAGAGAACGTCATCATCAAGGGGGTACGCGAGGGGCTGCTGTTCATCCTGGACGATGATGTGCCTTTCGCACATATTTTGCAGGAGCTGGTGCAGCGCATCAACGGCCAACCCAACTTCTTCAAGGGGGCCGGGGTCATCCTCAACGCCGGGCGCAGGGTGCTGGAAACGGGGGACTTCGACCGCCTCTACAAGATGCTCTCCCGCAACGATATGAAGGTGCTTTCGTTTGTCGGTTCCTCCGCGCAGAGCCGCATGGTGGCCGAGAGCTTCGGCGTGACCAGCCGCCCACCTTCTTTCGCGGCGGGCGACTCGGGCGTCAGCCTCGGCTTGCCCAATCGCGGCACCCGGCCGGGACTCGGCGGGATGCTGGCCCAGGCCGCCGCCGATGGCAATGTTGCGGACGCCGATACGGGCCTGTTCCTTCGCGCGACCCTGCGCCACGGGCAGACGGTGCGCTACCCGGGAGACGTGTGCATACTTGGCGACGTTGAGGCTGGGGCCGAGGTCATCGCGGACGGCGACGTGGTGGTCTGGGGCACCCTGCGCGGCCTGGTGCACGCCGGGGCGAACGGCGACGACGAAGCGGTGGTGTGCGCCCTGCAAATGTCGCCCGTGCAGCTCAGCATCGCGGGCGTGGTCAGCCGCTTCCCCAGCCACGCGAGCCGCTACCCCAATTCGCCCCAACCGCCGGAGCTTGCCAGGCTGGAAGGTGGCCGCATCGTGATCGAGGGCTGGCAGGGAAGCGCGGTGGACTAGGCTTCGTCCAGGTATCCGAGGTGGCCCTGTGGGGTGCCCTGCCACTAAAGTGGCGGGCTGGCAAGTAGCAAAGTCTCCTTCGGAGACTAAGAACTGGTTTCAAAGCCTTGGCCTTTGTGAATCCCGTGAAATCAAGACATGGATGAACCTGTTTTCAAGTACGCAGACCACTGGCAATGGGCATTGGCTTGTACGGTTAGGTTCTTGGAGGACGTAGTATTTACGTTTGACTTTCAGGAGCACATGTCCCGCACCGGCAAACATGTTTGCGTAGAGATTACTCCAGAGAAAATGATAGAGGCTATTGACGGATTTCTCAGTGAGAGGGAGACAATACCAGCTAGCAGGGTCACCGAGTTAGAGGAACTAAGGGTTAGGTTTCTGGATACGGTTACTCCCGCTTATGAGGCTGGGAAGAGCGTGGCGCACCAAATCTGGGTTGCCATAACAAGTGATGAAGAGCGTACCAAACTCATGTATACACTCCCTGAGGACGTGATAATAAAGGCTTGGGAGCGTGTTCCACAAGGATTATCTTCCAGCCAGGCCAGTTGGTTTGTTGAAGGGTTTTGTTCTACCTGGGCACAGGAGTGGTTTGCATTTCAGGTCAGTAAGCTTTGAAAAGCGCTGTTAGTGCTCTTACCGACATGGACGCAACCGAGTCACCGATGGTTGCTCGGCAGCATAGGCATAGCCGGGCAGGGTTTATCCAGGTTTTGAAACAGGCTCTAAGTGACATGAGAGGGTAGTCTCCGAAGGAGACTTCGCTACTTGCCAGCCCGTGGCTTTAGCCACAGGGCGTCATGCAGGGGTTTTGCAGCGCCAGATCGAAGAGCTTACCAGCTAACTTCCGCACAAACAAAGAAGGGGCAGGCACCTACGCCCACCCCTTACACTCTCGTCCCTCTACTTACGCGGCCTGTACGACACTCCCCACGCCCGCGCCGCCGGGTAGCGCCGAGGCCTTGCCGACCCAGAAGTGGTTCGGCCTGACGTACTCTACCACCTTCACTTCCACCCCTGCGTGGGTGGTAGCGTCCTTCTGGTTCACCAGGCACAGGTCGGGGGCTTCACCGAACTTCGCTACGTAGCGCTCTACCGCCTCTTCCAGCTTTTCCGAGGCCGCCTTCTTCGGAGTGTCATCGAACCAACCAAGAAACATGCTACACCTCCACAAACTCAAACTCGGGCTACTCTTCCACACGAATTTAGAACTTCTGTTCTAATTGTAGCATACCTACCCGAGCCTGTCAATACGCGAAATGCACACTCCGGGCCTGGTCGGAAGGTGTCACTTTGGGAACTAAACGCTAAACGCCAAGACGCGAAGACGCCAAGGATCACGCCAAGTTATCAAGCTTTGGAGAGGGCAAAAAGGACCAGGGTACGTGATGTCGTACCCTGGTCCTCTTGCCTAGAACCCACTATCCTAAACTTGGCGTGGTCCTTGGCGTCTTGGCGTCTTGGCGTCTTGGCGTCTTGGCGTCCGCTCCTTGTTGGCGTCGGCGAAGAGCGGGGTGGACTGGTCCACGGCGGTCTGGAGGGCCTCGTCCAGCGTCACGAGGCCGTAGAACGCTCGCTCTATCTGCTCGTTGACGGTGCTCTCTATTTTGGGCCAGGTGGAGAGGATCGGCACCAGCCTCATCGTGGGCACGGCGTCGAGGAAGACCTGGTTGCTGGCAGGCTCCTTCGAGGGGTCGAGGAAGGCCGGCGAGTTGGCTACGCTCTTGAGCGAGGGCACGGTGCGACCTAGCTCCGATGCTCGGCGCTGCCCGTCGGTGCCCTGCGCGTACTCCACGAAGGCCCAGGCCAATTCCTTGTTCTTGGAAGCGGCGGAGATGCAGTACGCATCGCTGTGCAAGATAGATGCGGCTTCCTTGAACCGGGGCAGCGGGGCCACGTCCCACTGGAAGCCCGTAATCTCCCGGAAGGTGGGGGTAGCCGCGCGGCTCTGCAAGATCATACCCAGCCTGCCGTTCATGAAGCGCGCCTCGATGTCCTCCGCCTTGGCTTCGGCTTCATTGGGCGTTACCTTGTACTGGAGTTGCAGGTCCACGAAAGCCTGTATCGCCTCGCGGGCGGCAGGCTCCTGGATGGCTAGCTTAGTGGGCTTCTCGGGGTCGTCCACGATTTCGCCGCCGTTCGACCAGATGAAGGGTGCCACCCGGATCAGCTGCGGGTCGATGCCCACGCCATAGGTCTTCTGCCCGCTGGTGTCGGTGGTCGTCAGCCGCTGCGCCGTGTTGACGAAGTCGGCCCAGGTCCAGTCCTTCGCGGGGAACTCCAGGCCCGCCTTGGTGAACAGGTCTTTGTTGTAGTACACCACCAGGTTGGACACGTTCTGCGGCAGGCACATAAGCGTACCCTGGTAGCGGAAGGCGTTGAGGGCCTCCTGGTAGTACAGGTCCTCGCTGATTGTGGCGCTCTTCTCCAGCAGCGGGCCGATAGGCTCTATTACGCCCTCGGCCGCGAACTGGCCGTAGCGCCGGTAGTTCAGCACCCATACGTCCGGGGGGTTGCCCGCCGCGAACGATGTGGATAGCTTGGTCATGTGGTCGCCCTGTTGCGGCACGTGGATGACCTCCACCGTGGCGCCGGGCTGGGCTTCCTTGAAGCCCTCGACCACCGCCTGGAACGCCGCAAGCTCGGCGGGGTCGCCGAACACCTGGAACGATATGGTGCCGGTCAGGTCGCCGGCCTCAGGCGTGCCTGTTACCTCCGTTATTGTAGTGGGGGTGCCATCCATGGCGTTGCCAGCGGGCATGGTTGCCGTGGCTGCCGCGCCTGTGGCTGTGCTTACCGCGGTAGGTGTTGCCGGTGTGTCGGTGCCGCAGCTTGCCAGCAGCATGGAAGCTATGACAGCCAGTGCTGCCACCTTCCACTTGGGTTGAGTTTTTCGCATTGTCAGTTTTCCTTTCGTCAGTTGTTGAGCATCGCCGGAGAGCGCCACGCACGCCAGCCATTTCTGGGCGGTGCCTGTACGGATCCGGGCTTTTAACTGTAACTAAATCGTGAGATAAGTGCAATCTGCTCCCAGCCACGCACGATTGTGTAACGTACGTTACAGGGTGCGCTCGCGCGGGCAGATAGGGCAGTAGAAGACCTGCGTGTGCGTGCAGGTTCTAAGCGGGGGAGCGAGGCGGGGGGCTGGGCACGTCATCGGCGCGCGAGGAAACGGGGGGTATTGCCGGAGCGTGCCAGGAGGTCAAGCCGCCGTGCGAGGCGATGGGTAGGTCTCCGGCAAGCGCCGGGTTGTACGCGGCAGACCCGGTGAAGTCCTCCGAGGCATCGGCGGAGTCGAAGGACGGCCCTCCGTGGTGCGACCGGCGCGGCGCGCTACCGGAAGTGTCCTTGCCTGTGCCGCGCTGCTCCTGTGAAGCCCCCACCCTGGCATGGGCCTGTGAGTTGCTCAACAATCCAGCATACATCCAGCAATCGGACTGCGACCACAGCGCGGCGATTTGCGCCACCATTTCGCTTCTAATGAGGTATTCGCCGTCGAACTTGCGCCTGGCGAGGTCCTTTATTTGCCTGCACGATTCCAGGCCGGGGTACATATCGTGGGGCGCTTCGGGGTCCTGGTAAATGCGCAGCATGGCGCTGAACATGACCAGCACGGTGCAGGACAAGAGCACCCGCACTGCTTTAGATATTGTAGCCCCGGCGGTTCTTCGCAGCATTAATCAGCCCACCTGGCAGCGGTGAGAAAGTAGAGCGTGGTAGGGCACCACACGAGAGAAAGGAAGGGGATGGGCCGCGGACGTGATATTCTCGGTCCTGGTTTTGGGAGTATATCAAGTCCCGTATAGAGCGTCAAGAGCGCCAACCTGGGTCGTAGCTACAGTGGTGGCTGGAAGAGGACAGCCGCCTCATTGTAACCAGGCAGCAAACAATTACGGAAGTGTAAATAACCATTGACAAGTCCACCGCGCTGTAATATACTTGCCAATCTCTACATCAGGTGGTGGCGGGACTTCGCCACGAGGAGACCAGGACATGAAGAACACGACCCTCGCCAGGGTATTCGCCCTCATACTGGGGGCATCTATTGCCGTCGTGTGGGCTGGGTCCGCCACGTCAGTGGCGCGTGCCGGTACCCCGTCCGGCGGCGCTCAGTTCCGCTACGCAAGCGGTGTGGTGGCAGGCCAGCCGGCAGACGTCGGGCCGGAAGGCGCGCGGGACGCCATGATCGAGTACGTACGCGCTGAAGGCGCCGACGACCCCGACAATCCAGAGCTTGTGCCCCCGGTAAACCCTACCTGGGTGGGGCTGCCCACCACCGGTTCGGAAAACGGCGCCGAGATAGACTACACTTCGGGTGCCTGGGAAGTTCGTGTGTCCTGGCCGGACGCGCCGGAACATGTCTATGATGTCACCGTGCGGACGACTTTCGAGAGGGGCGACGATATCCAAACTTTCACATGGAAGGGCAAGGTAGATAAGACCGGGCGCGTTTTAGAGGGGGTTGTTTCTTTAGGGTCTTTAACGCCCAAAGGCCGGATGCCAACAACCGGCGACGCCTCCGGCACGGAGCTCCCGGTAATGCTACTTGTCGCCAGCCTGCTATCCGTCTTAGGGGCAGGTGCGGCGTTTAGATGGAGATCGCGGGTGCGCTCGGCGGAAGAGACTTACATACTTAGTTAGGGATACGGTCACGGGAGGCAAACTAAAGCGCGATGCTAGCGTCCCAGCCAGCCCGCCCCGCGCGTCTCTTGCAGGAAGAAGCGTTGGGCGAACATGAACATGACAATCACCGGCACCGTGATTACCACCGCCCCGGCGATGAGCAGGGGGAAGTTGGTGGGCTGCATCTGTTGTAGGGCTTCCAGGCCAATCGGCAGGGTGTAGTTCTCCTGGCGGTTCAGGTAAAGCAGCGGCTCGATGAAGTTGCTCCAGTAGTACACGAAGGCGAGCACGCCCACCGCCACGATGGAGGCGCGCGACAGGGGCATGGCTATCTGCCACCAGACGCGGAAGGCCCCGGCCCCGTCGAGCCGCGCCGATTCGTACAACTCGTTCGGTATGCGGCTGAAGGTCCAGTGGAACAGCAGCACGAACAGGGGGCTTGTGCCCATGAAGGAGGGCAGGATGAGCGCCCACAGGCTGTCGAGCACGCCTATCCACTTGTAGATGATGAAGCGCGTAAGCCACAGGGCGGTGACGGGCACCATGAGCGCGATGAGCGAGGCCCCCATGATCCAGGCGCGGGGGCGTGGGGCTATCTGCGCCAGCGCGAAACCGGCCAGGCTCGCCGTGATTATGGTGAGAGGCACGGCTACGGCTACCACCTCCAGCGAGTTGAGCGTGTAACTGGCGAGGGGCAGTAGCTCGAATATGCGGACGTAGTTGGATAGCTCTATCGGGTCGGGTATCCACTCAAGCTGCCTGGGCGGGGGCAGGCCCACCTGCCGCACGGAAGCCCCCAGCATCCAGACCAGCGGCAGCAGGAACAGCACCGCCACCACGAGGCTGAACACGACGTGCCCCACCGCGCCCGCGTCGCGCTCCAGCCTGTTCAGCCCCTGCGAGATGTCGCGGTCGGTCTGCGGGGCGAACTGGCGCTCGCTGTCCCACTCTCTAATCATTGAGCAGGTTCCTCCAGCGGCGGGCCACGACGAATTGTAGCGCGATGATGACCAGCGTCACGGCGTACATCACCCACGTCATGGCGGAGGCGTAGCCGAAGCGCTGGTATTCCGAGGCGTTCTCCCAGATGTAGATAGGCAGGAAGCGGGTGGCGTGGTACGGCCCCCCTCCCGTGGTGATAAGCCCCGGCACGAAGTTGGTCTGGAAGCTCAGCACCGTATCGCGAAAGAGGAGCAGCAGAATAGCGGGCGCGAGCAGGGGCAGGGTGATGTGCAGGAAGCGCTGCTTGCCCGAAGCCCCGTCCACCTGGGCGGCCTCTCCCAACTCGTGGGGTATCTGGTTGAAGGCCGCCAGCATCAGCACGAAGCCCTCGCCAATCGGCCACAGCATCATGATGACGATGGCGAACTTGGCGGGCCACGGCTCAAGCAGCCACGACTCCGGCTCGGCACCCAGCAGGCGCAATATCCAGTTGAGCGGGCCGTATATCGGGTTGAAGATGTAGAGCCACAGCAGCGCGTAGGCCACGTCGGGGATGAGGGTGGGCAGGTAGGCTATGACCCTGTTGATCTTGTTGGGGATGGTCGGCTTGTGCAGCAGGAAGGCCAGGAAGACGGCCCCAAGCACGCGCAGAGGCACGGCCAGCACGATGTAGAACAGCGATGCGCCCAGGCCGTTCCAGAAGAGCCAGTCGCCAAACATCTCCCTGAAGTTGTCCAGGCCGATCCAGTCGGGAGCGCGCAGGGCGTTGTAGTTGGTGAAGGCGAACGGCACGGACAGGAGGGCGGGCAGCAGCACGAGACCCACGAGGCCCAGGACATAGGGGGCCAGCATGATGGATAGCTGTCGTTTGTAGCTAACCTGGAGGAGGCG
>DASVQO010000493.1:0-2156 GCA_036389075.1 Chloroflexia bacterium | reverse complement strand
ATCGTAAACGCGAAGGCTGTAAGCAGTGCGCACATCGTGGCTTTCTCCTGAAATTCGGATGGCGTAATCAGGGAATGCCACCATGTATGTGCCGCGCTGAGTAGTCCTTTCCCAGCGTAGGCTGCCATCCTTGGTGCGACCAAGTAGTTGCTGAATTAATGCTAACTGCTTTTCAGTATTAGCCATAACTGCTGTGTGCCCCCAAGGACTCATGTTGCAGTGCGCTCATATCTGATCGCGCAACACTACCTTAATTTCTTCGATGGTAGCCGCAATGTCGGCCATGAATCTATTATACCGCTCAGTATCGAGATTGGCTAGAGGATCAAGACCTGCATTGAGCGCGGCGGAGATGATGGCAGCGTCATCACTGAACACGGTAGTAGCGGCGGTCAGCTTTGTCACATGGACTTCCAACAACACACCAGTACGTCTATGGCCTCGAATGGTTGCAATGAGATGTTGGGCCTGACGATGATAGGACAAGACGGCATGCCATTGGGCCGAGTCGTAAGCCACCAGCAACTGGCTGACAATTTCACCCAGGGAGACGGCGGCCGCATATGCATCAGTGCGTCCCAGCCGGAGGCGCAAGCCCCTTACGGCCTCTTGTGCTTCTGTAGCGGCCTTGCGGGCGCGGGACCAGGCGATTACGGCTACTATTGCGCTGAGGAGCGCGAGGATGTCGGCGGCGGTGCCTAGCCAGGCGAAGGCGTCCCGCGTGTCGGTGGCGGTCTGGAGGAGCCATGCTAGTGTGGTGGGCAGCAGGTCCATCGTTGGAGGTTTGGGGGGCTTTGTGTGGGTTGTTGAGGGCCATTTGGGTTTGATTGAAGGTACCGCAAAGCGGGGGCACGTTGAGGTCGGTGCTCCTGCTGTGCGGCTGGATTATAGCATGTTTTTAGGGGACGGTGACGGAGGTGCGGAGGGTGGTAGAGCCGCAGGTGATGATGACGGGCCAGGTGCCTTTGGTGGTGTTGCCGCCGACCTTCCAGGTCCAGGAGACGAGGCCGTTGGGGGCGGCGCGTTTGGTGCCGACGCCTGCGGCTTTGCTGGGGCCCGACTTGTAGCGGACGGTGAGGGTGCAGGAGCCGCCGGGGGTGGTCTTGACTGTGGCGGTGGCGTAGCTGTTGCGGCGGACGGAGCCGGGGTGTTTGGTGATGGTGGCGGCCTGGGCCTTGGGGTTGGCCTGGGTGACGAGGGCGTGGGAGGCGGGGAGGGGCTGGGCGGCTACGGAGCGCGCGGGGGCGAGGGGCATGGTGAGGAGCAGGAGGAGGGCGAGCATGCCAAAGAGACGCTTCAGATAGGCGGGGGACATTGAGTGGTGTTCCTTTCTGTGTGTTGTTCGGTACGACGAGGGGCGGGGCTACTTTATAGGGTAGCCCTGCTTGCTGGGGTAAGTATAGCGCGTGTGGATAAGGAAGTCAATAATTTGACCGCACTATTCTCAAAAGGGGAGGCCGGTTGTTTGCGTGTGATGGGGCCTACAAGAGCGGGTGGAGTGTCAACAGCGTGCATAGGGCTGTGAGTGAGAAGACTTTTCGTCTTACTCCGAACGACAAGGGGGCGGCGGGTTCAGTCGAGGCCCCAGGTGAGGAAGGCGGTGGCGAGGTCGTAGCTGAAGGCGATGAGGGTGAGGGTGAGGAGGAGGGCGGCCAGGCGGAGGGTGAGGCCGAGGGGGGAGTAGGTGCGCCAGGAGGTTAGGAGGCGCAGGAGCAAGGCGAGGAAGACGAGGGCGAAGACACAGGGGCCGAACAAGACGACGACGCGGGCGAGAGCGCCGAGTAAAGAGGTGCCGTATACGGCTGTGGGGAGGGGTGCGTAGGGTGCACTTCGGCCCGAGCCGGCACCCGCGGAGGTGAGGGCGGCATGGGAGAAGAGGTGCATGCCGGCTGCGTAGAAGGGTAGGAGGGAGGCCGCCCAGAGGGCGATGGAGGCGGTCCAGAGCACCCAGGCGGCCAGGGACAGGCGGCGCGAACCCCTATCTTTGCGGGCGAGGGCTTGTAGGTTGGTCCAGTTCCACTCAAAGTCCATGGGGGTGCTCCGTTGCTTTGGTGACGGTGGAGCCGGTGGGGGTAGGAAGCAGGGCGCGCCTGGTGTTGTGACGTTGGGGCGCTGGGATTGTAGTGCTAGATATTATAGCAGGGGGATGGGGAGAT
>DASVQO010000492.1:0-29412 GCA_036389075.1 Chloroflexia bacterium | reverse complement strand
CTGAGAAGAGGCAAAGTCCCCTCCGGGGACTCTCTTACAAGAGGGTGGTCTCCTAGTCTCCGAAGGAGACTTCGCTACTTGTCAGCCCGTGGCTTTAGCCACAGGGCGTCCCCACAGGTCCATGGCCGAACCTGTCCAAAGTGATTACACTATGGCACCAGGCGCAAACCGCCCGGTCAGCGGGTGCGCGTCGGCGTGCGCGCGGGTTGGCGGTTCAGCCTGTCGTCTCCCACCATCACCAGGATGTCCACCGGCTTGCCGTCGAGGTTCGTGGCGAGGGGCGCGTCAGCCGGGTTGCCCTGAGTGACAGCCGTATCCGCCAGCCCAAGCTCCTGCTTTATCACCTCAATCGTGTGCGGCTTCTGCCCGCCCGTGTAGTCCGTGACGGTGGTGCGAGGGTGCTGCCCCTGGTCGGCAGCCGAGGAGAGATCGGCCACGTTCAGGCCCTTCTCGACCAGCAGCTCGCTGACCATGCGCGCCGTGCCGCTGGTCGTCGTGCCGTTCTGCACCGACAGCCGGACGTTTTCGTTCACGAGCCTCGGGTCCGAGAAGCACTGCTTTACCCTGGGCCGGATGCGCTCCCAGATAGGCATGAGCACGTCCGCGCCGCTATCGAGTATAGTTTGCTCCACCATCGTCGCATCTATGGAGCAGGTAGTGATCGAGCCGGAGCCTATGTTCTGCGCGAGGCTGGCAAGGGAGGGGATCAGGCTCGTCGGGATGTCCGTCACCACGGCGTCGGACAGCTTGTTCGCCAGCTCGCCCAGCTTGGGGAGGACGTTGAGGTTCATGCCCTGCTGCTTGAGCGCGAGCAAGACCTGCTGCTGGCGCTGGTTGCGTCCCAGGTCGCTGTCGGCGTGCCGGGAGCGGGCGTATTGCAGGGCCGTCTTGCCGTTCATGTGTTGCAGGCCCGCCGGTATGTATATGCGGGTCGCGCCGTAGCTGCTGGTGTAGGTGCCGGGCGTGCCATAGCTGGTGCTCGTGAGCGGGTACTCGTTGTCCACCAGCGGCACGGGCACGTCGATCTTCAGCCCGCCCAGCGCATCCACCACCTGCTCGAAGCCCTGGAAATTCACCTGGGCGTAGTAGTTGATTGGCACCCCAAAGGTAGCCGAAATGGTGGACATCGCCAGCGTGGAGCCGCCGCCCGGCAGGCTATCAGGGTCGAGCCTCCAGGCGCGGTCGCCCAGTTGGTAGCTCTGGTTTATGCGGCCCGGGCCGAAGCCGGGGATGGTCACGTACAGGTCGCGGGGGATCGAGAGCAACGTCGCCGTTTTCGCGGCAGGGTCGATGTGCACGATAATCTGCGTGTCGGCGCGAGTGTCCTCCTCCGTGGGCCGGTAGTCGAGGCCCAGCAGCAGGATATTGATAGGCTCGCCGTTCGCCCAGTCGGGAGGCTCGACCCCAACCAAGTTGGGCGTCGCCTCGGCGGACACGGTGCCTTCTGGGTCCACAACGCGTACGTTCACAGGCGTCTTCGATATCTTGCCGGGTATTTCCAGCAAAGGCTTTACCGTCCCCTGGAAGAACATGTACCCGCTACCGCCACCCACCAGCACGAGGGCGAACAGGATGAGTAGCGTGATGCGTCTAACCCGCCGCCCCCGGTTAGTGCGGGCGCGCGCTACGGCCGCCTGGGCCGCTACCGGCTGCGTGGGCTTGGTGATGCCCGTGGTCACGGACCTGGCCCGGTAGGTAGGTTCGGGCCGCCGGTACTGGTGATTGGGGTTTGGCCGTGGGTTGGCGGAAGTAGGCCTGTCGTTAGCAGACGATGGTGTCTTGCGTTGGTTGGTCTGGCTCAATCCTGGGTGCTTCCTCTTGCGCCGGTCGTGCGGCCCCGGCCTCTTACTGACTCTAACTGCCTCTAAAGTGACTCTGTACGCTTTATGGTTTCGCGGAGGCTGCGGGTTTGTCGTTCGTCCCGTCGAACTGCTCTATCAACTCGTCCTCCGAGTTGATGCCGGGCCGCCTGGCTTCTTCGGCCAGCTCGCGCTGCTCGCGGGCCTGGGCCGTTTCGGTCTGCTCGTCCTGCCGGGAGGGCACGCTGGCCTCCGCCTCGCGCGGGGTGTAGCCTTCGCTGAACCTCCTGTACAGGTAGAGGTAGATGTCGCGCAGGATGGCCGCCACGGGCACCGCTATTATCAGTCCGAACAGCCCGCCCACCTGGCTGCCCACCACCAGCGCGACCATGATGATCGAGGGGTGCAGCTTCACGCTATCACCCTGCACTTTTGGAACGAGCAAGTTGTTCTCAAGTTGCTGCACGAGCACGTACACCGCCAGCACCTTGAGCACCATCACCCAGCCCTCCGGGTGGAAAGCCGCCAGCACCAGCCCCGGTATCGCGCCGAGCACCGGGCCGACCACCGGGATGATCTCGGTGATGCCGGAGATGATGGCGAGCACTACAGCGTACCTGGCCCCCACAACCAACAGGCCGATGAACGTGGCGATCCCCACGATCAGACCTAACAACAATTGGCCCCTGATGTAGCTGCTGAGCACACCGTTGATGATGCGAACGATGCGCCACACGTCGGTGCGCCATGACACCGGCAGCATGTTGTTGAAGGCGTTGATGCCCCGGTCCTTGTCCTTCAGGGTGTAGAAGAGCCAGAACGGGATGATCAGCAGGCCCACGATAAAGCCCATCGCCCGGCTCACGGCCCGGAGCGTGTTGAGCGCGCCGTCCTGCACCGCCGCGCCAATCGCCCCCACCGAGTTGCGCAGGCCGTTCTCTATCGACTGCCGCACGTCGTCCGAGATGGGCAGCGATTCGTACCAGGACATCACGTCCCGGCCCCACTCCTGGGCCTGCTCCGAATAAGTAGGGGCCTGCTTGGCCAGTTCGCCTACCTGGTGCCCGACCACCGGCGCGAGCCAGGCTATCAATGCCCACACCGCGCCTACGAACACTGCGTACACGGCGAGGATTGCCACCACCCTGGGCAGGAAGCGGCTCAGACGGTCCACCAGGGGGAGCATCAGGTAGCCAAGCACGAGGGCGATGATAAACGGCCCCAGCGCGTCCCACGACTGGTTGAGCAGCCACCAGACCACGAATATGGCGATAGCCACCAGGACCAGCCGGGCACGTTGGCGGGGCGTGACCCTGATTCTCGGTATGAGCGGCTCTAGCGGTTCGTCGCGCCTGGTTTGAGCGTCGCCGTTGCCCAATAATCTGGTCTCCTAGGGTCTGCTTTACGAGGTCTCAGGCAATCGAGGTGCCACGCGGGTATTCTAACACACGGTCCTGGGGCTGAACAGCGCAATCCACAGCACGCCACGTTCGCCCACGGGCCCACATATATAGTAACGAACCGCGTCCTACAACGGTTCCCGCCGGGGGCAATGCCCTGCAAGGGTAACGGCACGCTGGTATAATCGTTCTACAGAAGAACGCAAGCGAGACAGAAACGAGTGAGGCAGCACGGGTATGGACGAGATGGAAAGCGGCTCTTCGGGGCGGGACGACTGGCAGTACGTGGACGGCAAGCCCACACGCGCGGGCGAGCAGGCCCGCATACTCCCTGGTGAGCGGCAGCCAGCCCGCCCGGCGCCCTCAGGCTCCCCGGCAAGCCCATCTCCCGCCTCCCGCAGGCTAGACCCCTACGAGCCTGCCCGCATGGGCACCGGCAGACGTGGCGCGGCGGCAGGGGCGCAACCCGCCAGCGCCGCACCCTACCAGGCGGCCCAGGCACCGCCACCCACGGTTGTGCAGGTGAAGCGCGGCCCCACCGCCTGCATCATCCTCGCGGGCACCTTCGCGGTCCTGGCGCTTTCCTGCGCGCTGCTGGCGTTCGCCACCTTCCGGGGCGGCTTGGACGGCTTTGGCAAGCTCGGCGGCCTCCTCCCCAGCTTCAGCTTCGGCATAACCCCCACTGTGACTATCGACACCCAGCAGCCTGCCGTCATCAGCCAGATTCGCGGCCTGAGCAGGCTGGAGACCGTGAATTACCAGCTTGAGAAAGTGGTCACCGCCAAAAGCAGCGGCCCCCTGCCCGACCTCCTCACCAGCGACAAGATACTGCTCGTGGCCCACGGCGAGGTAGTGGCGGGCATCGACTTGAGCCGCCTGAAGGAAGACGATGTCACCGTGGTAAGCGGCACCGTCACGGTCAACCTGCCGCCCGCCGAGGTGCTGTACACCCGCCTCGACAACGACAAGACCTACGTCTACGACCGTCAGACCGGCATCTTCAGCAGCCCCGACCCCAACCTCGAAACCGAGTTGCGCCGCGTAGCCGAGCGGGAAATCCTTAACGCGGCCCTCGAGGACGGCATCCTGACCAAAGCCTCCGAAAACGCTCAGACCGTCCTCCGTACCCTCATCACCGGCCTCGGCTATGATAAAGTGCAGTTCAAACAATCACCCTAGCGAGAAGTGAAGGGGAATAGACGAAAACGCAAAGACGCAAAGGACGCAAAGAACGCGCAAAGATTAGATGTTGTTTTGGGGTGGGTGGTACTCGTCACTCGTTAAGTAATTTGTAACGCCCGAAGGGAGTATGACATGGCAGAGAAGGACAAGGTCAAGAAGGCGCGGCAGAAATCGAAGTTCGCGGCTATGGAGGCGTTGCGGGACAACAAGGGCTTCCCCATCCCGCCCCGTAAGGCGATGTCTCGGGCCAAGAAAGCCTCCAAGAAGCTGGCTTACCCTCTGCCTCCTTACGCTGGTGCCAACCCCGTGCAGCTTTATCGCTGGGGGCAGTTCGAATGGAAGAAATTAGGCCACTGGCAGCGGGTGGTGCTGCCCGTGGTCGTGCTGAACGCCCTGCTTACATGGGAACGCGAGAGGGAGCTACAGGACCGCTATTGGGACCAGTTGGACCGCGCTCAAGCCAAAGAGGCGGCCGCCCATGCTTACGGCGCGTATGGCCCCCGCCCTAAGAAGCGCAAGCTGTTTGGCATTATCCCGCTCCCTGGCGGAAAGTAGACCTGCGCTGCCGTTGTTCGGGTGTCCTTTGCGCGTCGCCGTAAATCAGTTGCAGTTGGCGCGGAAAAGTTGATGAATCTGCGCCGTTTTGTGGTATAATGTAGCAAATATGTTCTATTGTTGTGCGCATGAGTGGAGATTTTGAGATGGTAGAGCGACTGATTTCAGCCAAAACGCGAGAGAACGAGGAAGAGATAGAGCAGACGCTCCGGCCCCGCCGCATAGCCGAGTACATCGGCCAGGAGAAGCTGAAGGACCACGTCCAGGTCATGCTGGAGGCGGCCAAGGGGCGCGGCGAGGTGCTGGACCACCTGCTGTTCTACGGCCCCCCCGGCCTCGGCAAGACCACGATTAGCCAGGTGATAGCCAACGAGATGGGCGTGCCCATCAAGACCACCTCCGGCCCTGCTATCGAGCGTCCCGGCGACCTGGCGTCGGTCCTCACCAACCTGAAGGCCAACGAAATCCTGTTCATCGACGAGATACACCGCCTCAACCGCGTGGTGGAGGAAGTGCTCTACCCCGCGATGGAGGACTTCGCGCTCGACGTGATGATAGGCAAAGGGCCGAGCGCCCGCTCCCTGCGGCTGTCGCTGCCCCCCTTCACCATCATCGGGGCCACCACGCGCCTCGCCATGCTCTCCTCTCCCCTGCGCGACCGCTTCGGCGTGACCTTCCGCCTCGAATACTACTCGCGCGAGGCGATGGAGATGATTATCACCCGTTCGGCCCGCATCCTGGGCGTGGCTTGCGAGGAGGACGGCGCCAAGGAAATCGCCTCCCGCAGCCGTGGCACACCCCGTATCGCCAACCGCCTCCTGCGCCGCGTGCGCGACTACGCCCAGGTGCGCGCCGACGGCGTCATCACGGCCCCCGTCGCCCAGGAAGCCCTGCGCCGCCTGGAGATAGACAGCCTCGGTTGCGACGAGACCGACCGCCGCATTCTGCACGCCATCATAGACAAGTTCGACGGCGGCCCCGTTGGCCTCGATACCATAGCGGCGGCCATCAGCGAGGAGTCGGACACGATCATGGACGTGTACGAGCCGTACCTGTTGCAACTCGGCTTCCTGGCCCGCACACCGAGGGGCCGCATCGCCACACGCAGGGGGTACGAGCATATGGGCATCCCTTACCCCCTCCGCATGGGCATCGAGGAAATCGACGTCGAGCAGGGCAAGCTCTTCTAGGCGTGCTCCGAAGAAAGTAGGAGACCCGTCCTATGTGGGGGGGTCTTTCTGCTTAAGCTACTCTGGCCTTTCACGCCATTCCCGCAACGTCCGCAAGACCCAGTAGACGTTCCAGCCAACCGCCGCCATGCACACCAATATCAACTGCCTCCTACGAGCGAGGCGGACCCGAACGCCGAGGTCGCTTACCTCAACTACAGCCACGCGCTTACGCAGGGCGTAGTCTCCACCCTTCCCTATCCATGCAAGGCCGGGCCGTCGAGCCATCTTAGATTCGCGGCGCAGCAGGTAACGCGCCAGGGGGCCGCTGAGGTAGCGGACTGAGGTGACATCAATGAGAGTCCGATCGCCCCGCAGGCGTGCTGGGCCGAATATCTGGGACACAGGTGGGACCTGGGGAGGCACGCTATCCCCCGGTGCTACATGGTGTTCGGGGTGGTTCTGGGGCAGCAGACCGGCGGCTCGTAGTGCCTTTCCTGGGGGTCTCAGCGTCGGGTCAGCCATACTTCCTCCCCCTGTGTGAGAGCCAGTTGAGCGCGGGGGCAACCAGACACGATAGGGCCACCAGTCCCAGCAAGCGCGCAGTTGGCCGCTCAAGCGCCAGCCTTTTCACCCCGCTCCCGTCGATTACGTACACGGCAGCAGGCTCAAGGGCTATCAGCCCCTGTCCGGAAGAACGCCGCAACAACCGCTTGCTCGAAAGCTGTATTTCCGGTACGAGGGCAATTCTCTCACCGCTACGTGTCGCATAAATCGGCGTACCTCGTAATACCATCCTGGACATGAAACGTCACCTCCACTTTGCCCTGTCCCCTGACCCCACACTGGCAGTGTTATGCTCACCGGAGCGTCAGGCTACAGGCAGTGCAGTATACGATAGTCCGAGGGGCATGCGGTATGGAGGCAAGCCATCGTTCAGCATTCGCCCTGGTCAGCAATTAGGCCACAACGCTCTGCGATATTCCTGTGGGGATGCCCTGTAGCTAAAGCCACGGGCTGAGAAGAGGCAAAGTCCCCTGCGGGGACTAAGCAACGTGAGGGTAGTCTACCAGTCTCCGCAGGAGACTTCGCTACTTGCCAGCCCGTGGCTTCAGCCACAGGGCGCCCGTGCGGGGCACCCCACAGGACTACCCCAGGAGGGACGTGTGTGGTACACCAGCACCTCCCCACCAACAATAACCACGTCCCGGCACTCGCTTGTTGCGTTCACGCCATTTGCTCCATAATAGTCCGGTTGTGCAGTTAAGGGGAGGCATATGGCAGGCGAGCTAGCGGGTAGGTTTTCGGGGCTACTCCTCGACATGGACGGCGTGCTCTACCGGGGCAACGACCCCCTGGAAGGCGCGAAGGAGCTATTCCCCGCTTTGCGCGAGGCAGGGCTTTCCTTTATACTTCTCACCAACAATGCCACGCTCAGGTCGGCCGATTTCTCGGACAAGCTGGCGCGGATGGGCATCGACGTGGAGGCTAGCAGCATCCTCACCTCCGCCGGGGCCACGGCTACGTACCTGCGCACGCACTACCCGGAAGGTGGCGGCGCGTACGTACTGGGCGAGGAGGCCCTGGTCCGCACGATCGAGGAGGTGCCTAACTTTCGCATCGAGGCCGAGCGGCCCGAGTTCGTGGTGGCGGGGCTGTTCTTCGGCTTCGACTACCAGGCCCTGCGCGCGGCGTGTACCGCTATCAGGCGAGGGGCGCGCTTTATCGCCACCAACGTCGATACGACCCTCCCGGTGGAAGGGGGCGACTTCTGGCCCGGCGCGGGCAGCCTGGTCGCGGCCGTGCAGGCTTGCTCCGGGGTAGCTCCCACCGTGATAGGCAAGCCGAGCGTGCACGGGGCCGAGATGGCGCTGGAGAAACTGGGGCTATCGGCTTCGCAGGTGCTCTGCGTGGGCGACCGGCTAGACACCGACATAGTGATGGGGCGCGACGCGGGCATGCCCACGGCCCTCGTGCTCACCGGGGTCTCGCGGCCCGCCGACGTCGAGCGCACCGGCATCGTGCCGGACTATACATTTGACGACCTGCCCGCGCTGATGTCGGCGCTAAGCATTGGGTGAAGAACGGCAAAGGGAGAAGTAGCTAACATGAGAGACGTAGTCAGGACAGAGGGGGCACCGGGCGCGATTGGCCCCTACTCGCAGGGCATCAAGATTGGCGGGCTGGTGTTCACCGCCGGGCAGGTGGGCTTCGACCCCGCCACGGGGCAGTTCGTGGAGGGCGGTGTGGAGGAGCAGACCCGGCGCGCCCTGGAAAATGTCAGCGCCATACTGGAGGCGGCGGGCACTTCCCTCAACCAGGCAGTCAAGGTTACGGTCTTCCTGAGCGATATGTCGCTTTTCGAGGCCATGAACGGCGTTTACAAGCAGTTCTTTACCGGCACGCCCCCCGCGAGGACTACGGTGGCGGTGGCGGGCCTGCCGCGCAACGCCCTGGTGGAGATAGAATGCGTGGCCGCCCTGGACGACGGGCAGCAGGCATAGGGGTTGAGGAGACAGATGGCGACGGTACAAAGCAGGCTGGCGGCTTCCGACAAGTGGGAAGACGAGCCTTTCAAGTTCGACTACGAGGACACCTCAACGGTCGAGGGCCGGGGCGAGCTACGCAAGGGCACCCGCGACCTGGCGGCGTTGCGTCTGGAACGCTGCCTCGAGGCGATCAGCGGCCACACCGGGAGCCTGCTTGAGATAGGCTGCGGGGCCGGGCGTTACACGCGCGCTTTCCTGCACTACCGCCCCGAACTCGAAGTGCACGGCTGCGACATCTCCCAGGTAGCCCTCGAAGAAGCCCGCCAGGCCGACCGCACGGGCAAGATCGACTACGTGCTGGGCGACGCCCTCGACCTGCCCTACCCCGATAACTCCTTCGACATAGTGGTGCTGTTCGACGTGTTCGAGCACGTCACCGACGTAGGTAAGGCCGCTGACGAGGTAGCCAGGGTGCTCAAGCCGGGAGGAGTGTTCCACTGCTTCGTGCCCTGCGAGGGCAACAAGCGCACCATATTCGCCCTGCTCCGGCACAGCAAGCGCATCCCCATCCACATGTGGAAGCGCGTGCACATAGGCCACATCCAGGTGCTGACGACCCGGCAGATGAAGCAAATACTCTTCAGGCGCGGCCTGCGCGTTACAGATGCCACTTTCTCGTTCCACATCCTCGGGCAGGTCCACGACGTGTTCGACTACTGGCGGCGTGACATGCTGTCCCGCGACGACCTGGCGAAGTGGCAGCAGGTGCTGGTAAAGGCCATCAGCCGCGCCGTGTTCATACCCACCTGGCGGCTCGCCTACTTCGAGGACACCCTCCTCAAGCACAACCCCTCGGCTATCGGCGTGCACCTGACCGCCCACAGCGAAAAAGCCGCTTAGTATGGCCGTCGCAACCAACCGGTGGTGTCGCAGTTGTACTTTCAATATGACCTCGCTACCCGACCGTTACCCAACGTGAGACCTCGCTTTTCCTTCCAGTCGCTACTCCCCTGGGCCGCCGCGCTCGCGGTGCTGCTCGGCGTGTGGCTGCTCCCGCTGCCCGGCTCTATCTTCGGGCAGGAGCAGGTATCGGCGGAGCGTATGCCGGAGACGCGCCGCACGGCCAATGCTGCTATCGGTGACTTCTTCAAGGCACGCCAGGCTTATTACGACTTCATCACGAGCCACGACATGGCGGTCATTTCAAGCAGCCTGCACAGCGCTTTAGAGGAAGCACGCACCGGCCCCCAGAGCACTGACGCGCTGGCAGAGGTGCTCCACTGGGGCATCCAGGTGCGGGACTACGACGCCGTGCTGGCGGGCTACGCCGACGCGGGCGACAGGGTGTTCCCCGTCCTGCGCTACTACGACGACGAGCTGATGAAGTACACCCGCTCGCTCACCCCGCCCACCGAGGAAGTGCGTGCGCTCACCTTCCCGCTGGCCGACCACCTGCGCCTGTACCCGCCGCCCATAGGCGACCTCATGCCCGACCCACCCTGGATCAAAGCTGATGTAGTGAAAGCGCAGTTGGAAACGATCAACGGCCAGGTAGATGCGTTACAGGCCGCCGTGAACGACACCAACCCTCCGAGCAACGTGCCCCGGACGCTGGACGGCCTTGCAAAAAGCGTGGGCGACATCTGGGAGAGCGGGCGCTCGGTGGAACAGGTGGGCTTGCAGCATACCAAGTACATTGACCACCTCCAGACCTACGAGACAAAGTTCCAGCAATACCTCGACTCGCACGGCCCCAACAATATCTCTTCGAGCCGCCGCACGCTGGCGTACGGGGCGAACCTGGCGGTCGGGCTGGTGCTCGCGGGCGGGCTGGCGCTCCTGCTGATGCCGCGCAAAAGGACGGTTGGAACGGAGGAGGACGCTTGAGCGGAGTAGTCACACAGCCGACGCCCTCCCCCAGCCCCACCTACGACCGCACGCCCGTCAGGAGCGCCAACCCACGGCTCGCGCTCCTGCGCTCGGAGCCGGTGGTGCTGGCGGCCATGCTGCTGGCCCTGGCCCTCTACTACTTCGTGCCCAACCTGCCCGTGCGGGGCGTGGGCCTTGCCGCTTTCTTCGCCCTCACCCTCTACCGCCTCGACCTGAGCCTGGCGATGGTGCCCCTGGCGGCCCCCCTCCTCTACCACTACTACCCGCTGGGTAGACTGCAATTCTCCCTTGCCGAGGCCATTATCCTCTGCCAGGTGAGTGCGTGGGCGGTACGTGACGGGCTGACATTGCTCCGGACGCGCAGGCTGACCGCGATTGGCGGTATGTTGCGGCAGCCGCTGGTGTGGCTGGCCCTGCTGTTCGGAGCGATTGCCACGCTCTGGCTGCTCGTGCCCGGCGGGGAGAACCGCCAGTTCGCGCTACGCGAGTATAGGGTCACTATCCTTGAGCCGCTGCTGTTCTTCATGCTGGTGGTGCGGTGGCTGCGCACCGAGCGGGACATCTGGCGCATGGTGGCCGCCTGGCTCATTGCAACCGCGCTGGTGGGCTACGTCGGCGTGGAGCAGTTCCTGTTCGGGGAAGCCTGGAACATGGAGGGCGTCAACCGCGTTTCGTCGGTCTACCCGAGCGCCACGGCTTTCGGCATTTACGCCGGGCGGGGGCTGGCGCTGGGCCTGGTGCTGGTCTACTTTTTGCCGCGCGAGTGGAGGCGCTGGCGCATAGCGGTGGGGCTGTTGTCGGGCATAATCGGCCTGGGGGTGTTGTTCAGTTTCGCCCGTGGCGCCTGGGTGGGCGTGTTCGCGGGCGTGGCGGTGGTGGCGCTGGTCACGCGCTACCGCCCGCTGCTCATTTCGGTCGGTGGGGTCGTGGCGGCAGGTGTGGCTGCTATTTTGCTGGCTTTCGCGGGCAACGTAGAGCGGCTCACCTCTATCTTCAACCTCGGCACGGAGGACAACACGGGGGTAGCCCGCTTCCGCATCTGGGAGGCCGCCCGCAAGATACTGGCCGACCACCCCTTCCTCGGCATAGGTCAGGACCAGTTCGCCTACCAGGACCCCGCGTACGGCGTGCCCACCGCCCGCCTCTTCACGACCTCCCATCCCCATAACTTCGTGCTGGACTTCTGGCTGCGCCTCGGCGTGCCCGGCCTGCTGTGGGTACTGGGCACGGTGGCCTTCGTCACCTGGCAGTTCCAGGCCCTCTGGCTGCGTCACAAAGGCACCGCACTCGGCGCGCTCTCCCTCGGCCTCCTCGCCTCCATGATCGACTTCGCCGTCCACGGCCTACTCGACATGGCCTACTTCACGATGGACCTCGCCCTCACCTTCTGGCTCACCCTCGCCCTCCTCGTCCTCATGAAGAAACTTGGTCCTCCATCAGAATAGACACAAAGACACCACGGATCATACAGGAGTAACAAGGAATTCACCGCAGAGACGCAGAGGACGCAGAGGTTACGCAGAGAAGAATTGAGGTTGTAAGCGGCAAGAGGCAGCATCGTACAGTAGATGCTGCCTCTTGCCGCTTACAACCTCAATTCTTCTCTGCGTACCTTTGCGTCCTCTGCGTCTCTGCGGTGAATAATTCTGTTCCTGTTAGCGTCCTGTCGGTCACGAGGACTAAGCGTGGGCTTCTTCGCGGTGCTTGCGGGCTTCTTCGATTACACGGTCGGCTACGTGCGCGGGCACGGGGTCGTAGTGGTCGAACTCCATGTCGAAGCTGCCCCGGCCCTGGGTGATGGAGCGCAGGTCGCTGACGTAGCGCTGCACCTCGGAGAGGGGGGCTTGCGCGTCGATGACCGTGAAGCCGTTCCCCTGCGGGTTCATGCCGAGCACCCTGCCGCGCCGCCCGTTCAGGTCCGACATGATGTCGCCCGTGTAGTTGTCCGGCACGATGATGTGCAGTAGCATGATAGGCTCCAGCAACACGGGCCGTCCGCTTTGCATACCCTCCTTGAACGCCTGGTTGGAGGCCAGCTTGAAGGCCATTTCGGAGCTATCCACCGGGTGGAAGCTGCCGTCGTAGAGCACCGCCCGGATATTCACCACCGGGTAGCCCGCCAGCACGCCCTCCGACAGCGCCTCGCGGATGCCCTTCTCCACCGCCGGGATGAAGTTCTTGGGCACCGCGCCGCCCACGATGCGGTCGCCAAACTCGAACTCCGCGTCGGGCAGCGGCTCAAGCTCCAGCACTACGTCCGCGAACTGCCCGTGCCCGCCGGTCTGCTTTTTGTGCCGGTAGTGCGCTCGGTCCACCCTGGAAGTGATAGTCTCGCGGTACGGCACCACCGGCAGGCCCACCGACACGTCCACGCCGAACTTGCGCTTCATGCGGTCGGCCACGATCTGCACGTGACTCTCGCCCATCGCTGAAAGCACCGTCTGCCCCGTGATGGGGTCCTTGCCGACGTGTATCGTGGGGTCTTCCTCGACCATGTGGTGCACGGCGGTGCCCATCTTGTCGAGGTCGGCCTTGGTGCGCGGGGCGATGGAGGCCGAGAAGAGGGCGGCTGGGAAGTTGATGCCGTCCACGATGAGCGGAGTGCCCACGGCGCAGAGGGTGTCGCCGGTCTGCGTTTCGGCCAGCTTGACCACCACGCCCATGTCGCCCGCGTGCAGCTCCTGCACCGCCATCTGCTCCTTGCCGCGCATCACGTACACCTGGCCGATGCGCTCCTCCACGTTGCGGGACGAGTTGAGCACGTGGCTGTCGGAGCGGAAGCTGCCGGTGAACACGCGGAAGTAGGTCTGCTTGCCGAACTGGTCGCGTATCGTCTTGAAGACGAGGGCCGTGAGGGGGGAGGCGTCGCTCGGCTGCAATTCGACCTGCTGGCCGTTGGCCGCGTTGGTGGCGGTCATCACGCCCATGTCGTTGGGCGCGGGCGAATAGGTGACAATCGTATCGAGCAGCTGGCTGACGCCGACGTTCATCAGCCCCGAAGCCGCCAATACGGGCACAATGTCACCCGTCCTGACGCCTGCCCTGAGCGCCCCGTCCAGCTCCTCCACCGAAAGCTCCTCGCCTTCGAGGTACTTCATCGTCAGGTCGTCGTCCGTTTCGCATACCCGCTCAATCAGGGCGTCACGGAGCTGCTGCACGTCGGCCTGCAAGTCGGCTGGGATGGGGCCTTCGGTGAACTTGCCGCTGTTGCCCCCCTCGTAGACGTAAGCCTTCTGGTGCAGCAGGTCCACCACGCCCCGGAACGACTGCTGGGAGCCGATGGGCACCTGCAAGGGCGCGCACTTCTTGCCGAGCACTTTCTGGGTGGAGTGCCACGCGGACATGAAGTCGGCGTTCTCGCGGTCCATCTTGTTCACGACCACGAACCTGGGGCAGCCCCGCTCCTCGGCGTAGCGCCACATCTGCTCGGTGCCCACCTCCACGCCCGCGGAGGCGTCCACGAGCAGCACGGCGGTGTCCACCACTCGTATGCCCGCCTTTACTTCGCCCACGAACTCGGCGTAGCCCGGCGTGTCGAGCACGTTGATCTTGGTGTCCCGCCACTCGACGGGCGCGAGGGAAACCTGCACCGAGATGTGGCGCTTGACCTCGTCCGGGTCGTAGTCGGAGACGGTGTTACCCTCGGCCACGCTGCCCAGGCGGTTGGTGCCTTTGGAGGTAAAGAGCATCGCCTCCAGCAAAGACGTCTTGCCTGCCCCACCATGCGAAAAAAGGCCGATGTTTCGAAGTTGTGCGGTATTGTAGAGTTTCATAAAGCCAGATGGACCCTCCTGCACTCTCTATTCATCTCACCCTCGACGGGGTACAGCAAAGCGCCCAGGCCAACTTACCCGGCGGCTGTGCTGTGATTATACTTAAAACGCCAAATCGTTGCCAAGACCATACCTCCCGCTACCGGGGGCAACGTCATTCTCCACGCAGAGGCGATGCCGCAAGGTCCTGCACCGGAACTGAAGAACATCGGAGTAGGGCGTCTCCGCCATTTGCGGGAAGGCAGCGAACAAAGGTGCCCCCTGTCATTCTGAGCGTAGCGAAGAATCTAAGGAAGCTAGTATAGAGGGGCTGTTGAACCTTGCGTACTGTTGCGCTCACATTCAATCAAGGAGTCATACCAGCATCTTAGATTCTGCGCTGCGCTCAGAATGACAGGGGCCACTCTTGTTCCCTTGCTCCCCCCAGCTTGCATATAAGCCCCAGTCTCCGAAGGAGACTTCGCTACTTGCCAGCCTGTGGCTTTAGCCACAGGGTGTCCCCAACCAACCCGCTGCCTCCTGATGAAAATGACTACGGCCTCACACACCCGAAGCGCAACTTGACTGACACACGCACGACTCCTTATACTTAGAAGTTAGCAAGCAAGATAGCCTGCGGCAAAAATGCGGTGCCGCGATGGAGTTAAATAGGAAATGTTAGCCGAAAGCGACGACAACAGAAGAAACGGCAGCATCGATTCGAAGCTGGACACAATAGAAGAGCACTACGCCCACCTCGAAGAGCTGATGGGCCAGCCCGGCAATGCCACCGACCCCAAGAGGTTGATGGAGTTGGGCCGCGAGCGCGCGGAGCTAACACCGCTCGTGGAGGCTTATCGGGCCTACAAAAAGACGCAACAACTCATGTCGGAGGCGCAGGAGATCCTCCGGGAGGGAGCCGACCCCGATATGGCTGAGATGGCCCGCGAGGAAATCGCGCAGTTGGAGCCACAGCTGGAGGCGCAACTCAACGAAATCAAGCGCCTGCTGCTGCCCAAAGACCCCCTTGATGACAAGAACGTGATCATCGAAATCCGGGGCGGGGCCGGGGGCGAGGAGGCTAACCTGTTCGCCCACGAGCTTTACGGCATGTACACCCGGTACGCCGACAAGCAGCGTTGGAAGACCGAGATCCTGTCGCTCAACCCCAGCGAGGTGGGCGGCGTGAGGGAAGTCATATTCGAGGTAAAGGGCCAGGGTGCCTACAGCCACTTCAAGTACGAGAGTGGCACTCACCGGGTGCAGCGCGTGCCCGTCACCGAATCGCAGGGCCGCATCCACACCTCCACCGCAACGGTGGCCGTACTGCCCGAGGCCGAAGAAGTAGACATAGATATCAAGGACGACGACCTCAAAATCGACGTGTATCGCTCGGGCGGGCATGGCGGTCAGAGCGTGAACACCACCGACTCGGCGGTGCGCATCACCCACATCCCGAGCGGCATCGTGGTCACCTGCCAGGACGAGCGCAGCCAGCTAAAGAACCGCATCAAGGCCATGACTGTGCTCCGCAGCCGCCTGTACGAACTGGAGCTTGCCAGGCGGCAGCAGGAGCTGGGCGACGAACGTCGCTCGCAGGTGGGCACGGGCGACCGCTCCGAGAAGATTCGCACCTACAACTTCCCCGACGACCGGGTGACCGACCACCGCATCAAGATGACCGTGTCGAACGTGCCCCGCGTGCTCCAGGGCGACATCGAGAACATCATCGAGACGTTGAGAGTGACCGACCAGGCCGAGCGGCTGCGCGCCGCCGGGCTGGCGTCCGAATAACCCGCTGCCCATGACAATCATGACCATTGGGGAGGCGCTTCTTCAGGCGAGGAAGCGCCTTTCGCCTAACTCCTCCACTCCCCAGCTTGACGCCGAGGTGTTGCTGGCTCACGTGCTGGGCACCGGCCGGGCAACCCTGCTGGCCCGCACGGGCGACCCTCTTGCACCTGAGACGGCCCGCGCTTTCGAAGAACTGGCCGAGCGCAGGACCAGGGGAGAGCCGGTGGCCTACATCACCGGGCACAAGGAGTTCTACGGCCTGGACCTGCTTATCACCAGGGATGTGCTTGTGCCCAGGCCCGAGACCGAAAGTGTCGTTGAAGCTTGTTTAGAAGCCTTACCAAAAGAAGAAATTAGCCAAGTGGCTGATATAGGTACGGGCAGCGGGGCTATTTTAGTTGCGGTGCTGGCTAATAGGCCGCAAACAAGAGGATTCGCCACCGAAATCTCGCCCGAAGCCCTGGAAGTAGCCAGGGAGAACTGTCTCCGGCACGGCCTCTTGGAGCGTACTACTCTGCTGCTGGGCGACCTGCTGGAGCCTTTGCCGGGACCCGTGAACGTCATCGCCGCCAACCTTCCCTACGTGTCGCCCGGCGAAGCATCCCCCGATGTCGCCACCTGGGAGCCAAACGTCGCGGTGTTCGGCGGCGACGAAGACGGCACGGCCACGATAAGGCGCTTTCTGCGCGCGGCCCCCAATTACTTGCTGCCCGGCGGCACTGTGGTTATGGAGACCGCCTACTCGCAAGGTCGGGCCGTGTCCGAGCTGGCGAGGGCCGCGTTCCCGGGTGCGGCGGTCGAAGTGCGCAAGGACCTGGCGGGCTACGACAGGATCGTGGTGGTGAAGACCGGATGACCATCAAGCTGCTCGCCCTCGACCTCGACGGCACCCTCTTTGCCGACGACCTGGTTATATCGGAGCGCACCCGCGGGGCGATAGGGTCGGCGCAGGCGGGCGGCGTGCTGGTCACGCTGGCTACCGGGCGCATGTTTACCTCGGCTCGCAGGATTGCGGACGACCTGGGCATAGACGCGCCACTTATCTGCTACCAGGGTGCCCTCGTCCAACACAGCCGCACCGGGGAGATGCTTTACCACAAGACGGTGCCCCTGGCCCTCACCCATGAGATTATCACCTCGACAGCACGCCGGGGCTTGCACCTCAACGTCTACCTGGACGACCAGCTCTACGTGGCCCACATGACCGAAGGCGCGCGTTATTACTCGCGGATCAACTACGGCCTGGAGCTTAACGAGGTAGGCGACCTGCACTCCTGGCTCGATGCGCAGGGTGGCCGGGAACCGACCAAGTTGGTGATCGTCACCCCGCAAGAGCAGACCGATACGGTACTTACGGAGTTTACGACCGAGTATGGCGCGCGGCTCCAGGTGACCAAGTCGCACCCGCGCTTCACCGAATTCACCAACATAGAGTGCTCCAAGGGCCGTGCGCTGGCATTCCTGGCTGCATACGTTGGCGTGCGGCGCGAGGAGGTCATGGCGATAGGCGACGGGCACAACGACCTCGACATGCTCGCCTGGGCCGGCTACGGCCTGGCCATGCCCACCGCTCCCCAGCCCGTGCTTGACGTGGCTCACAGCATCTGCCTGCCCCTCCACGCGGACGGAGCAGCCGAGGCCATCGAGCGCCTCATTCTGGCGGCGGGCCAACCGGATAAATAACCGCTTCAGTGCCTTTTGAGGTCCATTTTTGCTGTCCTACCCTCGGTTCGTGCGTTATAATGTCTGAAGCATGAAGGCCGAGCGAACGCCCAGAACAACCCGTAAAGCAGCGCCTCCCGCAGACGATGATGCCATCCTGGATGCAGCGGCGCAACCGGCGCGCCCTGAACGGCAGGAGCCTGGAAGTGCCGAGGGCCGTCGCATCACGCCCAACGGGGCCTCCGCACGCGTGGAAGGTGCCCCGGAAGGCGCGGCGGACCCCGCGCTGGAGCCTGCCGCCAAACAGGCGTCCGAGAGTGTGGCAGCGCCTGCTACTGCCGGCCCGGCCAACCCTGCCAACCCTGCGCCCGGCGTCACCAGAATAATCGATACCGCCTCGCCCCAGGCCGTTCCCGCCCCTCGTGCCGGGGTCTTGAGCAGGCGGTTGCCACGCTTCGATATGGATGAGAGGCTGGGACGCCTGGGGCTTGCCCTCATCCTGGCGGTGCTGCTCTGGTTCTACGTCGTGAACCTGGAGAACCCCGCCCAGACTACCTCCTTCCGCGACCTCAGCATCGACGTGCGCGGCACCGCCTCCAACCTGCGCGTCATCAGCCCCCTACCCACCGTGGACGTGACCATCCAGGCTCCCCAGAACCTCATGACCAACCTCAGCCCGGCGGACGTTCACCCCTATATCGACCTGTCCACCATGAACGAGGGCGTGCACGAAATCCCTATTGACATCGAAACCCGGGGCTTGCCGCCGGAAAGCCTCACCGTAAACGTCGATCCAGCCCAGGTACAGGTCCAGCTTCAGCTGCAAGTAACGAAGGTCTTTTCGATAGGCGCGCAGCTTGAGGGCACCCCACCGTTCGGCTACGAGTACTACCCCGCCCAGGTGACACCCCGTAGCGTGGAGGTTACAGGCTCGCAGGATGCGGTGGCACGCATCAGCAGCGTGCTGGTACCCGTCAACATCGAGGGCCAAACGACGCGCGTGCAAGGAAGCAGGACCCCGAAGGCGGTTGACGTCGATGGACGTGATATAACCGGTCTTACCTTCGAACCTGCTAACGTCCAGGTGCTCGTGCCGATAGAAGCCTATATCCGCAACAAGACTGTGCCGGTGCTCCCGGCGGTCGTGGGGCAGCCGGCCCCCGGGTTTCGCGTCGCCTTGCTGACCGCCGACCCCAACACCGTGAGGATATGTTGCAGCGAGGAAGTGATTGGCCCCATCGATTTCCTCAGCGTTGTCCCCCTACCCATAACAGGGACTACCTCCACGATCATTACGACCACACAATTGGTCCTGCCCCCGGGCGTGGACCTCCTGCCAGGCCAGCCGCGCGAGATTACCGTGTCGGTCGAGGTAGAGGAGTTGCAGAGCACGATTGAGCTGTCGGTCGCTCCCGTGGCCCAGGGGCTGCCCGCAGGCTACACGGCCTTCATCTCGCCGGACCGCGTAGACGTAACCCTGGAGGGTTCTTTCAACCGGCTGAATCTAATTACCCCGGCTGACATACGCATTATCGCGAACGTCTCCGGCCTCGGCGAGGGCGACCACCAGGTTACATTGCAGACGATAGTGCCGGAAGGGGTCACATTGCAGCGCATCTCGGCGGACGAGGCGACCGTCACCCTGGTCGCACCCACTCCCGTACCGCCCACGGCCACTGTACAGCCCTCGCCCACGGTAACTACGGAGCCGACCCCCGCGCCCACCATCACAGAGCCGGTGGTGGCCCCCGTCGCCACCTCGACGCTGCTGCCGGTCGCCACAGCCACTCAGCCCGCCCCCACCCGAACATCCACCGCGACGCTTACCTCTACGGCTACTGCCGCCCCCTCCCCCACGGTACCCCCCACTTCTCAACCCGCGGGCCTCGATGGGGAGACGGGGCCTGCTGCTACGCCCACCCCGACTACCGGCTCCCGCGTTACCGTCTCCACGGCCGCGCTCCGATAGCGTGCACCTTCGGTCCTTACTCTTCTAGTAGATGGTATTTCGTCGTTTGTTGGCTGGCCATAGTAGCAACTCTACTGTAGCAGGCACGGTGACCTTGAACCACCTGGAAAACGACAAGGTCCAACATAAGCCCCAAAGCCTGGCCCCTGTCATTTCGAGCGTAGCGAGAAATCTCGTCCTACACCGTGCTGCGGCTCATTTCTCACGGGTTATCTCTGCTGTGAGAAAAGTGCTGCTTGGGTGCTCAGGGACGAGATTTCTCGCTAAGCTCGAAATGACAAAGGCCGGACTCTGTTACTGAGCTTAGAGGGTCTTGAGTTTGCGACAGCGTCTACTCAACCGCCTCCCTCCGGCGCGGAGTAAAGCAGCCCCTCCGGCACCAACAACTCACCCGTGGCGGGGTCTATCAGGCCGTTGACCTCGTCTTCGATGCTGGTGGCCTGGGTGTAAACGTCGCCCGCGATGGGGCGCTTGCGTAGCTCGTGCTTGAACGCCTCTATTTGCCCCACGCGCGCCGCCATGTCCTCCGCGCCGCCGTACACGGAGAAGCCGAACCCGCCCCACTCGCTCACCACCAGCGGCACCTGCCCCCGGTAGAAGAAGGGGTCGCCCACCACCAGCGGGTGAGGGGCCACCCCCTCGTTTTCGCCGCTCACCAGCCGGTCGAGCCACTCCTGCCACTCCTCCAGCTCCTGCCGGTAGATGTGCGCCGTCAGCAAGTGCGACTCCACCCTCCCCTCGGTCGAAACGTGCCGCCAACCGTCGTTGTCCACCACCAGCAACTGCGGGTAGTTCACCCTGAGGTACGCCCACGTCCTCGCTATATATTCGCGGGTGAGCGCGTTGAACTGGATGTCCTGCACGCCCCAGTCCTCGTTGTACAGCGAGAGGATGACCACCGAGGGGTGCGAGCAGATGATGGGGAGCATGCGGGTAAGCTCCGCCCAGTGGTTGTCGCGGCTGCGCTGGGTGGAGACGTGCGGGCTTGGCACCTCCACCCACAGCATCATGCCCACCTCGTCCGCGAGGTCGTAGATGCGCGGGTCGATACCGGCGATATGCACGCGCACGAGATTGCAGCCGAGGGCCTTCATGGCGTGCATATGGCTGGTAATCTGCTCGTAGGTGGAGGTGCCCGGCTGGTAGAGGATGCCGTCCAGGTACGTCTCGCGGGCGTTCAGGTAGATATGTCGCCCGTGTGCCTCTATCCGCCTGAGGCCGAAGTGGGTGCCAATCTGCGAGATCGCCCCACCCGGCGTGGTAAGCTGCGCCACCAGCCCGTAGAGGTTCGGCTCGTCCGGCGACCACAATTTGGCGTCCGGTATTTCTATCACCAGCCGCTGCCGCTTCACGCCCCTTTCCAGCGCCAAATCGAACTCCGACACCACAGCCTGCTCGGCCTTATTGTAGGGGGTCACGACCAGACGCAGGTTGTAGGTACCGGGCATGGCCGTGCGCGTGGTGACTATGAACTCCACCAGCCCATCCTCTATAGTGCTGAGGACCTCCAGGCGCGAGCGCAGCCTGTTGAGCAGCACCGGCTCTATCCAGACGCTGCGCACCGGGCCGCTCACCGTCTGGTACCATATGCCGCCCCGCTTGTAGACGCGCGACTCCTGCTTGCCCCTGGTAATTTCGGCGTCCAGCGTGTCGGCGGTGCGCACGGTGAGGCGGTTGGTGGGCCGCAGCAAGCCGGGCGGCAACTCGTAGCTGAAGGAGGTGTATTCGCCGTAGTGCACCTGCTCGCCTTCTATCGTGCTCAGTAGCGTACCGTTGAGCCACACGCGCGTCTCGTAACCGCACGCCCCGAAGGTGATCTGCACGATGTGCTCCGGGTCGCCCAGCCAATGCCCCGGTATGGTGAAATCGCGCTCGTACCAGGCCACGACGTTCTCGGGGGTGTACTGGGCGAGGGGGCCGGTAATGCGTGCCTGCTCCGCCGCCTTGGCCATGTGCTCCTCGATGGAGGAGGGCCACATCGCCGTGCGCTTGTACTCGTGCTCCTTGAACCACCCCTCGCGCAGCCCCCGGTCCTCCGGGTCCAACTCGAAGCGCCACTCACCGTCGAGCATTTGGACCTCGCCGGGCCGCACCACGGAGCGAGGCAGCGGGTTCAGGTACTGCCCTATCTGCTCGGAATACGTCTCGTCGCGTGTAAAGCCGAAGTCCTTTACGTCCATCTTCCCCCCTGTCGCCTGTTATACAACATGCACGCTGTTGATAAACTATGCCCTGGTACAGCCCTGCTAAGGTCGACCCAAGGTTCGAACAGGCCGAATATTATAACCAAGCCCCCCTATGTCATTTCGAACGCAGTGAGAAATCTCGTCCTACGCCGGGCTGTTCCCCTTTTCTCATGAGACTCTCTGCTGTAGGAAAGGTGCAAGTTGGGTGCTGAAGGACGAGATTTCTCGCTGCGCTCGAAATGACATAGTGGGGGTCATGTGCCCATACTTCACACTGTCATGCTGGCAAAGCTTTTAGCAAGTTACCGGCCACAAGCGGCAGTAAGCAAGGTCGCGCGAGCCGGGTCCTCCGAGAACAAGCGGCCGTTCGATGCCTGAAATGTAACACAGATGAAAGCCCCATAATATTCTTGTAACCATTTTGGGATACAATGGTGTTGAGGGTATATTAGCTGAATTATCGGAGGCCCATAGAATGAGAAGCAAAGTAGTGAAGTCTGACGCGGAGTGGAAGCAGCAACTGACCCCGGAACAGTACAGGGTGGCGCGGCAGAAGGGCACGGAGCGCGCCTTCACCGGCGAGTACGCCCACAACAAGGACGCGGGGGTTTACAAGTGCGTGTGTTGCGGCGCGGAGCTATTCCACTCGGACGCCAAGTTCGAGTCGGGCACCGGCTGGCCCAGCTTCTACGCTCCCGCCTCGGAAGAAAACATCAGCACCGAGACCGACGGCAGCTTCTGGATGCGGCGCACCGAAGTGCTGTGCAGCACCTGCGACGCTCACCTGGGCCACGTATTCGATGACGGGCCGCAGCCCACCGGCCTGCGCTACTGTATCAATTCCGCGTCCTTGAAGCTGGAGAAAAAGTCCTCAACTGTCGAGACGGCGTAAGATAAGCAAAAGATGAGATAGGCTGGATATTACTCTACGAGACACGAGATACAGGAGCAACACAATGGAAAGCGCAAAGGCAACATTCGGAGCGGGCTGTTTTTGGGGTGTAGAAGCCGCGTTCCGCCAGGTCAAGGGGGTCATCTCGACCTCGGTGGGCTACAGCGGCGGGACGTACCAGGACCCCTCGTACCGGGATGTCTGCACCGGGAGGACCGGGCACGCCGAGGTGGTGGAGGTAGTCTACGACCCCGCCAGGGTCTCCTACGATGACCTGTTGAAGGTCTTCTGGGACAACCACAACCCCACCACTCTCAACCGGCAGGGGCCGGACGTGGGCACGCAGTACAGGTCAGCGATCTTCTTCCACACGCCGGAGCAGGAAGCCGCCGCCCTCGCCTCGAAGGCCCAGCTTGAGAGCAGCGGCAGGTACAGCAGGCCCATCGTGACCCAGGTCGAGCCTGCCACACGGTTCTACCTCGCCGAGGACTACCACCAGCAATACCTGGAGAAGCGCGGCCTCTCCACCTGCCACATCTAGCCCGGTAGGAGACGGGGTCGCCAAGACGGGTAGAGACGGTTCACCGCAGGGGCGCAGAGAACGCAGAGGTTACGCAGAGAAGAATCGAGGGTGTTCTGAGTAAGGGCAGCATCTACAGTACGATGCTGCCCTTACCCTTTTAAACCTTTCCTACCCTCTGCGTCCTCTGCGTCCTCTGCATCTCTCCGATGAACCGTTCTTAATCACTTGGCGCGCTCTTGGCGTCCCTTCGGCTGCGCTCAGGGCAGGCTCTTGGCGTCTTGGCGGTTCCGTCTCTTTCTTTCTTAAGGCTACCGCAATAGTCGAAGTTCGAGATGTCATTTCAAAAGCCGCCCTGCTGTTGCGCTCGCTTGACTCTCCTGGTATAATAGTAAGGATATAAACTATTTCGCTGCCAGTACCCTATCACAGCCATGAGCAACACCCCGGACATGCGAATCGCTCAGCTTTTTTCGGCCAGCACCAGCAAAGACTGCGCCTGTATGTGTCAGGCCGCGCCCTGTTGTTGCGCGGCCCCAGTTTGCGATGGTCCGGCTCCCCACTTATGACACAAACCGTACAGCAATGACGCTGCATGGCGATTAGCACTCAGCAGCTAAACATACGGGGCCTGACCGGAGCGGTCGGCCTTTTTTGTTTCCACGAAATTACCCGGAGAACGCCTTGGAGCTTCTAACGAGAACAACTTCATCCACGGTTACGCGCCCCGAGCGAGAGAACGTTGTCGCTCAGATTGGCAACACACCCTTGCTGCGCCTGGCCCGCATCGAAGAGCAGTACGGCCTCGCGGAAGGCGTCGAGTTGCACGCCAAGGCCGAGTGGTTCAACCCCGGCGGCTCCGTCAAGGACCGCGCGGCCCTCTACATGATCCGAGACGGCGAGCGGCGCGGCCTCCTCTCACCCGGCACCACCATCCTGGACGCAAGCTCCGGCAACACCGGCATCGCTTACGCCATGATAGGCGCGGCCCTCGGCTACAAGGTTGAGATTTGCCTTCCCGAGTCGGCCAGCCCCGAACGCAAGCGGCTGCTGAAGCTGTACGGCGCGACCATCATCGACACACCCCCGGCCGACGGCACCGACGGGGCCATCCTCGAAGCCCGCCGCCTCTACGCCGAGAACCCCGGCCGTTACTTCTACCCCGACCAGTACAACAACCCCGCCAACTGGCAGGCCCACTACTATGGCACCGCCCCCGAGATCTGGCAGCAGACCGACGGGCGCGTGAGCCACTTTGTGGCAGTGGTCGGCACGAGCGGCACCTTCGTGGGCGCGTCCCGCCGCCTCAAGCAGTACAACCCCGGCCTCCGCATCGTGGAGGTCCAGCCCGACGCCGCTTTCCACGGCCTGGAGGGGATGAAGCACATGCCTTCTGCCCTGGTGCCCGGCATCTACGACCCCGACCTCGCGGACGAGCAACTGCTTATCGGCACCGAGGAAGCCCAGGCTATGACCCGCGACCTGGCGCGGTACGAAGGCGTGCTGGCCGGGCCTTCGGGCGGGGCGGGCGTACTGGCGGCCGTGCGCGTGGCGCGCGCCCTGCGCTCCGGCGTGGTGGTGACGGTGCTGCCCGACGGCGGCAGCCGCTACCTGCAAGACACCTTCTGGGACGAAAGCGAGGACGGCGACAGGTGAGTTCGAGCGAGGGCCAGGATAAGGGCAGCAAGCGCGAGGCCGGGAGAGGTCCGGGCACGAAGGCCGTGCACGCCGGGTCGCACGCCGACCTGCGAGGCACCCGCCCCTCGAACGTGCCCATCTACGCCAGCAGCACCTTCCTCAGCCCCGACGCCGCCACCCTCGATGGGGTGCTTGGAGGCACCCAGCCCGGCTACGTGTACGGGCGCTACGCCAACCCCACGGTGGCGGCCCTTGAGGAGGCGCTGGCTTCCCTAGATGGCGCGGCGGCCAGCGTGGCTTTCGGCAGCGGCATGGCGGCCCTCCACGCGGCCTTCCTACTGTGCGAGCTGGAGCCGGGCGATACGGTGCTGGCCGGCAGCGATCTCTACGGCGCGAGCCACACCCTCCTCGCCACCCTGTTCGGCCAGTTCGACGTGCAGACCAGCTTCGCCGACATGACCGACTTCGAGGCCGTGGAGCAGGCCCTTCGCACCGAGCCGCGCCCCCGCGCCATGCTTTTCGAAACCGCATCCAACCCGCTCATAAAGGTGGCCGACGTGCCCCGGCTGTGCGAGCTTGCCCGCGCACTGGGCGTGGTCAGCATAGTGGACGCGACCTTTACGCCCCCACCCATCATCCAGCCCCTGGCGCTCGGCGCGGACGTCGTGATGCACAGCGACACCAAGTACTTCGGCGGGCACGGCGACGTAACGGGCGGCCACCTGTCGATAGCGGACCCCGCGTTGGAGCCGACGCTGCGGCAAATATCGAGGCTGGCGGGTGCTATCCCCGGCCCGTTCGAGGCGTATCTCACCGGCAGGGGCATCAAGACGCTGGTGGTGAGGGTCAGGCAGCAGTGCGAGAACGCGGCTATCCTGGCGCAGCGATTGGCCGAGCACCCGCTGGTGGCAAGGGTGCACTACCCCGGCCTGCCGGGCCACCCGCAGCATGACGTAGCCGCCCGCATCTTCCGCCCGCCCTACATGGGGGCCATGCTCGCGCTGGAGATAGCGGGCGCGGGCAAGGACGAGATGCTGCGCTTCATGGACGCGCTGGCACTGGTGATCCCCGCCACCACCCTGGGCGACGTCTACACCGAGGTGTCCTACCCGGTTATCTCAAGTCACAGGGACTGGGCGCCCGCTCAACTGCGCCGGGGGGGCATTACACCGGGCCTCGTGCGGCTCTCCGCGGGCATCGAGGACGTAGAGGATGTAATCGAAGATATAGACCAGGCGCTCCACGCGGCAGTGGGCGCTTCAACCACACAAGCTACCGCCACGGCAAACCAGTAGCGGCAAAGGGACCGAAAGATGACATTGTACCTGGACGACTGCGCACGCGATTCGATCGTGCAACACGGCGAGGGAGGCTACCCTAACGAGGTGTGCGGCATCCTGCTTGGCAAAGACGAGAACGGACGCCGCGTGATACGGCTGACGATGCCGATTGAGAACTCGTTCGAGCAGGACGAGCAGTACCACCGCTTCCTCATCACCCCCGCCGATATGTTCCGGGCCGAGCGGCTGGCCCGCCACGACCGCCTCGACGTGCTGGGCGTGTACCACTCGCACCCCAACGCCCCCGCCCAACCCTCCGAGTACGACCGCGAGCACGCCGCCTGGACGTCATGGAGCTACGTCATCGTCTCGGTGCGCGACGGCAAGGCCGCCGAGATAAGGGCCTGGAAGCTGCGCGATGACCGCAGCGCGTATGACGAAGAAGAAGTAGAAGTAAGCGTGACGAGCGTAACGTGAGAGAGATTGGAGGAGGAGCCATGAGCGTGATTAGCAAGAGCCAGCAAGCGAGCGCACAAGGGTGCGAGGATGACATACCACAGCCTATCGTGAACCTGAACCGCTGGACCCTGGTAGTGGGCATAGTGGGCGGCCTGATATTGCAACAGCCGCTCTTCACAACGGCCCTGTTCCTCATTCTGGTCCCGGCCGTACTCTACGGCCAGCGCGGCAGCCTCGTTTTCCAGCTAGGAAAGCGCCTGCTACCCGGCACCGAGAAAGGCGCGCCCGGCGTGGACCGCCGCCTCATGCGGTTCAACAACTCGATAGCGGTAGTGCTGCTCGGCCTGGCACAGGTAGCGTTCATCACCGGAATAGCCCCGCTGGGCTGGGCGTTCGCCCTCATGGTAGCAGTTGCCGCCAGCGTAGCCCTCGCAGGCTACTGCATCGGCTGCACCATCTACTATCGCTTCCGCATCTACAGGTACAAGTTGCTAGCTGGAAGATAGACAGCGGGAGAGTACCGAGTAAGCGCATCCCCGTGGCTCTAGCTATGGGCTAACAGGGTGAAGTCCCCAAAGGGGGCTAAGAACGCCTAACGACACCTCTTTGGACTACTCAAAATGCTAGAACTACATGAGGAACCTGAGGAATCTGAGGTAAGACAGGTTCTTCCGCCCTTCGACTTCACTGAGGCACTAGGTTTGACGGTCATGCAGCGACTTGAAAGAGCAGTCCAGGCTGTCAGGTCATTTCATGAAAAACGTGGTTATGAAAGCTCGGGTATTCCTGCAATATCTTCAGCTGGTGCTACCGGTGTAGAGTTGAATGCTTTAGGTCAGCAGCTAGGTGTGGAGTTACCTGGTGAGTAGGTGCAATTCCTAGAGCAGTGGAGGTACCTGGTAATTGATGATGGTAGGAAAATCTATGGTTTCGACCATGACGGAGTATACCTGTCCTCAAGACCCTGGATATCCCACGAACATAGCGAAGATAACGCCTGTCTTGTCATTGGTGATTGCTTTCAATATGCCGATGGAGACCAGCTAATCGTTCGTGTTAGCGGCGGGAAGTGTGACCAGCCGGTCCTACTATATCTGCACGAGGCAGGGCCTAAAACGGAGGTCCTTGCGCCTTCATTCTCCCTGGCACTTTGGAGGCTTGTGCATGAAGAGTTGGAGGGAGAGGAGTGGGACGAGTAGCAGGTGTAATTACCGGAAGCTTAGCTTCTGCAGGGGTTTTGTAGTTTTGTTAGGTTTTGTAAGTGAAATAGAGTAGTCTCCGCAGGAGACTTCGCTACTTCCCAGCCCGTGGCTTCAGCCACAGGGCGTCCCCACAGGACACCACCCACGGAGATAACGTGGCAGGGATTGTGCATCGACCATCACCGTTCCGGACATATAAAAGTAACTACAAGGAGAACATTACACATGACGACCATCCTAATACCTACCGCCCTGCGCCAGTACGCCGGGCAGCAGAGCGAGGTATCCTTGCAGGGGGGCACCGTAGACGAGGTGTTGCAGGAGCTTTCCACCCGCTACCCCGACCTGCGCAGGCAGCTATACAGCGAAAGCGGCAAGTTGCGCAACTTCGTGAACATCTACCTCAATGAGGACGACGTGCGCTACCTTCAGAAGGGCGCTACCCCCGTCGCGGATAACGACACCATCTCCATCATCCCGGCGATTGCGGGCGGAAAGCCGGCCGGCACTGTGCTCGACGCGCCTCCTCCCCCCGTAGCCACGGGCGGCGAGGAGCAGACGCTGTCGCACGCGGAGATACGCCGCTACAGCCGCCACCTCATCGTGCCGGAGGTCGGGCTGGAGGGCCAGAAGAAGCTCAAGGCGAGCAGCGTGCTCCTGATAGGGGCGGGCGGCCTCGGCTCTCCCCTCGCCCTCTACCTGGCGGCGGCGGGCGTCGGGCGCATCGGCATAGTGGACTTCGATATTGTGGACGAGTCGAACTTGCAGCGCCAGGTGATCCACGGCACGTCCGGCATAGGCACCCCCAAGCTGGAGAGCGCGAAAGCCCGCATCCTCGACATCAACCCCAACGTGCAGGTGGACAGCTACGAGTACCCCCTCACCTCGGAGAACGCGCTGGAGATATTCCGCCCCTACGACGTCATCGTGGACGGCACCGACAACTTCCCCACGCGCTACCTGGTGAACGACGCCTGCGTGCTGCTGGGCAAGCCGAACGTGTACGGTTCGATCTTCCGGTTCGAGGGGCAGGCCTCCGTCTTCTGGGCTG
This sequence comes from Chloroflexia bacterium, assembly GCA_036389075.1. GTDB lineage: Bacteria > Chloroflexota > Chloroflexia > QHBQ01 > JADMIH01 > JADMIH01. The sequence continues at coordinate 523 of DASVQO010000492.1, read as the reverse complement.
ACCACGGCCCGTGCTACCGCTGCCTCTACCCTGAGCCGCCCCCTCCCGGCCTGGTGCCCTCCTGCGCCGAGGGCGGCGTGCTTGGTATCCTCCCCGGCACGATTGGCACCATTCAGGCCACCGAGACGATCAAGCTGCTGCTGGGCATCGGCGAGCCGCTCATTGGCCGCCTGATGCTGTACAACGCCCTCGACATGCGCTTCCGCGAGGTGCGCCTGCGCAAGGACCCAGACTGCCCCGTGTGCGGCGAGAACCCCACCGTGACCGAGCTGATCGACTACCAGGTGTTCTGCGGCATCAACGCACAGGCCGAGCGCGGGGAGACCGACTTCGACATCTCACCCCGCGACCTCAAGTCCCGCCTCGACTCGGGGCAGAAGCTGGTGCTGCTGGACGTGCGCGAGCCTCACGAGTGGGACATCGCCCACCTGGAAGGCGCGAAGCTCATCCCGGTGAACCAGGTGACGGCCCACGCCCACGAACTGAGCACCGCGGACGAGATGGTGGTCTATTGCAAAGGCGG
>DASVQO010000491.1:0-3889 GCA_036389075.1 Chloroflexia bacterium | reverse complement strand
GTGCCCGTGAACATGGCCGTGCAACTATTGAACGTCGCCGTGCAAGGCAGCACCACCCGGTTGCAGCGTGGCACTATCTCCGACTCCTCTTTCGATTCGAGCCTTAACCAGTCGGTGACGACCCTCATCGTGCTGTCGCTGCTCCTTATTGGCCTCGGCATCCTGGGGGGGCTGCTGCAATACCTCAGCCAGGGAGCGCTTACCTCCGCCGTGGCGGACAGCCACCTCGACAGGCCGGTATCGTTTGGCGGGGCCTACCGGGCCATGTTCAAGCACATCGGGCCGCTGCTTGGCGCGATTGGCATGCAGATCCTGATAGGCATCGGCATCTTCCTGCCCGCGATAGTGCTGTTACTGATATCGATTGGGATATTAGCATCCGGGGGTAATTCGGGCGCGGGGGCCGGGTTTACGTTCATATGCCTGGGCTTCCTGTTGTTCTTTGTAAGTTTCATTTTCTACGCTTACGTGTTCGTGCGCCTGACGGTGATCGTGCCTGCCATCATGGTGGAGAGCCTGGGGCCGGTCGAGGGGCTGCGCCGTAGCTGGCGGTTGGTGCAGGGCTACTGGTGGCGCACGCTGGGCCTCTTGTTAGTGCTCGGCATTATCAATTTCGTCATCTCGGCAGGTCCGGCGTTCCTGGTCACCCTTATTGTGGGCCTGTTTACCGGCTTCTTAGACCCCGTGCTGAACACGGCGGTCACCGGTGTCGTTACGATCATCACCCAGGCCCTCTACATACCGCTCGAACTCACGTGCCTCACCCTGTACTACTTCGACCTGCGCGTGCGCAAAGAAGGCTTCGACCTGGAGACGGCGCTCAGCCAGCGCTACGCCTACCCCGGCGGCCCGGCTAACACGGGCGCTGCTTCCGGCGGCTACCCGGCGGCACCCGGCGGGTATGCCACGCCCGGTGGCTACGGTCCTCCCAACCTGGGCAATCCCGGCCAACCCCAGGCCCCTTACCCCGCCCCTGCCCAGACGGGTTACGCCCCGCCTGAGTCCTATTCGCAGCCCAGCGGCATGGGCGCGCGCGTGGCCGGGTCCGAAGGCGCGCCAACCCTGCCAACGCCCGTCCCATCGCCTGTAGGCGAGTCGCCGGGGACTGCCACGGGCGCGACAAGGGGGCCGGACACCGGCCCGCTCGAAACGCCGGGAGGCGAAGCCCCGGAAGCTCCAAGGGCAGAGGGCCTCGGTTTCAGCACGCCGCCTATCAGCGAGCAGTCGGCTCGGCGACCCAGCACCGATGAGGAGTCTCCGGCGGGGCAAAGCTAAAAGCAAAGGCCAGCGCACCGGCACGTGATTTCCACCTCCACCGCCCAGGCTGTTCCGTCTGGCGCGTTCGTGCCCCTCACGCCGCACGATCTTGCCTACCCTAGGAGAGTTGACCGACCCCGATGGTGAAGCGACGTAGCAAGAACCGCATACCGAGAGGCTGGCTGCTGGCCGCCACCGTCACGGTGGCGCTGCTGGCGGTATTCGGCGCGTGGTTCTTTCTGGCCGGTCCGGGCGCGGGGGGCGGCACAGGCCCCGGCGCTTCGGCCACCCCGCTGCCGCGTCCGTCGCTTGGCAAGCAGGTCGGTTACGAGGAGTACCGGCTGGCCGTGCGCACCGCGCTGGACGAAGTGCGAGCAGCCCGGTCTGCCGAGGAGGGCAGCACCGAGCGTGAGGACCACATCGAGGCAGCGGTAACGGAGCTTGAGCGGGTGGAAGGCGGGGGTGTCGAGCCGGTGGGTGGCGGCCCCGCGTCTGAGGCCCAGGTGGACAATACCGCCGCCATAAGGGAGCTACATTCCGACGAGCCTAACCTGGACGCGTTGGAGGCCCACTTAGACGCGCTGGCAGAGTCGCTCGATTCGGGTGCCGCAAGCTACCTGGAGGGTACCCTGGAGGGGGAGGCCGCCGAGGCGCGCCTGCGCGAAGTGCTCAGCGACCCCGCCTTCAACTACGAGGACCAGCTTTCGCTCCTGCAAAGGCTGGTCCAGTGGTTGTCGCAGTTCACCGGCAGTAGCGACCCCGACAGCAACCTCACCAGGCTGTTCATCGCGCTTGCGGCGGGGCTGGCCGCTGGGGCGCTCACCTTCCTTGCCAGCGACAGGATACGCAGCAGGTGGCTGCGCCTGGGGCTGGCGGTACTGGTGGGCGCTATAGTTGGCACAGTCTTCCTGGTGGGCCTGGGCGATCTGGATGTGGTCATCAGGGTGCTGGCCGTGGCGGGACTGGTCGTGGCGGCGGTGGCTATGGGCCTGTTCGCGTTGGGGCTGAACCGGGGCACGACCGCCTCGTCCGCGCCGCGCGCCATCTCGGACCTGGGGGCGGTGCTCGGCATGAACTCGGCGGAGGCGAAGCGCCGGGCGCTGGCTTCGGCGGAGGAGGGCGACTTCCGCACCGCCATACGCTATCGCTGCCTGGCGGTGCTGCTCGTGCTGGACGAGGCGGGCAAGCTGGCGTTCGACCGCTCGGCCACCAACCGCGAATACCTCTTCCGCGCGCCTGGGGGCCTGCACGACGAACTGCAACCCCTGCTCGACCGCTTCGACGACGTGTGGTACGGCAACCTGCCCACCGGCGGCGAGGACTGGGCGCGGTACTCGGCCCAGGCGGATAGGGTGGAGGCCCTGGCCGGGCAGGTGGAGGTGGGTAGGGCCGCATGATGAATTCCGCCCTCCAACCCAGAGGCCCTCGCACCCGCCTGGGCGACATCTCCATCATCGCGATGACCTTCCTGGGGATGTTCGCCGTCATCCTCTGGCTGGTGGGCTCTCAGGGCGTAGAAGAGACGCCGGAGAGTATAGGTTCCTCCACGAGCACAGGGCCGAGGGGCACCCTGGCGCTCTACCGGTGGTTGGAGGGTGCGGGATTTGAGGTGAGCCGCACCGAGCAGGGCGACCGCTTCCCGCCCGAAGCCGATACCCTCATCATGGTCAACCCCAACAACGACTTCCCCACGGGGCAGGCGGGCACCGTGCGCCGCTGGGTGGAGGAGGGCAACACCCTCGTGCTGGCGCTCGGGGGCAACCTCGATGATTCGAGCGTCGGCTTTGGCGACAAGCACCCTATGCTGCGCGAGTTCGGCTTCGACATCTCCCCTGTCTATTTCTACAGCGATACCATGCCCATGTCTCAGCCCTCGTTCGGGAGGCCGCCGGTGGTGCAGGTCGTCATGCCGGGGGCGGTGTCCCTGGTGCTTCCGCTCACCGGCACGGTAGCCCTTGCGACCACCACCGATTCGGGGAGGGACCGCCTGCCCCTGGCCGCGATGATGCGTGTGGGCGAGGGGCGCGTGTTCATCCTGTCAACCCAGTTCCCGCTCACAAACGAAGGCATCAGGCAGCCCGGCAACGGGGCGTTCGCGTATAACATGCTGCAAATGTCGGGCGGCCGCCGGGTGGCCTTCGACGAGGCACACCACGGGGTGAGCACCGGCGGCGACCTGCTGGGCCTGATCACTAGCACGGCGTGGGGCTGGGCCTTGATCTACGGGGCGGCGCTGGGTGCTGTCTACTTCATCTGGAGCGCCCGGCGGCTGGGTCCTCCCCTGCCCGTGCTCGCCCCCGACCAGCGCCGTCCCACCTCTGAGTACGTGACCTCGGTGGCCCGCCTGTTCCGCCGCGCCCGCAAGCCGGGCTACGCCGCCGAGCGGTACCTGCGCTTCCTAAAGCGCACCCTGTCCCGCCACGCCGAGCTTGATCCCTACCTGACCGACGCCAACTTCGTGCGCTCCCTGGGCGAGCGCGGCCGCCACGACTTCAACCAGGAGGAGATGCTGCGCGCCATAGAGCAGTTGCGCGACCTGGAAGGCAACGCCAGCGGCAACGAGGCCACCGAGATGGAGGCGCTCAGGGCGTTGCGAGAGGCGGAGCGGGTGAGGTTGGAGGCGCTGGGGCTG
>DASVQO010000490.1:0-22615 GCA_036389075.1 Chloroflexia bacterium | reverse complement strand
GTTCAATATCGTCGGCCCCAAGATCATGGGCGAGGCCACCACCAAGCTCTTCGAGGGGCTGATAGCTAAGAGCCAGGGGGTGCCAGGCGCTACTATCGACTTCGCAGGCATAGCCAATATCCTGCTGATACTGGTCGTGCTGTACCTCATAAGCTCGGCGTTCATGTACCTACAGCAGTACGTAATGGCGGGTGTCGCGCAGAACACCGTCTACGACATGCGGCGGGACGTAGACAACAAGCTGGCGCGCCTGCCGCTCAAGTTCTTCGATGCCCGCACGCACGGCGAGGTCCTGAGCCGCGTCACAAACGACGTGGACAACATATCCAATACCCTCCAGCAGAGCGTCACCCAGCTAATGACCTCGGTGATTACGATCCTGGGCGTGCTGGTAATGATGTTCACCATCAGCTTCTGGATGACGCTTATCGCGCTCGTGGCGGTACCCCTGTCTCTGGCAATCGCGGCGTTGATAGGCACCCGGTCGCAGAAGTACTTTGTGAACCAGCAAAAGACGTTGGGCCAGCTTAACGGCCACGTCGAGGAGATGTACACGGGGCACAAGATCATCAAGGTATTTGGGCGCGAAGAGGACTCGGTGCGCAAGTTCAACGAATATAACGAGCGGCTTTACGAGGTCGGCTGGAAGGCGCAATTCATCTCGGGGCTGATTATGCCGGTCCTGTCGTTCGTGAACAACATCGCCTACGTGGCGGTGGCTGTAATCGGCGGCATCATGGTCACGCAAAGGGCCATCACGATTGGCGACGTCCAGGCTTTCATCCAGTATATGAGGCAGTTCTCGTGGCCTATCATGCAGACGGCACAGATTGCCAACGTGCTCCAACTCGCGGTAGCCTCGGCGGAGCGCGTATTCGAGCTGCTGGACGAGCCGGAGGAAGTGCCCGACAGCGCCCAGCCCAAAGCAATTCGGTTACCCAGGGGGGCAGTACAGTTCGAGCACGTTAGCTTCCGGTATAAGCCAGATGCGCCGCTCATCGAGGACATGAACATCGACGTGCAGCCGGGGCAGACGGTGGCTATCGTAGGCCCCACCGGCGCGGGCAAGACGACCCTGGTGAACCTGCTCATGCGCTTCTACGAGCTTGACGCGGGGCAAATCAGGGTCGATGGGGTGAATATAGCCGACATGAAGCGGCGGGAGCTGCGCGCCATCTTCGGGATGGTGCTGCAAGATACGTGGCTGTTCAACGGCACGATCAGCGACAATATCGCATACGGTAGGCCGGGGGCCACGACGGACGAGATAGTGGAGGCGGCCAGGCTGGCGCATGCCGACCACTTTATCAGGACCCTGCCCGACGGCTACGACACGGTTCTGAACGAGGAAGCGTCCAACATCTCGCAGGGCCAGAAGCAGCTACTGGCAATCGCCCGAGCGGTGCTGGCGGACCCGGCTATCTTGATCCTGGACGAGGCCACCAGCAGCGTCGATACCAGGACCGAGGTGCTGATCCAGAACGCAATGGAAGACCTCATGTCGGGGCGCACCAGTTTCGTGATAGCCCACAGGCTGTCCACCATACGCAACGCAAGCCTGATCCTGGTGATGAACAACGGCAGCGTGATAGAGAAGGGCACCCACGGCGAACTGCTGGAGGCGGGCGGGTTCTACGCCGACCTGTACAACAGCCAGTTCACCGGCGGCACACCCGCTGGTACGTTAGCTACGCAGCCGGAGGTGGCGGAGGAGGTTGCGGAGGAGGTTGCGGGGGCAGGGGCGGCCGCCCTGGGATAGCCCTGTGGCTGAAGCCACGGGCTGAGAAGAGGCAAAGTCCCCTACGGGGACTACCCTCTAGTAGTCATGTCTAGAACAAAGGTGTCGAACCTCAGTACCCGAATCTCGCCTTTGTCATTCTGAGCCCTTCGACGACGCTCAGGGTAAACTCCGCGAAGAATCTCATCCCACAGCACCCAAGCACCACCTTTCTTCACTCCCGCACGGTGCCATGTGCTGCTATGTGCTACGGAAAAGGGCCACACCTGCATGCAGGACGAGATTCTTCGCGGAGTTTACCCTGAGCGTCGCCGAAGGGCTCAGAATGACAAGGGCCACCTTTGTTCGTTTACGTCCTACATCTCGCAGATAAGTCCCAGTCTCCGAAGGAGACTTCGCTACTTCTCAGCCCGTGGCTTCAGCCACAGGGCTATCCCAGGGCGGCCCGATACCTCCTTGCCGAAAACGAATACTCTATGCTGATTGTGGATAACCCTATTGACAGGTCGCCATTATGACAATATACTCTCCATGTAGAACTTATGTTCTAATAGGGAGGTAGGTATACATGGCGAATGCTTTCACAAACAGAGGTGACGCGACCCCGGGCAGGGGCGCGCCGCAGGACCAGACCACTAACCGGCCAAGCCCGCTCAACCGCAGGCCCGCCGCGCGTCGCCTGGTGACGATATTCAGGGGGCCTAGCAACACCGGCAAGACGCACCTCGCCCTGTCTATGGCCGAGGCGGGAATCGGCAGGATCTGCGTGTTCGACACCGAGTTCAAGACGCGCAACGTGCCCGGTGTGAACGAACGCTTCGACGCCATAGAGTGCGACCCCGATACGCTGTTCGAGGATATCCAGTGGGCCATCGCCGAACAAGGCCCCGATGGCAACCCACTCTACGGGGGGCTGGTGCTCGACTCATGGAACGGCTACTTCGATACGCTTTATGGGCGCGCTATCGAATTGGCCGAGCAGCAGCGCGGGGAGGGGGCCAAGCTCACGACGGGCGAGGTCGAGCTGCTGCAAACAAAGGCCCAGAAGGTGCTCGACCTGCTCTGCCGGGTCAGCAGGCGCTGGGTCGCTATAACGGAGCACGCGGTGCCGGTGGGCCAGGAACTCGATGAAAACGAGGCAGGCCAGTTGGTCATCATGACGATTGGCGGCACCGACTACTACTCCGACGTGACATTCGACCTCTCCCTGGCCCTCGGCGGCGATTTCCGCGTCCAACACGCGGCCACCGTGGTCAAGACGAACGTCAGCCACCTCTACCCGCTCGGACGCAAGCTGGTGGACCCGGACTACCGGCAGTTCGTGCGAGAGGTCACCGCGCAGGAGCCGATCAAGCAGTTCGAGCCAAGCATGCTGCCCGCGCCTGTGCAGCCCACCGAGCCGGAACCGGTCGCCATGTCGCTCGATGAACTACTCGCCAAGGCTGACGAATATGGTATAGCGGAGGTCCATATGAGCAAGGCCGCAGCCCGCTACTGCAACGGCAAGCGATTGGAGCAGTTGAGCGCGAGTGAGATCGAATTCCTGTACAACCGCCTGGTGGAGTCGCGTGGCGGGGACGGGGCCGACACCGGCGAGCGGCGAGCCTCCCCACACAAGGTAATCGGTCGGGCTAACCAGGAGAGGGACGAGGAACGGGCGGCAGACGATGCGGATATTATGGACCCCGGCGCATCTGTGGAGGTTGCGGGGCATATCGTGCATGCTGCGACCGGCGAGCCGGCGACCAGTGGCGCTCGGTCTAATGGGCGGGCGCGCGGCTAGCCTCAGTTGACCTGAGAGTCACTTGCCGCGTGTATGGTCCAGGGTGCGGACATACCAGGCACGGGCTGACGCAAATTTGCAAATCAAGAAACATCCGCCACCTCTCCGCCCGAGGGAGGGGGTGGATGTTTCTTTTCTCGTGAATATCTTCCCGTCAGGTTTGGAACGCCCGCAAAGCCTCTAACCCTGCTACATTGAGCCACCGCCGGGCGTGACACCGGGGCGCGTCCAATGTCTGCCTTTGTTGATCTCATGCTTCCTTCGGAAGGCAGCCTCTACATCTATTTCGCACTTCTCCGCAAGGTCCAGCAGGTTCCATACTACATCGTACATTTCCATACCGAGCCGCGTCCGTACTTCTTCTTGCTCGGCATTGCCCTGGGCCGCAGTGAGTAGGTTCACCTCTTCCATTAGCTCTGACACCTCACCCAGGAAGCGCCGAGCACGGTCCTCTACCGTGCCGCCCTCCCAACCTTGCCTTCTTGTTAGCTCTCTAACTTGCTCCTGTAGCTCCTCGATGGTCATGTGTCACTGCCTCACGTTAGATGGGGTTATGCGTTGCGGGGGTTGCACGGGCAGCAACTCCCGTGCCGTTCCCGCTTCCTGGTGTCGCACGGCACTTTAGAACATGGCTACTGTAGATTAGTGACCCTCCACCTGCTCTAGCGCAAGGGTAACACCATCTCGTACTGCCGCGCCACGGGGGACATGCCGAGGCCCGTCAATGTCTCCAAAACGGGGCTGCCGTCAGGTTCGTTGAGAATGAAGAAGTGGTCTTTGCTATTAGCGCTTTTGCTGCCCGTACACGCAGCATCTGCAAGGCCAGCATTCTCAGTGCCGGGCAAGGACGCTCTGTACTCATTGTAGGCGTGGGCCAGTAAGGCACGTCCCACCGCCGGGTCGGAGAACGCCAGCGCGCCTATATTGACCTGGCTTGTGCCGGCTCTGGCCTGGTACAGCAGCGCACCCACCGCTCCCTCGGGGCTTTCACATACGGCCGCGCGTGTTCCGGTCATGTTCAACAGGGTTGCCCAATTGCGCTGCCAGCTTGGCGGGTGAGTGACCCCCCAGCCGTGGCCGACGATCAGCGCCACTGCCTCGGCGGGGGACAGCCCGCGAACGCGCCGGTCCTCTGTGTCTACACTCGCCCGTCTTGGGCTTGCGCTATCGTGTTCGGCCCGCGCGAGCTGCCCGAGGACCATCCCGGCATCACCGCGTAACACGACGAGCTCTCGCGTGCGGTGGAAGCCTCGGTTTTCGTACAGCCTGATAGCTCGCTCGTTCTGGCTCAAGACTTCCAGTTGCAGGCTGGATAGCTCCAGTTCCCGGCACCTGGCAACAAGGGCGTCGAGGAGGAAACGGGAGGCGCCGGTGCCCCTGTACTCCGGCGCGATGCCAAAACCCCCACACCAGCCCCGGTCCTCTCGCAAACCGAGGAGGGTGACGCCTGCCGGTTCCCGCACTTCACCGCTGCGGGGCACCACCACGAGCGACTGCGCGAGGTCTATGCTGTACTGCCTGCAAAAGAGTGCCAGGCTCCTGGGTGTGAACTCGACCGGGACGAAGTAGCCTGCGAACCCGGCGTTCAACGCTTTGCTAAGCTGCTCCAGGCTCAAGTTGCCCGTATCCTCGACTGCCAGTGGACTATCACCCATCGTTGTGCCTCCAAAGGGACGTGGCGCGAGACATAATCCCGCTATGTTTGCTATTGTGCCTCATTTGGCGGAGGGCATCAACCGTGTATACGGCGGGAATTTCCAGGCAATTTCTGTTTGCCACTTGACAGCCGCGTATCCTCTGCTATACTTGTTATCGATAACGGGAACGATAACATAAGCTCTACGTGAGGAAAAACCCGCATGTATGAGGCCCAGCGCACCACTATAAAGCAGGTGGCATACGAGGCTGGCGTTTCAACGCAGACTGTTTCTCGCGTCATCAACAGCCGCCCTGATGTTTCCCAGGAAACACGCCTGCGAGTGCAGCAAGTGATCGACCGGCTGGCGTACCAACCCAGCGCGGTCGCCCGGAGCCTCATCCGCAAACGCACCCACACGATTGGGGTGGTCGGGAGCGGGCTGGAGTATTTTGGACCCTCCAGCACCCTGGCAGGCATAGAAAAACAGGCCGGCGACCTGGGTTTCTCCGTGCTGCTCGTACTGCTGCACGAACCCGAAACCGAGGACCTGCGGCCGGTGCTGGCCGACATGATGTCGCGTCAGGTCGAAGGTATCATCTGGGCGGCTCCTGAGATAGCCGGCAATCGAAGCTGGATCGACAACGCCGAGCAGCCCATCGTCCCCATTGTTTTCCTCACCATGCGAACCAGGCCGGGCCTCCCCGTGGTCACGGTGGATAACCGCGCGGGGGGGCGTCTCGTCACACAGCACCTGCTCGAACAGGGCCGCAGAAATATAGCCCTGGTAACGGGGCCGCTGACCTGGTGGGAAGCACGGGAGCGGCGGCTCGGCTGGGAGGAGGCCCTCCTCGAAGCGGGGTTGACCGTCCAGCCGCACCAGGTCGCTGAGGGCAATTGGAGTCCCGAAAGTGGCGAGCTGGCGTTCATGAGGCTGCGAGCGCAGTTCCCCGAGATGGACGCCGTTTTCGCTTCCAACGACCAGATGGCTCAAGGGGTACTGCACGCGGCCTGGAAAGAGAACGTACGGGTGCCCGCCGACCTCGCCGTTGTGGGCTTTGACGATATTCCGGAGGCCGCTTATTTCATTCCGCCGCTGACTACGATCCGGCAGGAAACGAACGAACTGGGGCGGGCGGCAGTCAGGGTTTTGAACCAGCTGATCGCGGCCCGGCATGAGACCGGGCCGGGCGCGGCATACCAGCCCGTTAGTTTGGAACCCCGGCTGATTGTGCGCGGTAGCTCGGTCTTATAAGTCCTACAAGGGACCACATGCATGTTTGTAGTACGTCAAGGGGGCCGTACATGAAATGCGCGATCGGGGTAGATTTCGGGACCGAGTCGGGTAGGGCGGTGCTCGTTGACGTAGCAGACGGGCGCGAGCTAGCCAGCAGCGTGCACAAGTATGCCAACGGCGTGATTGACGACAGGTTGCCCGGCAGCGGTGTTACGCTGGAGCCGGACTGGGCGCTGCAAGACCCCAACGATTACGTAGAAGTCTTCAAGCACGCGGTACCTGCCGTGCTCCGCGAGAGCGGTGTGGACCCTCGTGACGTGATTGGCATAGGCATAGATTTCACCGCCTGCACTATGCTCCCCACAAGGTTGGACGGCACCCCCCTGTGCTTCCTCCCCGAATACCGCCGACAACCGCACGCCTGGGTCAAGCTGTGGAAGCACCACGCCGCCCAACCGGAGGCTGACCTCATCAACGAGGTAGCCCGGCAGCGAGGCGAGGCGTGGCTGGCGCGGTATGGCGGCAAAATCTCCTCGGAATGGTTCTTCTCCAAGGCCCTGCAAATCCTCAACGAAGCCCCTCACATCTACCGGGCGGCGGACAGGCTGATCGAGGCCGCCGACTGGGTGGTGTGGCAGCTTACCGGGCGGGAGACGCGTAACGCCTGTACCGCTGGGTACAAGGCTATCTGGCAGAAGGAGACCGGCTTCCCCTCTCGCGAGTACTTCGCCGCCCTGCACGGTGAGATGGCCGACATTGTAGATACCAAGTTGAGCCGTAAGATAGCGCCGCTTGGAGGCAGGGCCGGCACGCTCTCCGACGAGGCGGCAAGCTGGACCGGGCTGCTACCCGGTACCGCCGTGGCCGTGGCTAACGTGGACGCGCACGTTACTCTGCCCGCCACCGGCAGCATCGAAGCGGGCACGATGGTGATGATAATGGGCACCAGCACCTGCCACGTCATGGTGGGTGAGAAGCAGGACGAGTCCTCCGGTGCCGCGGATGTCCCGGACGTACCGGGCATGTGCGGGGTGGTGGAGGACGGCATTGTGCCGGGCATGCTCGGCTACGAAGCGGGGCAGAGCGGGGTGGGCGACATTTTTGCCTGGTTCGTGGAGCACGGGGTGCCCCCCGAATACCACGATGAAGCCCGGCAGCGCGGTATGGACCTTCACGCGCTGCTGGAGGAGAAAGCGGCCACGCTGAAACCGGGCGAGAGCGGCCTGGTTGCGCTCGATTGGTGGAACGGCAACCGCTCCACCCTGGTAGACGCCGAGTTGAGCGGGCTCATCGTGGGGATGACGCTGGCGACCGAGGCCCCGGAGATTTACCGCGCCCTGATAGAAGCTACGGCCTTCGGCACCCGCGAGATCATAGAAACGCTCGATAGGAGCGGGGTCAACGTGCGCCGCCTGGTGGCCGCCGGTGGTCTGCCCGAGCGCAACAAGCTGCTCATGCAGATTTACGCCGACGTGACCGGCCGTGAGATCGCCGTCATACGCAGCCCACAGGCCCCGGCGCTTGGTTCCGCCATGCACGCGGCCGTCGCGGCGGGTGTGGAGGTGGGGGGCTACCCCGACATAGCCACCGCTGCCCGGCACATGGGCGGCTTGCGCGAAGAGAAGTACGTCCCCATCCCGGAGCACGTGCGCGTGTACGAGCGGCTTTACTCGGAGTACAAGACGCTGTACGACTACTTCGGCAGGGACCAAAACGAGGTGATGAAGCGGCTTCGCGCCCTGCGCAGAGAGGCATTGGCCCCTCAAGAGAGGGCCGAAGAAGCCGCCCTCGAAAGCAACGCCCTACCCGACGCTACAGAGCAGAACGCGTTCAGCGGATAAGCGTCTCCCGAACAGAGAAGGACAGGGGTGCACCTGCCATGTTGGAATACCTCAAAGAAGAGCTATACACGCTGCACCTGGAGCTTGTTAAGTACCACCTGGTGGCCTGGACCGGGGGCAACATCAGCGCGCGCGACACGGAGAGCGGGCTGGTGGTCATCAAGCCTTCGGGCGTGCGCTACGAACACATGCGGCCCGAGCACATGGTGGTGCTCGACCTGGAAGGGCGGAAGGTGGAAGGGGAGCTTAAGCCATCGTCGGACACGGCCAGCCACCTGTACGTCTACCGCCATCGGCCCGACGTGGGCGGCGTGGTGCACACTCACTCCCCTTATGCCACCGCCTTTGCCGCCAATGGCCGCCCCATCCCCGTGGTGCTCACCGCCATCGCTGACGAGTTCGGCGGCCCCATCCCTTGCGGAGGCTTCTCGCTTATCGGCGACGAGTCGATAGGCAAGGTGGTGCTGGAGAGCATAGGCCGCTCTTCCGCCGTGCTGCTCAAGAACCACGGGGTATTTACGATAGGCAAGAACGCGGAGGCGGCAGTCAAGGCGGCGGTGATGACCGAGGACAACGCGCGAAGTGTGTGGCTGGCCCTGCAACTGGGCACGCCTGACGAGATACCGCCCGAGGACGTGGCAAAGCTCCACCACCGCTACACGAACGTCTATGGGCAGTAGACGCACAAGCGGGTGAGTACCGAAAAGCCGACGAGGAGAAATGTTCGATGATCGACCTTAGCCAGTATGAGGTGTGGTTCGTTACCGGCAGCCAGCACCTGTACGGTCTTGAGACGCTTGAGAAGGTAGCCGAGCACTCCCGGCAGATCGCGGGCGGGCTGGGAGAGTCGCGTGCCATCCCGGTCAACGTGGTGTTCAAGCCCGTGCTGACAGGCCCCGACGAGATACGGCAGCTTTGCCTGGCGGCCAACTCCACCCGCAACTGCATCGGCCTGGTCGCCTGGATGCACACGTTCTCCCCGGCCAAGATGTGGATAGCGGGGCTGGCCGCGCTCCAGAAGCCCTTCGTGCACCTGCACACGCAGTACAACCGCGAGATCCCATGGTCCGAGATCGACATGGACTTCATGAACCTCAACCAGTCGGCGCACGGGGACCGGGAGTTCGGCTACATCGGCAGCCGAATGCGTCTTAGCCGCAAGGTCGTAGTCGGCCACTGGCAGGACGAGGAAGTGCGGTCGGACCTGGGCGCGTGGGCGCGGGCCGCCGCTGCCTGGCACGACGCGCAGGGGGCCAGGTTCGCTCGCTTCGGTGACAACATGCGCGAGGTGGCAGTAACGGAGGGCGACAAAGTGGAGGCCCAGTTGCGGCTGGGTTACTCGGTCAACGGCTACGGCCTGGGTGAGCTGGTGAAGTACGTCAATGAGGTGCCGGGTGAGGAAGTGGAGCGGCTGATAAACGAGTACCAGGAGCGGTACCAAGTGTCGCCCGATCTAGCGAGAGACAGGAGTAGTAGCGATTACCGTTCGTTGTGGGAAGGCGCACGGCTGGAGGCGGCCATAAAGGCTTTCCTCCAGGACGGCAACTTCAAAGGCTTCACCACCACCTTCGAGGACCTGCACGGCCTCCACCAATTGCCGGGGCTGGCGGCGCAGCGCCTCATGGCGGAGGGGTACGGCTATGGTGCCGAGGGGGATTGGAAGACGGCCGCGCTGGTACGTGCGATGAAGGTCATGGACGCGGGGCTTGAGGGCGGCACTTCCTTTATGGAGGACTACACCTATCACTTCGGCTCCAGCGGTATGAAGGTGCTCGGCTCGCACATGCTGGAGGTCTGCGAGACGATAGCCTCGACTGCCGAGAAGCCCAGGCTGGAGGTCCACCCGCTCTCTATTGGAGGCAAGGCCGACCCCGCGCGGCTGGTGTTCGACGGCAGGGTGGGGCCGGCCGTGGCGGCATCTATCGTGGACGTGGGCAGCCGCTTTCGCATGGTTGTCAACGCGGTGGATGCGGTGCCTATGGAAGCGCCCCTGCCCAAGCTGCCGGTGGCGCGGGTGCTGTGGACCCCCCAGCCCGACCTGAAGACGGCGGCCACCGCCTGGATCATGGCGGGAGGGGCGCACCACACCGGCTTCAGCTTTGCCCTCGCTCCCCAGCACCTGGAGGACTTCGCGGATATGGCGGGCATGGAGTTCTTGCTGATAGACCGCGATACCCGCCTGCGGGACTTCAAGAAACAGATACATTGGAACGACGTGTACTTCTCACTTGCCAAAGGCTTCTAACCTGGCAAGCTCCGGCAGTGTCAAAGCAGGAGAGCAGCACAATGTGGGACCTTTGTCATTCTGAGCGTAGCGAAGAATCTAGAGAAGCTGGATAGGGAGGCTGTCGAACATTACGTACTACGGTGCTGGCATTCAACGTAGCGGCGCAAGTAGCATCTTAGATTCTTCGCTGCGCTCAGAATGACAGGGGCCAACTCTACCCTCTACATTCGACTTTGATACGGCCGTACCTGGCAAGTAATGTTGATGGAGTAAAGCAATGAGCACACGCAACGCGCCCGCGACTGGTCTGCGGGCTAAGTCCCAGGGACGGTCCCCGCCGGGGTTTTCTCTTGCGGTGACCGCATGATGCCTGCTTTCAACAGGCGTTGCCGGTCGCCCGCCTTGAGCGGCAGCGCCGCACGGCGAATTGGCTTCTATCATCCAAAGAAGGAAAGGAGACTAAACGTGGTTTTGCAAAGACGCACACACAAGTTCCTACGCCTGGTGACGCTCTTCCTGCTCATGGCAACCTTCCTCGCGGGTTGCGGCGGAGAGCCCGCACCCACCCAGGTGCCCGCTGCCCCCACCTCCACTACGGCACAGGAGGCGGCGACCACGGCACCGGTCGATGAGGCCACAGCCACCATGGCTGACGCTCCGGCGACTGACACGGTCACCACAGGCGAGGCCGCGCCCACCACCGCGCCTACCGCCGCATCAAACCCCAATATCACCCCCAATCCCGCCCTCTCGGCCAAGCTGACCGTATGGGGTTGGGAAGCTACGATGAAGGCGCTCCAGGCCGCCGACGCCGACTTCAAGCAGGCGTACCCCAATATCGAGATCGAGTACGTGCCCCGCCCGCCCGCGGATACTTACCAGCAGCTTCAGTTGGCCGCTTCCGCCGGCACCGGCCTCCCTGATATATCGGTTATCGAGGACTCCCACCTGGCGCAGTTCGTGGGTCTAGGGGTGCTGGCCGACGTTAGCGAAAACGTCAAGCCCTACATCTCGCAGTTCAACGAGTACCGCTGGCAGCAGGCCACCCTCGACGGCAAGTATTACGCGATGCCGTGGGACAGCGGCCCCGTTGCGGTGTTCTACCGGCGCGACGTGTTCGAGAAGGCAGGCGTCGATCCCGAGTCTATCAAGACGTGGGATGACTACTATGCAGCCGCCAAGACGATCAAGGAGAAGGCCGGGGTGCCCATGTGGCAGCAGGCCAAGGCGCAGAACGACGGCCGCCTGTTCGAGATGCTCATGTGGCAGGAAGGGCTTGGCTACGTGGACAAGGACGGCAACGTCATCCTCGACAAGGAGCCGCGTATCGCTGAGATACTCGACTACATGGGCAAGTTCTGGAAGGAAGACCTGGCCGCCGACAGCCAGCCGTGGACCGACCCCTGGTACAAGGAGATGGCCGACGGCACGGTGGCGACGGTAGTGGAGGCAGCCTGGATGGGCGGCTTCTTCAAGAGCTTCATCGCGCCGGAGGCCAAGGGCAAGTGGGGCGTCTTCAGGCTCCCGGCCTGGAAGGCGGGCGGAGTGCAGTCGAGCAACGACGGTGGCTCCTCTATGGCGATCTTCGAGACGAGCCAGCAGAAGGAGGCCGCCTGGGCTTACGTGGAATTCCACCTGGCGCGCCCCGATGCGATGATCAAAATCTACGAGCAGTCGGACTTCTACCCCGGCCTGCAAACCACCTACAACGACCCTGCATTCCAGCAGGCCGACCCCTACTACGCCGGGCAGAAGGTGCGCGCCTTCTTCAGCGAGGTAGCCAAGGAGATCCCGACGGCGGGCGTGTACACCTCCGATTACCAGGAGATGAACTCGCTGCTGACGCCGGAGCTCCAGAAGTTTGCATTGGGCCAGCAGACCTCGCAGGAGGCCCTCACCAACGCAGCCAACGCGATCCGGGACAAGACGGGCCGCAAGTAGAAGGAGCATCCGATGCGCAGCACTTCGTCGCAGCCGGATCTCTCAAAGGGCACCTCGCCGGCCGCTCCCGCAAAATGGGCGGCCGGCGGGGCCAGGCCCCGGCAAGCGCGCGGTCTGGTGGCCCGGTTGTGGAGCGCGCGCTGGCCGCTCCTCTTTGTGTCGCCGTTCTTCCTACTGTTCGCGGCCTTCGGGGTCTATCCCATCATCTTCTCGCTGTGGCTGAGCCTCCATAGCTGGAAGGGGGTCGGAGAAATGCAGTTCGTGGGGCTGGATAACTACGGTCTCCTGTTCCGCGACGGCCCGTTCTGGAACTCGATGCTGAACAGCCTCATCCTGTTCTTCATCTACGTCCCTGTGATGACGTTCCTGGCGGTCGTGCTCGCCTCGCTGCTCAATGCCGGGTTCTTGAAGCTACAGGGCTTGTGGCGCGCGCTGATCTTCGTGCCTTACATCACTTCTATGGTGGCCTCCGGCTACACGTTCAAGCTGATCTTCGACCAGAGGGCGGGTATCGCCAACCACACGCTCGCCATCTTCGGGGTGTCGCCCGTGCCCTGGCTGGACGACGTTTGGTGGGCGCGCATTACCCTGGGCATCATGATGGTCTGGGCCTGGCTGGGGTACAACACGGTGATTATGCTCGCGGGCATGCAGACCATACCTAACGAGTTGGGTGAGGCGGCCCGCGTGGACGGCGCGACGCGCACGCAGGTGTTCTTCCGCATAACCGTGCCGCTGCTCCGCCCCGTGATCATATTCGCCGTTACCCTTTCGATAATCGGCACCTTCCAGATGTACACCGAACCTGTCATCCTCACCGGGGGCGGGCCAATCCGCGCCACCGAAACGCCGATGATGCAGATATTCGGTAACACCTTCGCCGCGCTGAAGTTCGGCTACGCTTCCGCGATGAGCTACGTGTACTTCGGCATTATCGTTATCGTTACGCTGGCGCAACTGCGGCTGGTCACGCGGAAGGAGGGCTAAGCATGGCACGTGTGGCACGCACCGCACCCGCCGCGCCGAGGGGCACGCTGGACCTCGTACCGAAGATTGTCACCTACAGCGCGCTCATAATGATTTCCGCGTTCATGGTGTTCCCGTTCGTCTGGATGCTGGTTTCCTCATTCAAGCCGTTCGAGGAGATATTCTCCGGCACTACCTTCTTGCCTAAGAACCCGACGGTCAAGAACTACGTGTCGCTGTTCGAACAGTCGGACGCGTTGCGCAAGATATGGAACAGCTTCTTTATCGCCTTCACGAGCACGGCGCTATCGGTGTTCCTGTGCGCGCTCGGCGGGTATGCCTTCGCCAAGTTCAAGTTCCCCGGCCACGGTTTCCTGTTCAGCTTCATGCTGGCTTCGATGGCTATTCCCTTCGCGGTGGTGATGGTGCCCCTGTTCATCATGATGCGCAACTACTTCCACTGGATCGACACGCCCTTGCCGCTCATCGTACCGGGGGCGGCTAACGCTTTTGGCATCTTCTTCATGCGCCAGTACATGTCCACGCTTCCCGACGAATTGCTGGATGCGGCGCGGGTGGATGGGGCATCGGAGTTTCGGATTTTCATGGGGATCGTGCTGCCGATAAGCATTCCCGCGCTGGTGAGCCTGGGCATCATCTTCTTCATGAGCTCGTGGAACAACTTCCTGTGGCCCACCGCAGTTTTGCGCTCGGCAGACCAGCAGACGGTGCCCCTGATGCTGAGAGGGCTGCAAGGGCCGCCGGGGCGCACCGCCTTCGACGTGCTGATGGCAGGCTCGGTGGTCAGCCTGTTGCCGATGCTGGCTATCTTCCTGGTGTTGCAGCGTTACCTCATCGGGGGCATCACCACCGGGTCGGTCAAGGGTTAGCCATGTAATACAGTGCTGGCCCAAAGTGTCACAAGTCACAACGTCAGCACCAGAGTTCCCCCTGTCATCCTGAGCGTAGCGAAGGATCTCGAGAAGGTTGTAAAGGGATGCCGTGGGACCGTCGGGAACAAGGGACATAATGCTGAAAGTTGAAGGTAAGAGCAAGAGGAGCATCTTAGATCCTTCGCTACGCTCAGGATGACAGGGCTACTTTTGGGTGCCTGCGCTCCAACACGTGAGGCTTTGCACCCACGCCACCCGCAATACCCTATCCTATCGAGAGGACATGACATGTTCACCTTTGGCGTCGATTATTACCCCGAGCACTGGCCCGAAGATAGATGGGCGACGGACGCAAAGCTCATGGCCGAGGCGGGCTTCAATATCACCCGGCTGGCCGAGTTCGCCTGGTCGCGGCTGGAGCCGCAAGAGGGCACGTTTGATTTCGCGTGGCTGGACAGGGCGATAGACGTGCTGGCGGGGCAGGGTATCCGGGTGATACTGGGCACGCCCACAGCCTCGCCGCCTCCCTGGCTGATGGAATCCGACCCCAGCCTCTACAGGGTGGACGAGCAGGGGCGGCGGCTTACCTTCGGCAACAGGCGCGAGTACTGCCCCAACCACCCGCTCTACCACGAGCGCACGCGGGCTATCGTGACTGCTATGGCCGAGCACTACGCGGAGCACCCCTCCGTGGTGGGCTGGCAGATAGACAACGAGTTTGGCGACCCTTGCTACTGTCCAGTCTGCCGGGGCGCGTTCCAGGGCTGGCTGCGCGAGCGTTACGGCACACTGGACGCCCTCAACAGCGCCTGGGGCACGATCTTCTGGAGCCACGTCTACACCGATTGGTCGCAAATCCCCGTGCCGCTCGCGAGTGGGGGTACGCCCAACCCCGGCCTGGCGCTCGACTTCAGCCGCTTCGCCTCCGACTCCTACGTCCGCTACCAGCAGCTTCAGATTGACATCCTGCGCGCGCGCACCTCGGGGCAGTTCATAACCCACAACCTCATGGGCTTCAAGTACGCCAACCTCAACTATTACGACCTGGCGCGGCCCCTCGACTTTGTGACCTGGGACAATTACCCGCGCACGCAGTGGTCTCTCAACGCTGAAGTGGACCCCAGTGGGTCGGCGCTTGCGGCGGCCACCATGCGCGGGCTGAAGAGAGCGCCGTTCTGGGTGATGGAGCAGCAGGCGGGGCCGGGCGGCTGGGATTTGGTGAGCGTGATGCCACGGCCGGGGGAGTTGCGACTGTGGGCCTACCAGCAGATCGCACACGGGGCGGACGGCATCGTCTTTTTCCGCTGGCGCACGGCGCGGCACGGCACCGAGCAATACTGGCACGGCATTCTGGACCACGACGCCACGCCCGGCCGCCGCTACACGGAAATAGCGGGGATGGGTGCCGAGTTGGGGCTAATGGGTGAGGCGATAGAGGGCACGCAGGTCAGGGCACCCGTGGCAATGCTCCTCTCTTACGACTCGCGCTTTGCCTTCCACATCCAACCGAACAACCCCGGCTACAGCTACCCGGAGCATTTCCACGACATCTACCGCTCATTTCACGCGCGGAACATTCCGGTGGACGTTATAGCTCCCACCAACGACCTTAGCGGCTACCAACTGGTGCTGGCACCGCCGCTGTACGTGCTGCCCGAGGCCGTGGCGGCAAATCTCGAAGGGTACATGCGGGCCGGCGGCACCCTGGTGTGCTTCTTCCGGTCGGGGGTGAAAGACGAGGCTAATGCAGTGGTCAACCGGCCGCTGCCCGGCCTGCTTGCCGACATGTGCGGTGTGGCAGTAGCCGAATACGACTCTCTCCCCTTAGGGGCGCAAAACGGGCTGGAATGGTCGCTGCCTGGTGTGGAGGCTGCTACTACGGGCGCATGCCGGGCGTGGGCCGACATCCTGGCTCCCACTACCGCCGAGGTGATAGCGCGGTATACGCAGGACTACTATGCGGGACAAGCGGCGATTACTCTCAACCGCTATGAGGCCGGGACTGTCGTTTATGTCGGCACCGTCGGGGATGAGGCCACCCATACGACCCTTGCCGATTGGCTGATTGCCCGCACCGGCTTGACGGCTCCCTTTCCTGTGCCTGCGGGTGTGGAGGTAACCGCGCGCACGGACGGCTCCAGGCAGTTGCTGTTCGTGCTCAACCATACGGCCACGGCCCAGCAGGTGACACTCGATAGACCGTACCGCAACTTGCTTGGCGATGACGCTCCGCTCGGGGGCACCGTCGAACTGGGCGCTCGCGCCGTGCTAATACTTGAGGAGGCAGACTGATGAAGTCGAGCAGCAGAGGGCCGTAGCCGTTCGATTGGAGTGCTAATGCCCACGGCACAAATTACATCATAGCCACCCGTGTTCCTGGCCCCCAGGCCACACCGGAGAGGGAAGAAGACTACCATCTGGCCAGACTCTTCGTATCCGGGCGAGCAGATGCGCACATGTGGACAAATGCTGTTTCGTACAAACCCCACTTTAGGAGGACCGAAATGCGAACCGTCCTGCGTAATAGGGCCGTAAGGCTGCTTAGTCTCTGTCTCATCCTGGTGCTCTCCGGGAGCATAGCCCCCGTGCGGTCGGCGCTGGCCGCCTCGGCCACGATCACGGTCGCGGGCACTCAATGGGGCACGAGCACCTGCTACATCGGGGGCACGGAGGGTAACGTCCGTTTCAATATTGCCGACTTGCAAGACGCGGGGGTCAATACCTACCGCGTGTACGGCGGCATGCAGCGCTGGGAGCAGCAGGACGATGACGGAGTGTTTGGCTCTCCGAGCATCGCCCAGATCAAAGCCAACGTGAACGCCGTCAACTGGGCCTGGTGGGACAACGTCATGACGGCCCCGACCAGCGGCAGCGACTACTGGTGGTCGGGCGATACGAACATCTGGCAGGGCAACGCTCGCACCATCTTCAGCGCGCTCCAGGCGGCGGGCGTGCGCCCCGTGCTTACGATACGCAACGTCGATAACAACAGCAATCCGGCCTGGGCCTCGCAACTCAACCCGCCCAACACCACTGCCGGGTGGAACGAATGGTGGGAGCACGTTTTCGCCACCGTATACTGGCTCAACGTGCGCAACAACTACCACGTTGACGATTTCGAGGTGCACAACGAGCCGGACAACGCCAGCCAGGGCTGGGGCGGGACCATCACGGACTACTACGAGCTAATCCGGCAGACCTCCGATGCCATCAACTACGTGTACAGCACATATCTGCCGGGGCGCACCCCGCACATCTACGCGTCGGTCACCAAGGGCGGAAGCTCCTGGCCGGACAGCACGATGAAGAACGCGGGGGCCTACTTCGACAGCGTAGACATACACAACTACAACTCCGACACCACTAGCTACACTCAGCAGGTGCACGGCTGGATGAACGCGGATGGCAAGGCCAACGCGCCACTCTGGCTGAGCGAATGGGCGACGTACAGGGGCGGCTACCAGAACGCGAGCACCGGAGTGAAGACGATCATCAACAACCTGATCCGAGGCTCGCGGCCAGGCAACGACTACATTTACGGCAGCCACCTGTTCACGTTCTACGACTGGGACGGCTTCGCAGGCGGCTTCCAGAACTTCCAGGGCCTGGTCGGGCCAACGGGCACCAAGCTAGCCAGCTTCTACGCGCTGCGCATGGGCACCAGGGCCTTGAACGGCTGCAAGGCTACCTACCAGAGCACGGCCAATAACAGCAACCTGCTGGCTATCACCACCAAAGACGCGGCGGGCAAGGTCTACTTGCTGGTGACAAATAGCTCGGCGAACACTTCTTACACGGTGGACGCCAACCTGTCGGCGCTGCTGAGTAGCGGCACCGGCACGCTCTACCAGTTCGACGCCACGCATAACGATGTGGTCAACGGCAGCCCTGTGCTCTCCAACGGCCATGTGACCTTCACCATTCCGGGTACGGCGGCCATCCTGATCACGTACTGAGCGCCACCTGCCACCCTAACATATAGACGCAAGGCAGAGGGGCCACCTACACGGGTGGCCCCTCTCTGGTTGGTGCTTCCATCAAGATTGTAGCCAGGGCCCATCTGCAAACAGCAGGAAGAAAGCGAACAAAGGTGGTCTTTGTCATTCTGAGCGTAGCGAAGAATCTCGTCCTCTATGCAGGTATTACCCTTTTCCCTAGCACAATGCCGCGCATGGCACCTTACTGGCGTGAAGAAAAGTGGAATCTGGGTGCTGAAGGACGAGATTCTTCGCTGCGCTCAGAATGACAAGGGCGGGGCTTTGGGTGCTGGTGTTCGCCTGTTTGGCTGCCGAGATGGCTTCTATTCGTCAAGCACCCGGAGCGCATGGTGCCTTGCTGGCTAAGCTCTTGATGTGCCTGCCGGGACAGGGTGGAGCACCCCGAAACGAGGCATGTGCAACCTTCCGGCTTTGCCGAAAGCTAGGTCTGCATGCCGAGGCAGATTACATCGCTGGTCCTGCCCGATAGCAAGCTGTTGACTGTATAATCGTGGGACGGGCGGCGAGCTTAGCCGCCAACTTCTGTTTGCCGAGGGTACCCGCATAGACGCACCTGCCTCGCCTGCCTCGCCTGGCTCTTTAGCACACAATCCCGGCCTCTACCGTACCCTGCTGTCCAGGTACCTCGCTCCGCAACGGCTGCGCGTGGTGCTGCTGGCCGTTCTGTTGCTGGGCAGCATCGGGTTGCAGTTGTTCAACCCGCAAATCCTGCGCCGCTTCATCGACACGGTAACCGGCTCCGGGCCGCAGGGAGGGGTTGCGGGCATCGCCGCGCTATTCCTGGGCCTCGCCATCTTTCAGCAGGTGCTCAGCGTCGGGGCTACCTGGGCCAGCGAGAGGGTAGCCTGGAGCGCCACCAACGCCTTGCGCGCCGACCTCGCCCTCCACTGTCTGAGGCTCGACTTGAGCTTCCACAAGGCGCGCACGCCCGGCGAGCTGATAGAGCGCATCGACGGCGACGTGACCGCGCTCGCCAACTTCTTCTCGCAGTTCGTGGTGCAGATACTTGGCAGCCTGTTGCTCCTGATGGGCGTGCTCACCGTGCTATGGACGATTGACTGGCGCGTGGGCGGGGCGCTCACCGTGTTCGCGGTGGTGACGCTGGGGGCCATGCTGGGGCTGCGCACCATAGCCACGCGCTTCTGGAAGGCGCACAGGCAGGCCAGCGCCGAGTTGTTCGGCTTCGTTGAGGAACACCTGGCCGGCACGGTGGACATTCGCGCCAACGGCTCTCAGCCCTATGTTATGGGCCGCCTGTACCAGTTCATGCGAGCGCGCTTCCAGACGGGCCGGAGAGCGAGGCTGGCGAGCAGCATCCCCTGGAGCATACCCAGCCTTGCCGAGGCCCTGGGGATAGCCATAGCTTTCGCCCTGGCCGTGTCGCTTTACGGTGCCGGGAGCGTCAGCCTGGGCACCGCGTTCGTGGTCTATTTCTACACGCAGGCGCTCTTCCAACCCATGCACATGCTCTCCAACCAACTGGAAGACTTCCAGAAGGCGAGCGCCGGGGCCATCCGGGTGCAGGAGCTAATGAGCACGCGTAGCACCCTCACCGACGGCAGCCTCACAGAGTTCGCGCCCGGCGCGCCCGCCATCGAGTTCCGCAACGTGACCTTCTCCTACGAAGGCGACGATACCGTGCTGCGCGACCTGTCGTTTCGCGTCGCGCCGGGGGAGGTGCTCGGCCTGCTGGGGCGTACCGGCTCCGGCAAGACCACAGTCACGCGCCTGCTGCTGCGCCTGTACGACCCGACCGGGGGGAGCATCACGCTCGGCGGCGTAGAGCTGCGCGATGCGGAACTCGCGGCCCTGCGGCGGCAAATCGGCATGGTGACCCAGGACGTGCAGCTTTTCCGAGGCAGCGTGCGCGACAACCTGACCTTCTTCGACGATACCGTACCGGAGGCGCGCATATGGGAGGCGCTGGAGTCGTTGGGGCTGGTGGAGTGGTGCCGCGCGCTGCCGGATGGGCTGGACACCATCATCGAAGGGGGCGGCGGGCTCTCGGCGGGTGAGGCGCAACTGCTGGCCTTTACCCGCGTCTTCCTCAAAGACCCCGGCCTGGTCATCCTGGACGAGGCTTCGTCGCGGCTCGACCCGGTAACCGAGCGGCTGGTGGAACGGGCGGTGGTCGGCCTGCTACGCGGGCGCACCGGCATCATCATCGCCCACCGCCTCTCGACCGTGGACCGCGCCGATACGATTTTGATCCTGGAACGGGGCGCAATCGCGGAGTACGGCCCGCGCCCGGCGCTCGTTTCCGACCCCGATTCCCGCTTCTCGCAACTGCTGCGCACGGGCGTCGAGGAGGTGCTGGTATGACAGGCGCGCCCGAGGTAAGCGGGTCCGACATGCCCCGCGTGACAAGGCTGCAAACCCTGCGCTTTCTGTGGCGGCTGGTCTGGTTTCGTGGCGACCTTTTCTGGAGCAACTGCTTCTCCATCATAATGCTCTTCGTCACGGGGCTGGTGCCGGGCTTTGTGGCGCAACAGTTCTTCGACACGCTATCGCAGGGAGGCAGCCCCGACCTCCTGTGGCTGCTCGCGCTGCTGGTGATGTCGGCGTTGGGGCGCATCACGTTCCTGGTGGGCTGCCAGCTGACGAACGCTCCTTTCATGCTCAGCGCCGAGTCGTTGATGCAGAAGAACATGTTCCGGCGCATACTTGGCCTGCCCGCGGCGCGCGCCCTGCCCGACTCGCCGGGAGAGGCGGTGAGCCGCTTCCGCGACGACACCTCGGGGGTCACCGAGGCCATGATTACCCTCAACGACTTCATTGCCTCCACCGTGTTCGCCGTGATTGCCTTCTTCATCATGGCGCGCATCAACCTGGTGATTACGATAGGCGTTTTCCTGCCGCTCTCGGTGGTGGGCCTCATCGCAAACCTGGCTATGAGGCGCATCGAGATCTACCGCAAGGCCAACCGCGAGGCCACCGGCAAGGTGACCGGGTTCCTGGGCGAGGTGTTCGGGGCGGTGCAGGCGGTGCAGGTAGCCGGGGCCGACGAGTCGGTCAACGCGCAGTTCCGCAAGCTCAACAACGCACGCTTGCACATGGCCGTGCGCGACCGGGTGTTCGACCAACTGCTCCACTCGATCTTCTGGAACGCCGTCAACTTCGGGCTTGGCTTTATCCTCCTGTTCTCCGCGCAAGCCATGCAAGACGGCAGCTTCACGGTTGGCGATTTCGCGCTTTTCGCCTATTTCCTGGGCTGGATAACCGATTTTACATCGCTGTTCGGTGTCATCGTGGCGCGCTATAAGCAGGCCGGGGTGTCGTTCGCCAGGATGATCCGACTCCTGGGAGGCGCGCCGCCTGAGACTATCGTAGAGCGGGGTCCGGTCTACCTGAGCGGCCCCTATCCCGACCTGCCGGGCGTGCCGCCTCACGCCGCCGGGAAGCTCGACACCCTGGAAGTGGAGGGCCTCACGTACCTGCACCCTGACAGCACGAGGGGCGTGCGCGACCTCAGCTTCCGCCTGGGGCGGGGGTCGTTCACCGTCATTACGGGGCGGATAGGCTCCGGCAAGACCACGCTCGTGCAAGTGCTGCTCGGCCTGCTGCCTGCCAGCGCGGGCACGATACGCTGGAACGGCGAGCTTGTGTCCAACCCCGCGAGCTTCTTCGTGCCTCCGCAGACCGCCTACACCCCGCAGGTGCCCCGCTTGTTCAGCGACACGCTCGGCAACAACATCCTAATGGGCCTGCCGGAGGACGGGGTGGACCTCACCCAGGCGCTGCACCTGGCCGTCATGGAGCCGGACATAGCCGCGATGCCCGACGGCCTGGACAGCCTGGTCGGCTCGCGGGGCGTGCGGCTGTCGGGCGGGCAGGTGCAGCGCACGGCTGCCGCGCGCATGTTCGTGCGAGGGCCGGACCTGCTGGTCTTTGACGACCTCTCCAGCGCGCTTGACGTTGAGACCGAGGCTACGCTGTGGGAGCGTGTCTTCGCCCGGCCGGACGCCACGGTGCTTGCCGTGTCGCACCGCCGGGCCGCCCTGCGCCGCGCGGACACGATTATCGTGCTCAAAGACGGTGAGCTGGAGGCTGTGGGCACTCTGCCGGAACTGCTCGCTACCTCCAGGGAAATGCAACACCTGTGGCACGGTGAGGAAGCGGCTGAGGCAGAAGGAGGGCACGTCGAAGAGCCAGGCCCTGAGCGCGTACTGGAGGTACTCGCATAAGGGGTAGCTATGAGCCGCTCCCGGTCTGCTTCTACAGGTGGCAGGTCGTTGGGTATGCCAGCCACCACGCTACGGCCCTACCAGAGCTCATCACAAGAATATAGATGGTGGGGAACAGCACCCGAAGGGGGGGCTTGTCATTTCGAGCGCAGTGAGAAATCTCGTCCCTCA
>DASVQO010000489.1:0-15534 GCA_036389075.1 Chloroflexia bacterium | reverse complement strand
GAGTCGTTGGGCGACATCTCCTCACTGGAGAACCCGGCTGCCGTGGAGGAGATTGCCAACGCCCGCTAACGTCTCTGCGCGGTGCATATCGCAAGTAAGTGTCCAAGCACGAGGCCAAGGGCGGTCCTGTCATCCTGAGCGCAGCGAAGGATCAGGTGGGTAGGCGAGAGTCCACAACATTGGGGGTGTTGTCGGCTAGTGGAACACAGGTGCCGGAATAGGGAGAGTCAAGCACGGGTGGCTGATCCTTCGCTGCGCTCAGGATGACAGGGGCCTCTTGGTCCTCCTATTGCTCACTTACTTGCAAGATGCGCCATTGAGAGTAGCGAAGAATCTCGTCCTTCACCCCGGCGCTTCCTTTTCCCCAAGCACATAGCAGCCTAAAGCACCTTGCCAGGTTGAAGAAAGTTGGTATTTGGGTGCTGGAGGACGAGATTCTTCGCTGCGCTCAGAATGACAAGGGGGGAGAGTGTTCCTCACGAGCGAGATCTTGTAGGTTAGCCCCAGTCTCCGCAGGAGACTTCGCTGCTTGCAAGCCCGTGGCTTCAGCCACAGGGCTATCGCAGGGCCTCGCGGCTGTTCGCAAGGCCCTCTTCCCTGCATATCCTCTTGACATAAGGGCCGGGCGCGAGTCGTCAGCCCCGCCTCGGTCCTAGCCGTTCAGCTCGTCTGCTTCCAACTCGCTCTGCTCAGTCGAGACGCCCTGGTCCCCCGTCTGCCGGTGCCTGCTGCCGAATTGCTCCAGCGCGTCCAGGTTCATCGCGACCGCTTCCTCGTCCTCCGCGTCTCCACGCAGGACCGCCTCCGCCTCCGCCCCTGAAAAGCCCCCAATGTTGCCCGCGGAGGGCGCGCCGGTAGCCGCGGTGCTTATACCCGTGTTGATGCCCGCCAGGTTGGCCGAGATCACGCTAGCCGCTGCTGGCCCTTGCGCGGTGCCCTCGTCGGCTGCATCGAGCCGTTCGATTTGCCTGTCGTCGTCGCGCCGTTCGATCCTGTCGTCACTGTCCATCTCGTTTGTCCTCCAATAGGTGCTTGTGCTGCATGAGATGTCCGTTTACGTTTTACGGTAGCCGGTACCAGGCCGCACCCAACGCCGGTATGCTGGCGTGGAGCGTGCCCCCGGCGATGCGCGCGGCGGGAAGCAGGGACAGAAGGTCTGAGCTTTCGCCATCGGGTACGTTGCCGCCGAGGGGGATGGCGGCTTCCAGTGTGGTGTCGCCGTTGTTGAAGAGGGCGACTACGCGCTCATCGTCGTGGGTGCGCATGAAGCCGTAGCCTCCCCGCTCGTCTATCCAGACGGTGGTTACGTCTCCCTTTCCCAGGGCGGCGCTATCGCGGCGGGCGTTGATGGCGGTACGGTAGAAGGCTAGCAGTTGCGGGTCTTCTTTGCCCCACGGGTAAGGGCGGCGGCCGTCTTCCGCGTAGGTGCCCTCCACCCCCGCCTCGTCCCCGTAGTAGATCATCGGCGCGCCGGGATAGGCCAGCAGCAGGGCGTTGGCGAAGATTACGCGCTCTTTGCTTCCGTCCACCTTGTTGAGGACGCGGGTGGTGTCGTGGGAGCCCAGGATGTTCATCTGGGCGTGGAAGCTGGCGGGTGGGGTGTCGCGGCGGCGCGTTTCCAGGCGGTCGTCAAGCTCGGCGGGGGTCAGCTTGCGGTTGGTGAAGCCCAGGATGCTGAAGCCCAGGCCGTAGTTCATGGTCGCATCGAAGCTGTCGCCTACGAGACGCTGGGGCACGCTCGCCCAGTCCTCGGCCACCAGGTAGGCGTCGGGGTAGGAGCGGCGCACCGCCCGCCTGAAGCGCCGCCAGAACTCGTGCGTCATCCAGGGGGTTACGTCCGTGCGCCAGCCCGCCGTGCCGAGCGACAACCAGCGCAACGCGACGCCGCCCTCTCCGAAGAAGAACTCCTCGACTTCGGGGCACTCCACGAACTCCGGCATCGTCTTTACACCCAGCGTGGTAAGCTTGTGCTTCATACCGAGCCAGCCCACCCACCTCTCCGGCCAATGCACGAAATCGAACCAGCGATAATAGGGCGATTCCTTGCTGCGCACCGCCTCCTGGAAGTAGATGCTGTCGCTCGAACAGTGGTTGAACACCCCGTCGAGGAGCACCCGCACGCCCCGCGCCTTCGCCTCCCGTATAAGCTCGCGCAGGTCGTCCTCCGTGCCCAGGCGCGGGTCTACCAGGCTGTAGTCGGTGGCATCGTAGCGGTGGTTGCTGGGGGAGGCGAAGATAGGGGTGAAGTAGATGCAAGTCACGCCCAGCCCGGCGATGTAATCGAGCTTGTCGATCACGCCGCGCAGGTCGCCGCCGAAGAAGTCCCGCCCCTTTGGTGGGTGCTCGGGCTTGTCGTCCCAGTCGAGGTAGAGGGGTTCCTGCCCGTAGGCGGTGCCGCCTTTACGGACGTTGGCGGGGTCGCCTTGGGCGAAGCGGTCGGGGAATATCTGGTAGAAGATAGTGCCTGGGAGCCAGGCGGGCGGGGTGTCGTTGGGGTCGTACACGGCGACCTGGAACTCGCGCTCCTCCCACACGCCATACAGCATCTCCACCTCGCCCTCTACCTGGTGCCGCTCGCGGAGCGTGGAGCCATCGCGCATGACGAAGTGGTAGGTAAGCACCGTCGGCTCCTGCGGGAGCAGCACATCCGCCTGCCAGAGGTTAGCCCCGCCGTCCCAGGAGAGGGCCACCCTCCAGCCATGTTCGCGGCGAGGGTCGTTGAAAACGGCTTCAGGGTAAGCATCCGGCCCCCCTTCGAACTCGATTCGCACCCAGGTGGACGTAGGGGAGGAGGGTGGCGGTACATGGGGACGCTGGCCCCCGCGCAGGCGTTTCGCGGAGCTGAGGCTCAGGGTGTCGTCGGGCATTTAGAAGTCCTTACTGAAAGGGTTCTGTGGGCGTGCGTTGTAGATTGTTTGGGCGAGGGGGTCGCCCCGGCCTGTCCTGCCGCTTGTCTGCGTGCCGTTTCTTCGTCCTCCGGGTCGCTCCACCTCAAGTCCTTCAACTTGCCCGCTAAAGGCTCGTCGGCCGCATCACGCGCCGGGCCAAACGGCAGCCACGAAACGACTATCTCCTTCAGGCGGCTGAGGCCCGCAAGCAGCGCAAGGTGAGTGGCAGTCATCGTTGGCTCCAGAAGAATTTGGAAATTGGAATTTCGAATTGCGAATTTAGTTGAAATCCGAGCAAATTCGCAATTCGAAATTCCAATTTTTAATTCCCTATCTAGCCTTTGACCGCGCCGCTGGAGAGGCCGCTGACTATCTGCCGCTGCGTGAGGAAGAAGAAGATCACCACGGGCAGCGCACCCACCAGGGCGGCGGCGGTGATGACGCCCCACTCCTGCGAGCGGTCGCTGGCGAACAGGAAGAGGCCCACCATGAGGGTGAACTCCTGCCTGTCCCTCAGCATCAGGCGGGCGATCAGGAACTCGCCGTACACGCCGATGAAAGTGAGAATGCCCGTCACGGCCAGGATGGGGCGCGAGAGGGGCAGGATGATCTGGTAGAAGACCTGCCAGCGGTTGGCCCCGTCTATCGTGGCCGCCTCGTCAAGCTCCCTGGGGATGGAGTCGAAGAAGCCCTTCATGAGCCATGTGTTGAAGCCGAGCGCGCCGCCGATGTAGATGAGGATCAGGCCGCCGTGCGTGTTGAGGCCGAGCCATTCCAGCCCCCGTATGTTGCCAATCTGCTGGAGCATCAGGAAGAGGGCCACCAGCGCCAACGTGTTGGGGAAGAGCTGCACCAGCATCACCGTGAGCAGCGTGCCGCGCCTGCCGGGGAAGTGGAAGCGGCTGAAGGCGAACGCGGACAGGGCGGTTAGCGAGACGATGATTACGGCGCAGATCACCCCGATCTTGGCGGAGTTGAATATCCACAGCATGAACGGGGTCTGCGGGTCGTTATAGAGGCGCTGGTAGTTGTTGAAGGTGGCCCCATTCGGTATGAAACTCAGGCCCACGAGGGAGTTGAGCGGGTTGAAAGAGGCCGATATGATCCAGGCCACCGGGTAGAGCGCGAAGATGGTTGCCAGCAGCACCAGCGCCAGCTTGAAGGCCAGCTTGATGCGCCTCATCGCGGTTAGGTTGCCTTCGCGGGCTTTGGCCTCCCTGGCGGCGACTGCCTCGCGGGTTGCGACTTCTGTGCTCATACCAGATTCTCCAATCGCCGGGTGAAGCGGAAGTTGAAGGCGGTAAGCCCGGCCACCAACACGAATATGAAGAGGCCGATGGCCGAGGCAAGGCCGTAGTCAGCCCCCTGCCCCGCGCCGAAAGCCAGGCGGAAGGTATAAGAGAGCAGTATATCGGTCTGCCCCGCCGGGGTCGAGGCCCCAGGGATGGGCGGACCTCCTCTGTTGTAGGCCTCAATCGCGCCGAAGTTGTTGAAGTTGAAGGCGAACGAGCCAATCAGCAGGGGCGCTATGGCGACGAGGAGCAAGGGCAGCGTAAGCTTGCTGAACTGCGTCCAGGCCGGCGCGCCGTCGATGTTGGCGGCTTCATACATATCCGTGGGTATCGATTGGAGCGCGCCCAGGCAGATGAGCATCATGTACGGGTAGCCGAGCCAGGTGTTGATGAGGAGGATGCCCACTTTGGCCCAGAAGCCGTTGGAGAACCACTCCGGCGAGTCCCCGAAAATGCTGGCTATCAGGCCGCTGAACTGCCCGTAGTTGGGGTTGAGCAGGCCCACCCACACCACCGTGCTGATGACCGCCGGTATCGCGTATGGAATGACGATCAACGAGCGCCATACGCCTTTGAAGGGGAGGTCTTTATCGTTGAGAATGAGCGCCATCCCCAGGCCCACCGCGAAGGTGAACAGCACCGACAGCAAAGCGAATACGAGGTTCCATATGAAGACGGAGAGGAACGGCCCTTTGATGTTGTCGTCGGCGAGCACCCGCGTGTAGTTCTCCAGGCCCACCACCACGCTGAAGCCGGGGCTGAGGGTCTTGCCGTCGGGGGCCGTGAAGCTGCCCCTCTGCGCGGTGTAGACCACGCCGGTCTCCTGGTCGGTGAGCTGGTCGGTCGCGGGGTTGTAGACGTACTTGGCGAGCGACTCGCTGCCTTTCCCCAGGCTGGTGACGCGCACCAGGTTATCGCCGCTCTTCATCTGCAATTTCGTGAGCGTGCCGAGGTACTGGAGGGTCTGAGCGATTTCGAGCTTCTGGTACTGCTTGCCCGCGGAGTCGCTAAGGCTGGCCGGCAGGTCGCCCGTGCCGGGGAGCGGTTTGAGGCCCTCCTGCTCGTTGCCGACGAGGCGGTTGCCCTGCGGGTCCTGGAAGACTAGGAGGAACGCGCCGTCCTGGCTGCGGTAGGCGGTCCAGGTGTAGCTGATGGCGTTTTCGGGCTGGAAATACTGGCTGGTGAACTGGTTCAACACCTGTTCTTTGGTCAGGAGGTGGCCGTCGCTGTAGTTGGTGAGGGAGGTGTACAGGGTGAAGCCGAGGGGGTACACCACCATGAGGAGCATGAGCAGCAGGCCCGGCGTAAACCACCGCCAGGGGTAGACCCGGTCGTCGATGAAGAGCCAGTTGACGATGCCCGTCACCACGAGGAGGACGATGCCCGCCGCCGCCTGGCCCTGGCCGAACAGGGCGTACGCGAAGTAAAAAGCTACCGCGTCAATGAAGATCAGGCCGAGTATGCGCAGGAGCAAGTTGGAGGTTGGGAGGGAGGCGCGCCCTCGCGCGCCCCCCTTATTCTCCGAACCTGAATCTCCAACGCTAGGGCTTGAGCTTGCTGCGGATGGAGTTGGCTGCATCGGTGATGGCCTTTCCAGGTTCTTCCTGCTGCTGGTATACCAGGTTGATGGCCTTGGTCCAGTCCTCCCAGACCGACGACATCTGCGGGATCGCAGGCATCGGCATGCCGACGGAGGCCGACTTGGCGAACGCCGCGATATCGAGGTCGTTGGGGTCGGATGAGGAAGCCACCTTTTGCTGCACCGGCAACCAGGCCGGGATGCGCGGGTCGGCCGTGTACATGGCCTGCATCGGCTCGTCGCCTGCCATGAACTCGGTCAGGAAGGCCTTGGCGATGTCCTTGTTCTTGCCGAACGCGGAAACCATCATGCCCTGGGCGCCCACGAAGGGCTGCGGCTGCACTTCCATCTTGGGCAGCGGGGCGATGCCATAGTTGATACCGGCCTTGCGCAGGTCGGCCAGGCGCCACGGCCCGCCCACCGTCATGGCGGACTTGCCGGTGGCGAACAACGTCTCACCGATTTGGCCCGTGATGTCCTTGCGGAGCAGGCCGCTCTTGATCATCGAGTCGATCTCGGTGATGGCCTTCACGCCGCCGGGATTGTCGAGGCCCACGTCGTTAGGATCGTAGGTGCCGTCGGGGTTCTGCTTGAACACGTAGCCGCCGAAGCCGGTCCACAGGGGGAAGGAGTGGTAGGGGTCGCCCTGCTGGAGCACGAAGCCCTGGTCCACCTTGCCCTCGTCCTGCAACTGCTTGGCGACGGTCTTCAGCTCTTCCCAGGTGGCCGGAGGGGTGGGCACCAGGTCTTTGTTGTAGAGCAGGGCGATGGCTTCGATAGCATACGGGAGGCCATAGACCTTGCCCTCGTAGGTGAACGCCTGCACGGCCACCGGGTCGAAGCTCGCGGCCTTGTCGCCCAGGTCGAGCGGCTCGAGCAGGCCGTTGCTTACCAGCTCGCCCAGCCAGTCGTGCGCGCCCGCGATGATGTCGGGGCCTTCACCGGCGGGGCCGGCAGTCTTTAGCTGGTCGCGGATGGAGCCGAATTCAAGCTCCTGCACGGACACAGGGATGTTGTACTTGGCGGTGAACTGCTTGCCCGCTTCGGTCACGGCGGGGACTGCCAGCCTCTGTACCCACAGTGTCAGCACGCCTTCCTTGGAAGGCTGGCCGACGACTACGGTGGGCGTAGCGGCGACTTCGGGTGCCGTGGTGGCGGTGTCGTCGGCGGCGGGTGCCGTGGTGGCGGTATCCTCTACCGCAGGCTCCTGGGCTTCGGTAGTCGCGGTGTCCTCAGCCACGGGCATGGTGGCGGTATCGGCGGCCGGGGCCGAGGTGGCGGTGGCGGGCACGGGCGTCGCCGCGGGCTGGCCGCCGCATGCCGATAGCACCATGCTGGCGATCATGAGCAATACGACTATTTTGATAAACTTCCGCATTGAAGAACTCCTCCTTGTTATCTTGACTGTATATCCGGTGAGACCCGGCTGCTGCGCGGGCCTTCCATTTTGCCGGTGCCATTCGGGGTGTTGCCTGCCTCAGCGGCGCGCATCACCTGGCACCTCCTTTCTACCGTCGCCCGGCCCGACCGTGAAGTTGTCCGCCGCGATCAGCCTGAGATAGTCTGTGTGCTGCGCCAGGCCCTGGTACAACAATACGGCGCATTGATTAGCATCGCTGCCTCAAACCCGGTGTTGCTCCGCATACGGCCTGGGCACAGCCGAAATGGTGGTGCAAATGAGTGTGGGCAGGTAACTGTCATCAATGGCTATTACCTCATGATCGCGCTAGGCTCCCAAACCGGACGCGTGGCTGTGCGTATTATACCAACTTCGCCACTGCGGCCAAAGGGCCCTCCCCGAAACGAGCCGTGCACCTTCTACCAGGGACCCATGCCGGCGGGCAGAGCATCGTCGCAAATCCGGCAAATGTTCTGCATAAAAGGTGCCACGACTGAGTTCAAGAGGCAGAAGCGCGTTCCCAGGAGAGCCATGAGGGTTGCAATCACCCTGCGGAAAGGCTAAACTTCTCGATTGCAGCCGGGTCGCCCCTGGCGCGTTGCTGCCCCATGCTGTATGTTCCGGCCCTCCGATAGCCACGCACTAAAACGCTTTACTTGTATACTACTGAGATGACTATTCTGTCAATAGGTGCTGCAAGAATACAGGGGTGAATTTGTCGCGAGGCAAAATCGCAGCTGTGCGGGCGCACGCGGGTAAGCCCCACCCTATGTCATTTCGAGCGTAGCGAGAAATCTCGTCCTCCACCGGGATGTGGCCCTTTTCTCATGGGACGCTCTGTTGTATTGTAAGAATAGGGTCACCTGGGTGCTGAAGGACGAGATTTCTCGCTACGCTCGAAATGACAAGGTCCAGCCTGGTTGCCCATAGCAAACGTTCTTACCTTAAGATAGCATCCAGTGCACAAGCACCTGGCTATGACCCAGATGCTTGTGAATAGCCTCTCATAACGAGCCTGTGGAAAGGACCCCATGTCCCGCCTACTCGTCCTGGGCAACGTCAACCTGGAAACCACGTTTCGCACACCCACGTTCCCAATCGCCTACGAATCGGTTTCCTTTGTGCCTTTTGGCGTGAATATCGACGTGTCCGGGGTAGGGTACAACCTGGCTAAAGCGTTGTCGGTGCTGGGCGATGACGTTGTGCTGGCGGCCATTCTGGGCCGTGATACGGCAGCCGCCACCATCCGCGAGCAACTTCGCGCCGACGGCCTTGACGACCGCTACGTCCTCGACCGCGCGGAGAAGACGGCCCTCTCCGTGATCGCCTACGATGAAAACGGCAAGCGCGCGGCCTTCACGGACTTGAAAGACCTCATGACGCAGGTGTATCCCCCCGACCTGTTCGCCGAAGCGCTGGCGGGCGTGGAGGCGGTGCTGTTCACCCAGGCGGCCTACTGCCGCCCGCTGCTGGCACCCGCCCGCGAGGCCGGTAAGCTGGTGGCGGTGGACCTGCAACTGATTGCGGACCTGGACGACCCCTACAAGCGCCCCTACCTTGATACCGCCGAGGTCGTGTTCATGAGCGGCGAAAAGCTGCCGGAACCGTCGGAGATGTGGGCCTGGCACTTGCTGAAGCGTTACCAGGGCGTGCGCGTGGTGGGGATTGGCCTCGGCGAGGAGGGGGCGCTGCTGGCGGTCCGCGACACCGGCCTCACGCTGCGGGTGCCAGCGGTGGCGACCCGCCCCATCGTCAACACCGGCGGTGCGGGGGATGCCCTGTTCGCCTGCTTCATGCACTACTACCTGTCCACACGCGACGCGGAGGAGGCACTGCGCCGGGCCGTGGTATTCGCCTCGTACAAGATTGGTGAAGTCGGGTCCAGCCAGGGCCTGCTCAACGAGGCTGGCCTGGAGCAACTATACGGCTCCTTGCACAAGTAGGCTCGCTCGCAGCCGGCAGCCCTTACCTGCGAAATCCAAAATCTAAAACCCAAAATCTAAAACCCAGAATCTAAAATTAACTATGTCCAACAAACCGGAGCGTTCCAAAACGAAGAAGCCTTCCATACAGGATGTCGCCAGGCTGGCTGGGGTGTCGCAGACCACCGTTTCCTTCGTGGTCAACGACGCGCAGGCCGCAAGCATCCCACCCGAGACCAGGGAGCGTGTGTGGTCGGCGGTCAAGGAGTTGAACTGGCGGCCCAACGCGATGGCTCGCGGCCTCATTTCGCGGAGGTCCCACACGATAGGCTTCGTCTCCGACGGCTTTGTCTCGGACGAGATGGTAGCGACCCCCCTCGCGGGCAAGACGATACAGGGGGTGCAGGACGAGGCGTGGGCCAACGACAAGATGGTGCTCGCGCTCAACACGGGCCGCAATCGCAAGATCGAGCGAGACGCGATAGAGATGTTGCTGGAGCGGCAGGTCGATGGCATCATTTACGCGACGATGTTCCATCACAGCGTGACCCCACCTGCCGCCATTTCGCAGGTGCCCGCCGTGCTGCTCGACTGCTACGCCGAAGACCGGTCGCTGCCCTCGGTGGTGCCCGACGAGGTGCAGGGTGGGCGGGCGGCCACCGAGGTGCTGCTGGAGAAGGGGCACCGGCGCGTCGGCTTCATCAATAACGTCGATCCCATGCCCGCGCAGGCCGGACGCCTGGAAGGGTACAGGCAGGCCCTTGAAGCCCACGGCGTGGCGTTCGACCCCCGGCTGGTGCAGTATGGCACGACCACCCACACCAGCGGCGGCTACAGGTGCGCTATGGAGCTTATGCAACTACCTGAGCCACCCACCGCCCTCTTCTGCTTCAACGACCTCACCGCGATGGGGGCCTACGATGCTTTACGCCACCTGGGGCTGGCTATCCCCGGCGACGTTGCGGTGGTGGGCTTCGACAACCTGGAGCTAATAGCGGCGCAACTCTCCCCGCCCCTCTCCACGATGGAACTGCCCCACTACCAGATGGGCCGTTGGGCCGTGCGCTACCTGCTAGAACATGCCGACGGCGCGCGGGAAGTTGAGCCGGTCCAGCACAAGATCGCCTGTCCCTTCATCCCCCGGTCCTCGGCCTGAGCCGCCGTCTCACGGCCCTGCGACCTTCGCCCCGCCATGAATCGCCACCGCGCTCGTCGGCGGCACGGAGGTGGTGAATTCGCCCGCCGCGCTCACCGTCACGCTCGGCCCGGTGCAACCCTTGCCATCGGCTGCCAGTTCGCCTCTTGTCACGTCGCAGTAAGTACCGGCGGGCATGCTCGTCTTGAAGGTCTCGTCCAGCGCGGTATCCTCGCGATTGATGACCACGAAGCCCCTGTCGCCGCGCCCGAAGGCGATGGCCTTGCCGCCGTTGGTCCACCAATCCGTGACCTCGAAGCGGGTCGCGGTGTAGTTGCGGAAGCCCACCATCCCGGCGATTTCGGGCCGCCGGTGCTCGCACACCCAGTTCGTCTTGCCGCAGTCGGGCACGCCGTTCGAGTAGACCGGTTTTGTGCTGCCGTCGGGATTGGAGGGCGGCCCCTGGTCCGCGTTGTCGAAGTTGTAGCTAGACATAACCTGCGGGTAACCGTAGGGCCAGGCCAGCATGTAAACGTTCGCCAGGTTGTAGAGAGGGCCGTCCTTGAAGGTGAGGACGTTACCGCCCGCGCCGTGCCCGCGCTGGTTGTCGTGGTTGTCGGTGAAGACGATAGCTTTGTCGCTGGGGATGAAGGCGCGGGTCAGGCCGAACTCCTCCATGCCCGCGAGCTGGCCGTTGCGGAAATTGGGGCCGACACGCGCGCTGAACTTGAACTCGGTCACGTCGCCGTTTTGCAGGTACTCCGTGGCCGTGATAGGCTCGCCCGGCCCTTCTATCACTTCCTGGTAGATGTAAGGCTCGTCGCCGTCCGCCGTTTTGTCCAGCTTGGCAAATATCGCCTTTAGCTCGTTGGTGTCGATGTGCTTGGCGGCGTCGATGCGGAAGCCCTCCACGCCCAGGCTCAGCATGTCGTTGAGATAGGCGGCGATGCGGTCCTGCACCTTGCCCGCCCCGGTGTCGAGGTCGGCCAGGTTGACCAGCTCGCAGGTCTGGACCTCTTTGCGGTTGCGGTAGCTGAAGATGTCGTCGCTGCTCCCACTGAGGCCGCAGTGGTGGAAGTCCGCGAACTCGTAGAGGCCGGGGTAGCTGTAGTGGGTGAAGGCCGTGCCCGCTATGCCGGTGCCGCTGTCCATGCCCGACATGTGGTTTATCACCGCGTCGGCGTAGATGTCCACGCCCGCCGCCTTGCAGCGCTTGACCATATCCGCGAACTCGGCGCGGGTGCCGCTGCGGCTTTCGAGGCGATAGCTGACCGGCTGGTACCGCTCCCACCAGGGGTTGTTGGGGGCCACCAGGTGCTCCTGGGGCGGTGAGATTTGCACGGCGGCATAACCCTTTGGCCCTAGAAAGGTTTCGCACTCCTGCGCCACGTCCGCCCACCGCCACTCGAACAGGTGCACGAATACGGTGCGCGGGCCGGAGGGCGTGGGGCTGGGGGTTGGCGCTGTGGTAGCGGTCGGAGCAGTCGATACAGTCGGCGCGGGGGCGGCGAACGGGTCGGGTACGGTGCAACTCACCGCCGCGACCACCAGGCCCAGCAACAGCACCAGGGCGATTGCCCGCCGCCGGTTGGGGAACGAACTCATATGCAACTCCCTTGTCCTGATCGCCCTGGCAATGCTTGTTTCGCGCTAACGGGCGTGGATGCTTGGGCGTGGTGCAGCAAGATTAGGGCCGTGCGTGAGAGGTAGCGCCTGGCAAGCTGGAAATTGGGAATGTTCTTGAGGAGTGACTCTTGGACGAGAGGAAGAGGTAATCAGCGGGAGGTTCTGATGGCCCTGTGCAAAGGCTAGTCTCCGGCTAGCCGTTTTCGCAACCGCTCTAACTCGGCTGCATCTTCTTCTGCACCCACGTGACCTATCTCACGCTCATAATCAACCGTCATTTGCAATAGATCTATCGCTTTCGCCAGATCACCTGTTTTGGCTATCAACGCGCCCAAATTCCATCTAGTGTATGCCTCACCACGTCGGTCATCAATCTCACGAGCGATTGCTAAACGCTGTTCGTAATACTCAATGGCTTTATGTGTCTCACCCAAGTCCGCGTAAGCAACACCTAAATTGCCAAGAACACTACCCTCCACATGGCGGTCACCTACCTCACGAGTGATTTCCAGGCTCTGCTCGTAATGCTCGATGGCTTTATGTGTCTCACCCAGAGCAGCGTAAGCGTTACCTAAATTGGCTAGGGCGGTAGCCTCCCCCCGGCGGTCGCCTACCTCACGAGTGAATTCCAGGCTCTGTTCGTAATGCTCGATGGCTTTATGTGTCTCACCCAAGCCCGAGTAAGCAATACCTAAATTGCCCAGGGCGTTTGCCTCACCATAGCGATCCCCTATCTCACGAGTGATTTCCAACTGCCGTTCGTAATGCTCGATGGCTTTATGTGTCTCACCTAAGTCCGAGTAAGCAATACCTAAATTGCCCAGGGCGTTTGCTTCACCACGGCGGTGGCCTATCTCGCGAGCAATTTGCAGATGCTGTTCGTAATACTCGATGGCTTTATGTGTCTCACCCAAGCCCGAGTAAGCCAGACCCAAGTTGCCAAGAACGCCACCCTCACCCCGGCGGTCGCCTACCTCACGAGTGATTTCCAGGCTCTGCTCGTAATACTCGATGGCTTTATGTGTCTCACCCAAAGCCGCGCAAGCCATGCCCAAGTTGCCTCGGGCGCTGGCCTCTGCGACTCTGTGGCCCAACCTCTGTGCAGTTTCTATTGCTTCTTCCAGATGAGGTACACGCTCCCGTCGCGTGTTATAACGTAGAGCTCCGACGTAAGCTGTTGCATCCGAGTAGTCCAGCAGCAACTCGTCAGTCATTTTGGATGTACTGCCTGATGCGCTGGCAGAGTGCTCGCGTACCCAGTTCCAGCCCGCGTCTATATTTGCCCGCTCCTGGTCGAACAGTTCCAAACCGCGCCGTATGTTCTGTCCACCCTTAAAAAACAGCTCGTCCGCGACAGCAGCAACCCTCACGTAATGCTGTGCGTGGCGTAAACGTACAGCTTCCTCACCATCTAACCGCGCCAGTGCGAAGACACGAATTAGGTCGTGTAAGCTATACCGTTCAGTTTGCCTGTCCCATTCCAACAGGCTGCGGCGGTAGAGGAGATCAAACAGGTCTTCCAGCGGCCGAGGATTGACTGTGGAAGGTTGGTCTTCTGCTCCATCCACCTGCACAACGGCTTCTGCTGCGATCAAGTCGAAGTTAGCGGGGAAGACTGCAAGCTGGCATAGTACCTGTTGCTCTATCGGGTCAAGCGTCGTATAGCTCAGTAGGAACGAGGCTTCTACACTCGTGTTAGGGTCATCGGGGTCGCGTAGAGGTGCCAGGCGCGCCCGCTCATCCTCTAATTCCTTGAGGTGGTGCTCAATGCTTCTTGCGGAGTTCGCGCACACACTGGCTGACAAACGTAGCGCCAGCGGCAGCCTTCCACAGAGTTGCGCCATGCGGGGCGCGGTAGAGCCAATAGCGGGGTAAATTTCCAGGAGCAATTGCTCGGCTTCCGGTTGGGGTAGTATCCCCAGGTCCAGAGTTTCCATCCCAGGTAGGTTGAAGTGTTGGCGGCTGGTCAGCAAGAGGGCGCAGCCAGGCGGGGGTCGCAACGGCTCCACCTGTCTTGCATCCTTCGCGTCGTCAGCCAGCACGAGGACGCGCTTCCCAGTGAGTAGCGAAACGTAGGCAGCTCGCAGCCCGTTGAGGTCATCGGGTAATTGCGCAAGCGGTTCGAAAGCGCGGATGACGGTTTGGAGGGCCTGCTCCGGCGGCAGGGGGTTGTTACTGGTCCCACGCATCTCGAGCAGAAGCTGGGCGTCAGGAAAGATGTCCGCCAGGCGTTGGGCGACCGCGTAGGCCAGTTCTGTCTTGCCAATTCCGCCCAGGCCGCGCATGCCGGTGATGGCTGCCGTGCCGCTCCTAGTCGCCTCGCTGAGGGCTTCTACAAGCCGGTCGATTTCGGCTTGCCGTCCAACGAAGTCTGACACAGGGGCGCGTAGCTGGTGCAGGCTCCTGATGCTGGGAGTGGCCGCCTGGCTTATTATATAGTCGCCGCCGACGATGGTTGCGTTACCACCGCTCGCTAGCGCACCGATATTCATGCTGCCGGGTTGCGCCGCCCCCGGTGTGGTGCCGGGGGCTAGGCTTTTGGGCCGGGGTCATTCTCCGTCTGGGATAGCGTCGTGCGTACGTCACGCTGCGCCTCAAGCCTGTCCGCTACTATTCCTCTGCCGGTGTGGTCTTCTGTGACCGTGCTTCCACCGTGGCTTACAGCCGTGCCTATTTTGATGCCCGGCGTGGGGGGAGCAGGGTCGTTTGATCCGTCTATGCTGACTTTCGTGCCCAACGGCCCGCTTATTTCAACCTTGCTACGTTGCCGAAACACAAAGAACGACGCTATAGCCACAACAGCGAGGACGGCAACTACAATAATAACAGGGTCCACAGCAACAACCTTCCGCTACAAAGAGCGCAAACTCGAAGGACAAAATGGGTACCGTCTGAGGAGGGAAATGCAAGGTGATGCACCTAATTCCACAGCAGCTA
The DNA here is from genome assembly GCA_036389075.1 of Chloroflexia bacterium. Taxonomy (GTDB): domain Bacteria; phylum Chloroflexota; class Chloroflexia; order QHBQ01; family JADMIH01; genus JADMIH01. The sequence goes on along the minus strand of DASVQO010000489.1, from coordinate 756 downwards.
TAGTAGGGCATCAAGTATAGCTATGTCAATGGTGCCCTATCTTCGAGTGTAACACGCAGTGTACTACGTATGCACAGCCCATTTCCCTGCCTCATAGGCACTCTCATGAACTAACCTGCACAGGTTGCCCACAATAGTTGTCGAAAACGCATACTGCTGATACACTGCGCGAGTTATAGCGCTATGGATGGCAGCCGGTATGCGGACCGGCTGTTCTGCCCGTGCTAGACCCGCTGTGAGGAGGAATTGCGATGCAAGTCTCGCTCGAAACCGAACGATTGCTGCTGCGCCCGTTCACAGACGCCGACGCACACAACCTGTTCGATCTCGATAGCGACCCCGACGTAATGCGCTACGTCAACGGGGGCCACCCCACGCCCCTCGATGTAGTGCAAAACGACGACCTGCCCTGGTTCATCGAATACGGCCAGCGTCAGGAGGGCTTCGGCTTCTGGGCGGCGGTCGAAAAGGCCACCGGAGAATTTGTCGGGTGGTTCCTCTTCCGGCCGGAGGCAGATGGTAGCCCCGACGAACCTGAGCTGGGCTACCGGTTGCGCAAGTCAACCTGGGGCAAGGGCTATGCGACTGAAGGCTCGCGCGCCCTCGTCCGCATGGGCTTTACCGTGCTGGGCGTGCCTCGCGTGGTGGCGTCTGCGCACGCGGACAACCTGGCCTCCCGGCATGTCATGGAGAAGGTGGGACTGACGCTCGTGCGGACGTTTCACTTGAGGTGGCCGGACCGCTTCGATGGAGCGG
>DASVQO010000488.1:0-4357 GCA_036389075.1 Chloroflexia bacterium | reverse complement strand
AGGGGCTGGACGGGGTATTGCTCAATCACACCCTTGCCATTGCCGACAGAATCACGGCACCTTCGCGGCAACTGCTTAACACACTGGTTACCGAGTTCCCCTTCTCGAAGCAGACCGCCGTCCGTTGGCCCCTGGGGGTGGACACAGCGCGCTTCGCCAGAACCGTACCGCAGCGTGGGCAGGACCCACCGAGCCGGTTCGTCTCCGTAGGTAGCCTGATTCCCATCAAGAATCATACTTGGCTCGTGCGCAGCCTGGCTGACTTGCGCCACCGCCGCCCCGATCTGGATGCACGCCTGAGCATCGCCGGAGATGGCCCTCTCAAGCCCCACCTCTTGCGCCTGGTTGAAAAGCTTCACCTTGCGGAATATGTCACCTTTCTTGGTGAGGTGCCACACGACAGGCTGCCGGAGGTGCACGGTCAGGCGCGCGCCTTCGTGCTAGGCTCCTGGCACGAGGCGCAGTGCATGGCCGCGCTTGAGGCTATGTCCGTAGGGCTGCCCTGGATCGCCCCTCCCGTCGGTGCCCTGGCGGACCTGGGCGAGGACCAGATTCGCACCGGGCAGGCTTCTGGGGTGCTCGTAGCCGAACGGAGCATCTATGCCATGTCCCGCGCTATGGAAGCCGTGGCCGACCTGCTGGCTGACGAGTACGCAAGGTGGAGTGACAACGCGGCTTCCACGGTCCGGCGCAACTACGACCTCGCCACCCAGACCGAGCGGCTTGAAAGGCTGCTGGCACGGTTGACTCAACTGACCTCGCGCTGATACAATCACCGCTATATAGTGCGTGCTACGCCTGTAACTGCCCCCGTACTTAAATGGCAGTGCGCACCGTCTGCTCTGCGACAGTAAGCCGCCGCACTCGAAGGGTTAGGTAAATGACCACCGTTCTCCTGGGCCAGTCATATTACATGCGCTTTGACCCCAAGGAATGGGAAGGCATGAAGCCATACCCGCCCCTGGGCACCCTCTACGCTGCCTCCTACCTTCGCGAGCGCGGCTACGATGCGCGTCTGTTCGACTCCATGCTTGCGGAGACGGAAGCCGAATGGGCGGACGCCCTCGACCTGCATAAGCCCCAGTTCGCTGTCATCTACGAGGACAGCTTCAACTATCTCTCCAAAATGTGCCTGTCGCGCATGCGTGAGGCGGCCTTTACCATGATTTCGGCGGGCGCGGCGCGCGGCATCCCCGTGCTGGTATCCGGCTCCGACGCCACCGACCACCGCGCGAAATACTTCGCGCGCGGGGCTTCGGCCATCATCATCGGCGAGGGTGAGATTACGCTGGCCGAAACGCTGGACTCACTCACCGGGCGGGCCGCCACGCCTCTCACAGACATCCCCGGCCTGGCCCTGCCCGAACACCCCAATCCCGCCAGGCGCGGGTTCATCAAGGACCTCGACGCCCTGCCGTTCCCCGCGTGGGACCTCGTGGACATCGACCGGTACCGGTCGGCGTGGCTGAAGCACCACGGTTACTACTCGATGAACATGGTGACCACTCGCGGCTGCCCCTATCACTGCAACTGGTGCGCAAAGCCTATCTACGGGCAGCGCTACAACGTCCGCTCTCCCGAGAGCGTGGCGGCCGAGCTTCGCTGGCTCAAGGAGCATTTCGCCCCCGACCATATCTGGTTCGCCGACGATATTTTCGGCCTCAAGCCGGGCTGGATAGAGCGTTTCGCCGCTGAAGTCAACCGCCTCGACGCGAAGGTGCCCTTCAAGTGCCTGCTGCGCGTCGATCTCATCAAGCCCGGCATACCGGAGGCCCTGAAGCGCGCCGGGTGCGAGATAGTGTGGGTCGGGGCGGAGTCGGGCTCGCAGAAGATCCTCGACGCGATGGACAAGGGCACAAAAGTGGAGCAGATTTACTCCGCGGCCCGCGACCTGCACGACCAGGGCGTAAAGATAGCCTTCTTCCTGCAATTCGGCTACCCCGGCGAGGACCGCCAGGACATAGAAGCCACCCTCCGCATGGTGCGCGAGTGCCGCCCCGACGACATCGGCATGTCCGTCTCGTACCCGCTGCCGGGCACCAGGTTCTACGACAACGTGCGCGCCCAGCTTGGCGACAAGCAGAACTGGCTCGACTCGGGCGACTTCGAGATGATGTACACCGGCCCCTATTCGAGCGATTTCTACCGCAAGCTGCACACCGTGCTGCACAAGGAGTACCGCGCGGGCAAGGCGTGGCGCTCGCTTCGCCCTGCTAAAGAGAGGAAGGCGGCTACTTCACTGGCACGGGCGGCGGCCACCATGGTCTACAACCTCGCGACGCTGCCCATCGAGCGACGCAAGCTGGAGGCGCTTGCCCGGCGTCCCAACCCGAGCCCCCTGGCCCTCCCCAGGATATTGTCACCCGAGGCGGCGGCTACCCCCTCCGCGCAGGCCGAGTAAGCTATGACCGCGCCCTCTCGCCGCAAAATCGTCCTCTACAACCCCAGGGCCGTTTTCTGGACCATGCCCCTGGGCCTAGTCGCCGTGGCCTCGACCCTTGACAGCACGCGGTACGAGGTCAAGATCATCGACGGCCGCCTGGAAGCCGATCCGCTAGGCGCGGTGCTGCGGGAAGCGGCAGATGCCCTTTGCCTCGGCATTAGCGTGCTCACCGGAGACCCCATTCACGACGCGCTTGACGTGAGCAGGCGCGTAAAGCGCGAGTTCCCACACCTCCCCATCGTCTGGGGCGGCTGGCACCCCTCGCTCTTCCCTGTCGAGTGCCTGGCCGAGCCGAGCGTGGATGTCGCTGTTAGCGGCCAGGGTGAAGAGACGTTCGTAGAGGTCGTCGAGCGGTTTGCTGCGGGTGCCGACCTCAGCGGGGTAAAGGGCGTCACCTGGCGTGACAGGGAGGGCAATATTGCCAGCAACCCGCCCCGCCCCACGGCTGACGTGAACCGCTTCCCCCGGCACAACTACGACCTGATAGACGTTGAAGCCTACTTCCGGCACAAGGGTAAACGGCAGCTCGATTACATCTCCTCGGTGGGCTGCCGCTTCCGCTGCGCCTTCTGCGCAGACCCTTTCGTCTACAACCGAAGCTGGTACGGCCTGCACGCCGCACGCCTCGCGGAGGAACTATCGGAGCTTTCAAGGAAGTACGGCTTCGAGGAGGTGGCCTTCCAGGACGAGACGTTCTTCACCCATCGCCAGCGGGTTGAGGACATCTGCCGGGCCTTCCTCGACGCGGGGCTGCGCTTCACCTGGACGGGCACCATGCGCGCCGACCAGGGCCACCGCCTTCCCGATGAGACCCTCACCCTTTGCCGCCAGGCCGGCCTGCGCCGCGTGATGATAGGCGTGGAGGCGGGCACCGACGAGATGCTCAAGCGCATCAAGAAGGACATCACCGTGGCCCAGGTGTTCACCGCCGCCGAGAAGCTCGCCCGCCACCGCATCGGGGCGATCTGGAACTTCATCGTGGGCTTCCCCGATGAGCCTGACGACAGCTTTGAGGCCACCCTGGCCATCGCCAAGAAGCTGCGCGGCATGAGCAAGGACTTCGAAGCAGCCGTGTTCTTCTACAAGCCCTACCCCGGTAACGAGCTTGCCGACCAGCTACGCTCCACCAACTATGCCTTCCCCTGCTCCCTGGAGGAGTGGGCCGACTTCGACTACGTTGGCTCGGCGGGACCGTGGGTAAGCCGCGAAAAGTTCGAGCGGGTGGAGCGGTTCAAGTTTTACCAGAAGTACGCCTTTGGGCGGCACAGCCACCCAATAACGTTACCCCTACAAGCGGTGGCCCGCTGGCGAGTGGACCGCGATTTCTACCGCTTTCCGATAGAGCAGAAGCTGGTCGAGGCGCTTCACCCCGCGCCCAGGCTGTCCTAGACAAGGCACCTCAACTATGGACATTCTCCTGACCCACGGCTATTTCCTTTACGAAGACCCTCACGAGCTGAAGGTGATGAAGCCCTACCCCACGCTGGGCCTCCTCTACATCTCCTCGCACCTCAAGAGCCGGGGCTTTGCGGTTGACCTGTTCGATACCACCTTCTCCACCCTCGACGCATGGAAGGCATACGTCACACAGAAGCGGCCCCCCGTCGTTGGCATCTACACGAACCTGATGACCAAGCTGAACGTTCTGCCCATGATTAGGCACTGCAAAGCAATGGGAGCGCGCGTGATAGTGGGTGGGCCGGAGCCGCCGCATTATGCCGACCAGTTCCTCAACGCCGGGGCGGACGTCGTCGCCGTGGGCGAGGGCGAGCTTACCCTTGAGGCGCTAATCCCTGCATTAGCCACGAGCGGGCCGCACAGGCTGCACCACGTGGAGGGCATCGTCTTCCGAGACGAGGACGGACAGACGGTACGTACTCCGCCCCGGCCGCAAATAAAGAACCTGGACCAGCA
>DASVQO010000487.1:0-5655 GCA_036389075.1 Chloroflexia bacterium | reverse complement strand
AACGGCGAGGCGATCATCCTGGAGCGCGTCCGCACCCAAAAACGCGCCCTGGAACGCATAGTAGAGCTTACCGCCGAGAAGGGGCAGCCCGAAGCCCTGGCCGTGATGCACGGCGCCAACGAGACAGGCGCGGCGCAATTGCTGCAACTGCTGCGAGAACGCTTCAGCCCGCCGGAGCCGGTGGTCGTGGCGCATATAGGCGCGGTGCTGGGCACGCACATAGGGCCGGGGGCCGTAGGGGTGGCTTTTCTTGCGAAGTAACAAGCGCGCAGTGAGAGGGGCTACAGGCAGTAGAGACGCCCTGTGGCTGAAGCCACGGGCTGGGAAGTAGCGAAGTCTCCTTCGGAGACTGAGGAGCGCGAGGGTAGAGTCCGTCTGCAAAGTGCCTCATGGGGGACTCTCGCTTCCTTTGTCGTTCTGAGCGTAGCGAAGAATCTCGTCCTTCAGCACCTAAGTACCACCTTTCTTCAGGATATCAAAGTGCCATGTGCTGCTATGTGGTTGAGAAGAGGGCAACACCTGCATGGAGGACGAGATTCTTCGCTACGCTCAGAATGACAAGGGCTACTTTGTTTGCTCACTTCCTGCACTTCGCACATTGGCCCTAGTCTCCGAAGGAGACTTCGCCACTTCCCAGCCCGTGGCTTTAGCCACAGGGCGTCCCCCATAGGGCGTCCCCCATAGGGCGTCCCCCACAGGGCGTCCCCCATAGGGCGTCCCCCATAGGGCGTCCCCGCGAAGCTAACCTCCCCCTTCCAGGCCGCTTTCCCCTACCCCAAACCAGCAAGAACCCAACCCCCGGTCCCTTTTCCACCTCGCTTCCCTTCCCCCGCCCTCTGGGGTACAATAAGAACAGACGCGCTAATCCTCGCCACCACGACCCCAGCGCGTCACGCATCACGCATCACCCATCACCCGCAGCCTCATGCCGATACCTACCAACGTATTTCGCAACATCCTCCGGTTGGAGGAGCATAAAGGATTCGCGGACGCCTCGGTCCAGGGCGGGCTGGAAGCTTTCGCGCGCCGGTGGTCGGAGCAGATAGTGGGTGCCGAGCGTGGGGCTAAAGCGATGGCCGAGGCTATAGCGGGGGCGTTCGGCGGGTACGCGGCAGTCGAGGTGGGGGAGCGGGAGCGGGCCGTTCGCCGGGCTAGCGAGCTGCTTGCCCTGTTCGATGAAGGCGTGCGCGTGGTGCCCGGCACGAACGGCAAGCACGCGGGCGGCAAGAACGGCGCGTCGGGCAACGGGCATGCCCCACACGGCATAGAAGGCTTCACCGGCTTTGACGATACGGACCCCCGCGCCAAGGCCCCTATCTCCTCATTCCGCAGCGGTATCGCCCCTCCGCCCCTGGTGGAAGCCCCCTCGGCCCCGGCTAAAAGCGCCCGTGCGGCCCGCCGTAGCGCCACCCTCGACTCCCCCGTGACGGTGCTGCGCGGCGTGCAGGAGGCCACCGCGCGGCTGCTGAAGCGGCTTGGGGTCTATACGGTGCGCGACGCCCTGCTGTTCTTCCCCTTCCGCTACGACGACTTTTCGGAGATGAAGTCCATAGCCGAGCTTCGGCCCGACGTGAACCAGACGGTGGTGGGCACTATCTGGTCCGTGGAGGTGCGGCCCACGCGCAACGGGCGGCCTATGGTCACGGCCACGGTGTCGGACGACAGCGGTATCATCCTCGTAACGTGGTTCAACCAGGACTACATAGCCCGGCAGCTTCACCAGGGCGATGCCATAGTCATTTCAGGCAAGCCCGCCGAGTTCAACGGCCGCTTGCAGTTCAGTTCGCCCGAGTGGGAGCCTTACGACTCGGAGCTACTGCACACCGGGCGCATCGTGCCGGTCTACCGCTCCACCGAGGGGCTTTACAGGCGCACGTTGCGGCGCATCATGCACGACGCAGTGGAGCGTTTTTCGGACCAGCTAACCGATTACCTGCCGGAGACGATGAAGCGCGACGCCCAACTGCTCGACCTTGTGACCGCTATCCGCCAGATACACTTCCCCGAAAGCAAACTGGACGCCGCCAAAGCTACCAAGCGCCTCGCCTTTGACGAGTTCCTGCTGATCCAGCTTGGCATGCTCCAGCGCAAGCGGGCCTGGCAGGAGTCGCAAAAGGGCCTGCCGCTGAAGGTTGAGGGCGACGACTTGCAGCACTTCTATTCCTCGCTGCCGTTCGACCTAACCGACGCTCAGCGGCGGGTGATTGGCGAAATTACCGCCGACATTTCGAGCACAGTGCCGATGACGCGCCTGCTGCAAGGAGACGTAGGCTCAGGCAAGACGGTGGTGGCGGCGGCGGCCCTCTACCTGGCGGTGCGCAACGGGGCGCAGGCCGTGCTCATGGCCCCCACCGAAATCCTGTCCGAGCAGCACTACAAGAGCCTGTCGCGCATGATGGTGGCGCTCGAGCGCGACGGGCAACCGGCCCCCACGGTGCGGCTGTTGAAGGGCAGCACCACCCGCAAGGAGAAGAACGAAATCTACGCCGCCACGGCCTCCGGCGAGATCGACATCCTGGTGGGCACGCACGCGGTGATACAGGAGAGCGTGGCGTTCAAGCGGCTGGCGATGATCGTGGTGGACGAGCAGCACCGCTTCGGCGTGATGCAGCGCGACGCCCTGCGCCAGAAGGGCATCGAGGCGGGGCTGATGCCGCATACGCTCGTTATGACCGCCACCCCCATCCCGCGCTCCCTCGCCCTCACGATCTACGGCGACCTTGAGGTGTCCGTCATCGACGAGATGCCACCCGGCAGACGCCTCATCAAGACGCGCTGGGTGGACGCCACGCGGCGCAACCAGGCCTACGATTTCATCGAGAAGAAGGTGGCCGAGGGCAGGCAGGCGTTCGTCATTTGCCCGCTCGTGGAGGAGTCGGACAAGATAGAGGCCAAGGCCGCGGTTGCCGAGTACGAGCGGTTGCAATCGGAGGTATTCACAAGCCGCAAGCTCGCGCTCCTGCACGGGCGCATGAAGCCGAAAGAGAAGGAGGAGATCATGGCCTCCTTCAACCGGGGAGATGCCGACATCCTGGTGTCCACCAGCGTGGTGGAAGTGGGCATCGACGTGCCCAACGCCACGGTCATGCTGATAGAGGGGGCTGACCGCTTCGGGCTGTCGCAGCTGCACCAGTTTCGCGGCCGCGTGGGTCGGGGCGAGCACCAGTCGTTCTGCGTGCTGCTGGCCGACGACGCGCAGGGAGTGGCCTTCGAGCGCATGCAGATCATACAGGAGACACACGACGGCTTCCGCCTGGCCGAAGAGGACATGAAGATACGCGGACCCGGCCAGTTCTTCGGCACCCGCCAGTCCGGCATGCCCGACCTGCGCATGGCGAAGCTCTCCGACATGGAAACCCTCGCCCTCGCCCGCGAGCAAGCCAAAACCCTCTTCGCCCGCGACCCCGACCTCGCCCAGCCCGAACACACCCCCCTCAAAGAGGTGCTCGAAGCCTTCTGGAGCAGGGCCGAGACGGACGCCAACCAGTAGCTAAAGGGGAGCATGTGTGTCCCCCGAGGCGGCAGGGGTGTCACAAATTCTCCCTGCCATGGGCTGGGGGTGTCCCCCAGTTCTTTCCGCAGGGGGTGCAGGGGTACTCCCCTGACGGGGGGCTGGGGGTGTCCCCCAGTTCTCCCTCCTTTTCTTATAATTCTTTACTAAATAATTGCTACTACGAGTTACAACTCATGAGAGTAATCTCCGGAACAGCCAAAGGCCGCACCCTCAAAGGCCCCGCCACAAGCGGCACCCGGCCCATGACCGACAGGCTCAAGACCTCCCTTTTCGATACGTTGATGCCGTATGGACTGGGAGGTGCGCGGGTGCTCGACCTGTACGCCGGGAGCGGGGCGCTGGGGATAGAGATGCTGTCGCGGGGGGCAGAGTGGGTCGATTTCGTGGAGCACAACGCGGGGGTGGTACGCATAATCGAGGACAACCTGGCGACCACAGGGCTGTCGGGCCGGGCGCGTGTCTACAAGATGGACGTGGGCGCGTTTGTCGCCATGCGTGCCAAAGCGCACAACCCGTCGCCGGGCGTGGTAGACACTGCCGCCGATTATGATATAATACTCCTCGACCCTCCGTACGCCGACCCCGCGATAACCAACACGTTGGAAACAATCGCCGCGGGGCCGTTGCTGGCGGAGGATGGCATACTGGTAATAGGGCACGCCACACAGGTCAAGCTGGCGGACGAGTACGGCGGCGGACGTCTCAAGCGCGCCAGGCACAGGGTTATGGGCGGTTCGGCCTTTTCCATTTACGAGCTTATCGCGGAGTAGCAAGCGGGACCGCGCTTACCACCCGCTGAGCATACTTCAACAGCCGCCGCGACTATAGTCCGATACAAGGAGCACCGAGCAGGATGCAGGCACACACCGGAGACGGGCGCCACCCGGAGCGGATAGCGGTCTATCCGGGCACGTTCGACCCGGTGACGGTGGGGCATCTCGACATAGCACGCCGCGCCCTCAGCCTGTGCGACAGGCTTGTCATGGCGGTGGGGGACAACCGCAACAAGAGTCCCTTGTTCAGCCTCGACGAGCGGCTGTCTCTCATCAGGGAGTCGCTACAGGAGATGGGCATCGACGGGCGGGTGACTGTGACGAGCTACCGGGGGCTTACGGTGCACTACGCCCAGGAGGTGGGCGCGCAGCTCATCGTCAGGGGCCTGCGCGCGGTGACCGATTTTGAGTGGGAGTTCCAACTGGCTCTCATCAACCGTCAACAGGACCCCTCGATAGAGACGGTCTGCCTGATGACCAGCCAGGAATATTCGTTCCTGAGCGCCAGCGTGGTGCGCGAGCTAGCGATGCTCGGCGGCAAGCTGTCGGATGTAGTGCCGCCGAACGTGGCCGAGGCGCTGCAAACCAAGTTCAATCGCGGCCTGGCTGCCGCCGACGTTAGAGATGTGTGAGGATGTTGCCTGGCGGGCAAGGCGAGTGCGGGCTTCCTGTGAAGTTGCCGGCACCGCGCTTTACCGGCAATGTGGCACCCGGTAGAGGTGATGACTATGGTCGCTACTAGCAGCGAGATGCGCATGGACCTGCAGTTCTTGATAGAACGGCTGGAGTCGTTGGTTACGGGTGCCCGGCGCGTGCCTATATCGGGCAAGCTGATGCTGGACGAGCAGGAGCTTGCAGACCTGATAGACCAGATGCGCTCGGTGGTGCCCGATGAGATACGGGCCGCCCGCAAGGTGCTCAAGGAGCGGGACAGCATCCTCTCCGAGGCCCAGCAGCAGGCCGACGACATCCTGAAGAACGCCCACCAGCAGGCCGAGATGCTGCTGGACGAGCAAGGGCTGATGGCCGAGGCCCAGGCGCGCGCCTACCAGTACCTCGAAGAGGTGGAGACGGAGGCCCAGGAGCGCATCAACGGAGCCGACGAGTACGCCCGCCAGGTGCTCTCCCAGCTACGCGACCAGCTTGGCAAGCACCTCCGCACCATAGAAAAAGGTCTCGACGCCCTCAACACCCGTCAGTAGTCCGAACTAGACGGAACCGCCAAGACGCCAAGAACGCCAAGGTAGCGCCAAGATTAATAGAGAGTGTTCCAAGCAAAAGGAGCAGGGTACGACATCATGTACCCTGCTCCTTTTGGTACCAGCCAAACAAACCTGATCTCTGCGTAACCTCTGCGCCCTCTGCGTC
>DASVQO010000486.1:0-17324 GCA_036389075.1 Chloroflexia bacterium | reverse complement strand
CGGCAGCATCGTGAAATCGGCAACTGCCCCTACTACCACCTGGTCGTGCTCTAGCACAAGTGCATCTACCTTCATCGGGACCATCAGCAGGCCAGCGCTCGAATTCCCTTCTGCGCGGGGAAAGCTTTTGCCGATTTGTGTTGCGCCCGTCCATTCACGTTTCATAAGTTACTCCTATGGGCATGGTAATGCTTGTGTGAAATATGCACTCGTCTACCTTCGTCGAGCAGTTAGACTTCGAAGCCGCTGATACCTATCGTGTTGGCGGGAGGTTCTAAAGTCACAAAGGCGTTTTCACTATATGGCGACGTGCATACCTGGGTCGTGGCATGCTCCTGCCCATGCATACTGTAGGCTTAAGACCCACCATGAGGCTGGAAGGGAGCGAATGGAGTACCCGCAGGTGGACGGGGTTCCGCGGTTGGGGCTTGGATGCCCTGCAGCGAGCCGACGACCTGCGTACCCCAGCCCGGTTTTCCTTGTCGAATCTGGGTAAGCGCCTGGTTCTAGATATCTAGGGAGATGAGGGATGCCAACTAAGTCTAGTTATAGTAGTATCGTCACCTTGCAATAAACTACGGCGCTTCTCATCGACTATAGACTATTGTTTGTTGAAACGTAGCCCGAAGTATATAATCGAACGCCCTACCTGGACAGGCACAATCGGCACTTTCGTCGGCAGTTTTGCACACACAATCTGGTATACTGCCACGCGCACTTGAGTCTCTCGTTATATTGAGTAGAAATTAATCTCGTATGGGAAATCCGCCACTGGAGAGTGAGAGCTTTGGAAAACGCACAATATCCTACGTTCGCTGACCTGCTACGCGCCCATCGCACCGCCTGCGGTCTCACGCAGGAGGAACTTGCCGAGCACGCCAACTTGAGCGTTCGAGCCATAGGTGACCTGGAACGCGGTATCAAGCGGCGCCCGCGGCGCTATACGGTGCAACAACTTGCGGGGGCTCTAAACTTAACCGACCCGGAGCGGGCACGCTTCGAACGTGTAGCGCGCCAAGTAAGTCATGCCATGCCGGCAGTTGAACATCCACGGATCGAACAGGAGGCACGTACCCAGGTTCTGGAGATGGGACGACCACTCAGCGATGCCAATTCGACAACTGAGACGGCTGTGGTTCAAAGCAGCGCCTCAGACAACCCACCACATGCACGGCGGTTGCGGCGAGATAACCTCCCGTGGCAGACTACGAGTTTCATTGGGCGCGAGCACGAACTGGAACAGTTAGAGGCGTTGCTCACAAGGCAGACAGTACGAATTGTCAGCCTCACTGGTATGGGCGGCAGCGGCAAGACCCGCCTGGCCTTAGAGGCGGCCGCCAGCCTGCGCAATGTATTTCGCGATGGGGTCTTCTACGTTGGGCTGGCCGAGTTGCGCGATGCTCAACTGCTGGCACCCAAAATAGCCCAGGCACTTGAACTGCGCGAGAATGGAGGGCTTCCAGCATTGGAAGCCCTGAAGGACTATTTGTTTGACAAGCAGGTGCTTTTACTTCTGGATAACTTCGAGCACCTGCTGCCGGCGGCTCTCATGGTAAGTCATCTCCTAGCCTCGGTCGAAAATCTCAAGATACTCGTAACAAGCCGCGAATCACTTCGCCTGCGGGGAGAGCACCTTTTCCCGGTGATGCCCTTGGAATTGCCGGATCCAGAGCAAAAGGTGTCCCTCGAGGAGCTGTCGCAATGCGAGTCGGTGCACCTGTTTGTTGAAAGGGCTATTGCCACGCGTCCCGACTTCACGCTCACGCAGGAGAACGCAAGTGCCGTAGTAGAGATTTGCGTACGACTCGGCGGCCTACCCCTATCACTCGAGCTGGCAGCGGCACGTATCATGACCCTTACACCCGAGGCCATGCTAGAGCGTTTGAACAGCCACCTGGCACTATTGAAAGGGGGTGCTGTGGACCTGCCGACTAGATTGCAGACCCTCCGAAGCACAGTAGAGTGGAGTTATCAGCTGCTTAGCGAACGCGAGCAGCAGATGTTCAGGCATCTGGCGATGTTCCGGGGCAGCGCCAGGCTTGAAGCTATCGAAGAGGTTTGCGGCACAGTCGAAGCAGAAGATATAGAGGTCTTCGAGGTGGTAGAGTCGCTGGTCCGCAAAAGCTTGATCAACGTGCGCCACCAACCAAAGCGGCATACGAAGTTGGCAAACTATCCACGAGTGTGGATGCTAGAGACGCTGCGCGAATATGCCATGGAGCAGTTGACCATTAGAGGTGAGGCCGGCGGAATGTATACCAGGTACGCCTCATACTACTTGATGCTGACTGAGCGATTTGTGCGTGAATGGCGCGGTCCCAACCAAGCGCAGTGGCTGGCGCGCATGGAGGAAGAGCATGACAATTTGCGAGCTGCCCTGGAATGGTCTCTAGAGGAGACAGCAAGTGAGCCACTCGTTAGGCTTGAAACGGCGTTGCGTCTTGCTGGAGCATTGTCATGGTTCTGGATCGAGCGCGCGCATATGGAAGAGGCAGCGCGGTGGATAGATATGGCCCTGCAACTCGATGCCAAGTTGACCGCTACCATGATAGATGGGGCGGAGAGTGCAGCCCTCAAGCTTGCCCGCGCGGAGGCACTAAATGGCGCGGGGCGGGTGGCTCTTGCGCTTTCGGACGGCGAGCGGGCCTTTGCTTACTTGGAACAGAGCCTGGTTCTATGCCAAGACCTTGGAGATGACTACCTTACAGCCAATGCCATGTCCGCACTGGCGGGGGTATACCTGGATCGAGGCGACTATGTGCGTGCTCGGTCTCTGAGTCAGAAGAGCCTGCAGCTTTGGCGGGACTTAGGTATTACCTGGCACATGGTTAATAGCCAGAATGATTTAGGTTGCAGCTACAGAGAGGAAGGGAATTTCATAGAGGCAACTCGACTATTCGCGACAAGCCTTGCGCTGTCCGAGCAACACGGGGACAAACATGGAAGTGCAGTTTCCCTGCTTAACCTTGGGCTTACCTGCCTGCGGAAGTCTGATTACGCGCAGGCGCGCAGCTATTACACGCGCGCGTTGGAGTTGTGGCGCGAGTTAGAAAACAATGCATTTGTCGCCGCAACTTTGACCGGACTAGGGCACTTGCACCTGGCACAAGGCGATTTATCAGCGGCTGCTTACCTGTTTGAACAGTGCATAGCCCATTGTCGCGCACTTGGGGACAAGCGACTTTGGGCAGATGTTCTGAATGGTTTTGGGCTACTTTGCCTTGCGGATAAGAACTATTCGGCGGCCAGCGCCTCCTTTCACGAGGCGCTGGCGCTACGACGTCAAACAGGCGACAAGCGGTGTGTAGCGGAGTCTCTCCACGGACTAGGGTTGGTGGCTATAGAGGAAAGGAACTATACAGCAGCCCGCTCCGCCCTGGAACAGAGCCTCTCCTTGCGCCGCGAAATTGCAGATAGGCCCGGTGTCGCATCGGTGTTAGCGAGCCTTGGAGTTGCGGCCATAGGGCAAGGCCAGGATACTGCCGCTCGTCGGCTGGTCCGCAGAAGCTTAAAAATGAGATATGAGATTGGGCAACAAGCCGGTATCGCGGCTTGTCTCTCTCTGATGGGGGGGCTGGAGATCCAGCAGTTGAAGGTGCGTCGCGATGGGAACCACAATCGCAAGGGCATTCCATCGCCGGGTAGTGCCAGGGCTGTGCATCTTGTTATAGATCACAACAGGGAGGCAGGTAAGCGGACGGCGGTCTTCCTTGGAGCAGCAGAAGCTCTGCTAGCTTACGTTGGAGGGGTCCTGGCCCCTGCCGACCAGCGGGTCCATGAGCGGGCAGCGCAAGCCGCGCAGTTGTTGTTGGGAGATGCGGAGTTTGAGGCTGCCAAGCAAGAAGCCAGGTCGATACCTATTGCTGCTCTCATTCGCTCCCTGCGGCTTCGAGATTAACCCTCGAAAGTGCCACCGCCACAACTCAAGCGCGGTAAACGGTGGACATGGCTGAGGGCACTGCTTCAGAGCGATGTTCGATGGTCATTGAGGCATTTGTCAGAGCCTATGATAATAGGCTGACGGCCACATTGAATTGCTTTCTTGGAGAGTTGGTCTGGTCAGCAGGCATGAAATGTCTGTACCTTTCGAGCCAAAGCAGCTTGTCCTTGGTTACGGGGTCGCTGAAGGCTGACCCCCGGAGTCTATGGGTAAGGTGGTTCCGCAATTTGTTCATAGCCCTCAAATCAGCAAGTTGCCCTTTAGTAATCAAACCCAGGCAGTACGCGAGAGTAGCCTTGCTAAATAGACATGCTACGGAACCTGGATAATCGAAAAGGCTGCCAACCTCAGATGGATCGTTGACAAGGTAACTGGACAGGAGCCTTGCGAGAGAATAGTTCAGAATCTCCTCGCCCACAAGGACCGCCGCCCTGTCATAGGCACGCTCAAGCTCTTCCCAGATGGCGCGCTAGTCGAGTATCTCAGCCGGTTTGTTGTTGCGCTTGCTCATTCGCAACTAGCTCCCTTTGACCTCTTGTGAGCACCCAGCGTGGTGCGGGTAATCTGCAATTGGCATATCCGTTCGGATGCTCTTGTAGTTATAGTACACTCGTTCTATGGTTACGAAGGACCCACAGAAGTAGGGCATTCCCAGCCTTTGTGAGTCGCTGTGAGAGCCATAGTGCAGGTGATTCCGGACGTTAGTGTTACCAAGAAGACCCTGTAGGGCATTCCCATTCTTCACCTTTTTCCATTCCCAACAAATGTGAGATAGATTCCTAAACTTTACGTGACGATTCCCAAACTATGTGAGACCCTACACTTTTGTAGGGTCTCACAAACAATGAGAATCACTAAGCACTAAAGTTTTACGTTCTCAGGGTGCGGACGCCTATTTGTCTCATAGATGCTGAGAATGCACTACGCTAGTCTCTAATAAGTTGAGAATCCCCCACCTGTTGATTGCATTAGTGGCTCACAAAGGTTGAGAATACCCTATATTGAGCACCGGCAGTAGCCTTGAGCGTAAAAGTTGAGAATTGACTACAAGGAGAGACTCAGGGTACAGAAACCGAGATACGCATGGCCTATTCCTGGTGCGGATGTAGGCACGAGGGATGGAATAATAGCGTTTTAGAACATGTGATTCCTTAAGGTCCAAGGCAGGCCGCGACTTGTGCTACCTACAGAGAATCAGCCTCAGTTTCAGTGCGGGAACTCTTTAGCCGTAAAATGACCGTGCAGCAACAGAAGAAATACGACAGTAGTCGCGCCAACCATCAAATTTACGGCCACCAAAGTACCACATCTTCAATGCCATGGAGTACCTCTAACAATGCCTTAGATCCACCAAGGCGTGCGATTACGGGACTGAGTATTGCAAGGGTATGAAGCACATCCTGACGCGCATCCTCAGAAAAACTGGCGTCTATTTGCTGCCACAGTGAATATAATTCGCCTGTAGACAATTCAAGAAGATAAGGCACAACCGCAGCTAAAGCGTCGAGACGCTTTGATCTATCTATTACCCGCATCGACCACCTAAATGCTTCGTTAGGACCTTCTAATTGCACCGTCCAGGGTAGTAGTTTGGCCATCAAGCTGCTGCCAGAGAACGTCATTAGGGCGCTGAGGGCGACTTTCTTATGTGGCACGGGTGCCTCTTGCAAGAGCGACATCAAGAATCTGGTGCGCAGGTCGGGATCCCACAGCCTCATCGTTTGGTAAGAAGGTTGCTCTGGAATCAACTGTAGATAAAGGTCGGGTAGGCACTTCGCTAGTTTCGCTACAGCAAGCGCACGTACTGCACCAGTTAACCACTGTTCGTCGTTTACATTGTCTATGACCTGAAGTATTTCCTCGGTATTGCTTTGTTCAGCCAGTCTGGGAATCAGGCCCAGGATTACGTATTCGCGGAAATCTGCGGCGAACTGGTCATGTCGTACCCAGTTAAGTGCCGCGCCTGCCAGGTTGCGAGGAAAGGCTGAAGCCAAATTTTCTATTGCTTCCCGTGTGGCGGGAAGATATGGCTCCGACGTATGAAGCCTTCGTACGCCTCCGCCTGACGCGAGGCCCATTTGGGCCCAGGTAGGACTACCTTCGGCAGGTATCGTAACTTCCTGATCCCAGAGGTCCTCAGGAAAAGGGAAAATACGGGGCTTCCTCTCTGGTCCGCTGGCGTAGGAGTCTAGCTCGACACTCCCTGGCATCTCAGGTCGATTTTTTCCAAGTAACTGTAATTCAGTTGTCAGCAGGTCCCACACTATACTGTCAGGCAAAAAGGGCACCAACGATGCGAGTACCTCTGCTCGTTCGACAGGGTCTTCTAACTGCTGGGCGATGAACACAGCATTGTGTAGGTCAGCCGTAGGTAGATAAGGGAACAGTTTGACGAGTGTGGTTGCAGGACTCCATCCCTCGCGTGTAAGCAATGTTTCTGCTGAGCCCTGAGCCGGCATAGTGGGTCCGTTTGCCACTCGTAACGCGCTCGTTATACCTAAAGCTCTTTGGATCGCGGATAACGCCTCTAAAGCCGCACTCACCCTGTCGTTGATTGGCAGTAAGGATGCAACGCTTGCGAGTACGGTTGCTTGTAGATCAGGGTACTCCAAATCCCGCGCTATTCCTATCACCTCTGGCATCAACTCTGCCGGAAGTGCCGAAGCCAGGGAGATCAGCATCTTCGCGCAACGACTTGCGTCTCGATACTCGGCATGGGGCTGCTCTCGTACCATCCTCAGGGCACTCCATAACACGGCTGTACCCGACTCGGGACTCATAGCTGGCGCTAGCGCACTCACAATTTGGACCTGTTCTAACTTGTCTGTGTTCTGTTGCGCCAATAGTAAGGCGCTAGGCAGCAACTGGTCCGTCAGATAGGTTGACATCCCAATTAGCGCCCACGAACGACATTGCTCGTCCTCTATGCCACGTACCCATTCCAATGCATCTGCTGCATATCCCAACTTTGCCAATTGAACAGCCAGAGCTGACAAGGCTTTGGCTTTATGAAGGTTGTCGTGTATTTCTCTAGATACCCGTAGCGCTTGCTTGAGCTGCGGTGAAGATAAGTACCTACTGATCGTAACTATGGCTGTTCGCCTCGGAGAAAAAGGTCTGCCGGCTGACATGGAGTCTGACAACCCAAATATCACCTCTTGCACCCTTTGGTACATGTGCTCCGGCAAATGAGAGACCAGTTCCTCGAGCACGTCGCAGAAATCATACTCATTAGCGAGCGTAAGCGCCCATGAGAAGGCTTCAGACGGATACCCATATTTCGAGAGCCGGGGAAGAAGCGCCTGGAACATAGGCACTTTCACGTGCTCGAGAGTAGGATCACTATCTATAGCTCGAAGGAGGTCGCGCAGCAGGACTTCAGGAAGATATGGAGCCAACTTAGCAATGGCTTCACTCCGCACCTTGCTATCACCGACAGCCAGGGCCATGGCCATGCCTTTAGCTGGCTGGCCCAACTCTCCTACGCGGCAGGCCAAAGCCGCCAGAGCGCGCCATTTGAAGACTACCCCATGCTCATCAGTCCTTTTAAGTCCCACAGCCAGCTGCAAAGCCTGTCCAATCAGGGCTGAAGGCAGGTGAGGTGCTAGCGCTATTAAGGCCGTGGCCCGTGGATTCTTTGCAGGTGAATAAGAGGGAGGATACTGCTCTGGAAAGTCCATAATCCAGACAAGCGCCTCCCCTAGGCGAGATTCGCACTGGGTTTCGGAAAGCGATGGGGCCAGTAGCGCGAGCAGTTCCACGCGCGTTTGCTTGTCGGTTATTTCCTCGACCATGGCCAATGCCCAGCTTGAAGCAGAGGAGGGTAGCTGGGGGGCCAATGTTTTGAGCATTTGTACCCTTCTTGGCTCGTTCGTTATCTCTCGCATCAGCTTAAACGCAGGCTCGATAGCACCCAGTGCGACCGATCTTGCGGCCACAGCCTGAACCAGTTTACCGGCCATAGGCCACACATCTTTCAGTCGCCACCCCGGTTCCAAAGCCTCCTGAAGCAGAGTCAATGGTAAGTAGGGCACTATACCCTTTAGGGCCGTTATTCTCTCTTCATCACTTGCCCTCATGCGCAGAATGCCAGTCAGGGCCTCGCGATGCATGGCTAAACGTTGGCTTCCATCCGGCAGACTTTGGCTGAGCAAGGCCAACATGTGCGCTCGTGTGCTCTCCTCACTCAAGGCTTTCACAAGAGCCGCGGCTTGCCAGATAAGCGGGCCTTTCAGGCATGGTGCTAGCATGCCGAACAGTGTAGCGTCAGCCCCTTCCGAGTATTTTCGCTCGGACCTCCGATATGTGTCCATCACGCCGGTAGAACCAAATGCGCGTTTGGTCGGGACAAACCAATCCTCCTCGAAGTTCCTGGCCTCTGCCTGGGTTCTGGACGTGAGGAGGGTCTCAAGCGCTCTTTGTAATAGCCGGGTCCTATATGGCTCCGCCATTTGCGATGCCACCTGTCGCGCAACCTGTACCTGTAACTTAGCATTCTCTATCTTCTCTGCCGCGTTGAAGGCGTCTTCATGACGGCCAAGGGCAGCCGCATGAACGGCTATGTCTCCGAGAATCTCCTCGCGGAGCAAAGCATTTGGTACTTGTTGAGCGTGGGCCAACGCCTGGTGCGGTGTCCACTCATTTTTTGCTAGTAGCGACCGGATCAGGGCTGCTGGCGTGCTGAGTGCCAGGCTGGCGATACTGGCCCGGCAGAGGACGCAACGAATAGTGGCGCCGACATAAGGTGCCAGGTCGCCTTCGGCTTTTAGATGTGCCACGTCAGCAGCTTGTGCCTGCTGCTTGGCGCGTTCCACATCGTTCAAAAAGCCTGCGTATGTTCCCTCAAGCATCTCCCATGCCTCGCGCCAAGAGTTACTCACCAGTGTCAATAACTGGTCCGGGCTGCTACCCGCTTGTTGCAAATGGACCCCATAGTACTGCACCATGTAAGGCGACGCATCGCCGGGTACCATCCTGTTGGCGTCTAATTTTGCAACTGCTTGCGCACCCCATTCGATGAAGCGTGTTTCCATCTCATGCAACTCACCCACACTCAACCGGTTGCGGAAATAGGCCCGCAGTTTCGGATGGCTGAATGTATAACCTTGTTGGCGTCCGTCACCTAACACGAACCTGGACAAGTGGCGGAGCACTTCTTCCAGGTACCATGTAGTTAAGTTTAGCTCAGGCGGCGCCAGGGACAATACATCCTCCTGGGACAAAGGTCCGAGAGCGCAAGCAAGCAGCGTGAGAAAGACCTGGACAGGACGTTCCCGCAAGGGGGCCTCATTCCCCCACAGCGATCGTTGATCATCCCACCACCGGCTGAAGTACCCTTCTAAACCAGGTTTAATTCCAGATAGATCCTGGGGTTGCAAGCGCGTTGCCGACTCACCACGGCTCCATAGATCATCTACATAAAGGCGCACCAGAAGGGGATCACCCTCGCTAAGTCTGTGCAACTCTCTCACGATATCCACACGGGTCCCAAGCTGCTCGAGTGGGAAGCCCATCCTACGTAGCACATCGGCTACTCCTTCAGCCGTAAGAGGCGCTAGGTCCTGCACAACCGCCAAACCGGGCCTCTCCCACCCAAGACGCCTCAGCCACGAGCTACCATCTGCGTCGCCCGCCAGGAAGCGCGCCGACGCCACTATCCGCAGCCCCGACGGGGGTACCAGGGGGAAGAGGTCCGCACCAGCCTTCCAGCCAGCAGCCTCATCAAGACCATCCACAATAACTAGCAACCCACGCCCTGCCGTTAGTGGCCTGGATAAATAGTCAGTCAGGACTCCCCGCCACACTTCTATGGGAGTGTCACCCTTAGGAGGCTGTTCGCCCTGAATTGCAGCCAACCGGGCCACAAGCGCTGGGAAGACTACCCCGGCCAGGTTAGTCGAAAAGCGCACGCTTATTGGAACGTAAGCAACATCTATTTCCCCTTGTGCCAGCACGGTGGTGCTCCATTGTGCCAGGAGCGCCGATTTACCTCGGCCGGCGGGGGCTGTGAGTAATAAATAGGGCGGCGCATGTTGATCGTGCAACCATGCGTTCAACCCGTCTATCTCAGCCTTACGCCCCCCGAAAGGAACGGGGTGCCCAGGACTGCCCAGGTACTCGACAAGAAAGTTCTGGATGCGGGCGCCATAGTCTGTAGCTAGCTGGTTCAGGCCGCCCACGAGGATTGTATCTGCCTGCACCACTGAGATAAACTGCTGCCACTGATCGCCGGTCAGAATGATACTTTGGGCGGCATCCCCCCCGATAGCCACGCTGCGAAGACCCGAACTTGCAGTGGCTCGCCCGGTCTGCAAAGCTTGCCTTAGAATCGAAACGTCGGCTTCGGGTAGATCTCCGGTGATAAGTCGCCTTACCACAGAGGCCATAGAGTTCTCTTGATCCGGCATAATGCTATTGCTCCGATGCATTGATCAAACTGGCACTACTAAAGACAAGAGGGGTTCCAGCGCCACCTTGAGATTTGGCGAAATGTTGCGGCCTGCGGGTGTAGAGGTATTCTCATGGCCACCATCGACCTACCTCTAAGACATGGATCGCGGTCTGCTCTAGGGCTTTAGGGCCGCCAAGCGATAACAGAACCGGTGCAAACGTCCTGATATGGCTTAGAACTTCTTGCCTGGTTTGTCTGGCCCTAGTGCGTAAACATGAATTCCATACTGGATATTGGGTAGCTGGCGAGAGTCTCGCCAATCGAGCGGCCATGATAGGCAGGGTCTGCTCGATATTTGTGTCGTACGACTGAAGATTGGCGTACTCAACTGCCTCCGGGAGTATGCGTTCGGGAATATAGGGCGCCAAGTTGTATAGCGCACGGGATGTATGGCGAGAACTAGTATGCTCCCGCACCATATAAAAAGCTTCCTCAAGATCGTCTGGCGAGAGCCTGGCGGCTAAAGCTGAAATCAAAAGCGCTCTGTACGCTAAATTCTCATTTGAGTTTGCTGTGCTCAAAGCCTGACGTACCAAATCAGGTGACATGAATGGGGACATTGCCGCCAGGGCTTCGGCCTGAGTCTCAATACCATGCTGATCCCGCTCCATGGTCCACGTCAACTCCAATGCCTGACGCATAAGTTGATCGTTCAGGTGCGGAGATAGACCCGACAGCACTGTCACCTTGTAGAAATCATATTTGATCGTTGAGATGCCGTCAAAAACCGATTTCGTCACCGCTGCTCGTAGGGGGGGTTTCAGGTACGGCAGCAATTCCAGGACAGGCTCTGCTCCAGAGCCATCCTCTGTTCTCGGGACGCGCAGACTTTTTGCAAGTAGTAAGTGTAGAGCCTTCGTTCGGTCACTCTCGGTCAAGTGGGCGGCAAGCGCGATTTGCGCCTGAAGTGAATATTTAGAGCCTGAGATTGTCTTCGCTATGTTTGTTGCTTCCTCTAACACCTCAGAGTCGCTAGCTCCGACCAACCAGGGTGCCATTGCCTTCAGCACCTCGCCTTGTTCACGCGGATTGTAATGGTTACGGACGATCCTCAGGGCCGCAATCAACAGGTACTTGCTATCACCAAGGAACCGCATCAAGGGCAGGAATAATTCGGGACTTTCGGCCGCCTCCAGCAAAGCCTGCAACTTGTCTAACCTGAGTGTCGGATCCATATGCGGAATAAGTGATGCAAGTGCGATAAGTTTGGCCTTTTCGTCCTTCAGACTTTCAGCCAATTGTACGTTTCGTCCCATCATTTCGGTGGAAAAGTAGGGGGCGATATCGCCGAACGCGCTGGCTCTTCCCGCATCCATTTCGCGGCCTCCCAGCAGATCCAAAGCTCCTTCAACGACAGATTCTGGCGCACTTGGGAGATGCTGCAGAAGTCCACCAATCGTTTGAACCTGTTCTTGAACATCGCCAATGAGGGCAGCAAAGTCTAGTGCTTCCCTAAGTAGGTGTGGTGGCAGAAAGGAGGCAATGCCAGAAAGAGCCCACCAGCCCCTACCAGTATCCAGCCGAATTGCATCCAGTGCTCTTCGCATCAGTGGCTCGTCCAGGTGAGGACCCAACAATCGGAGCGACTCTTCCAGATCTGGCCCCGACCAGCTGTATGTCTTTTCAAGCAATAGATCCATCGCCCTGAGAAGGAGAGGTCTATCGAGACTAGGGACTAGCCTCGCGAGCACACGCAGCCGGTTAGTGTTACTGCTGATCCTATCAAGGATCCCTAAAACCTGTGCAAACAGAGACTTGGGTAAATATGGGGCTATTCTTGCAATGGACATACTTAGGGCATCATCGCTTCTCGATGGGAACGGATCATCAAGAAGCGCGAGACTCGGATCAGGCGTGTCAACAGGCGCGATCGAGCTTTCCGAAACGTCGAGTTCATGAACCAATTGCGCTAAGTCTTGCGCGGTCTGCTCGTGCAGCCTACGCGCTGCTTCGGGCCACGCCCTGAGTAAAGTTGAGAGTGCATTCGCTCTGCCCTCCTCGTCAGGAATGGCCCGGACCAGGTCCAACGACGTTTTCACGACGCTGTTCCAGTCCAGCTCTGGCGCAGTAGAATAGATCGCCATGCTAGCACGACTGGCGTTCCACTCCTCGCGTTCCTTGTCACGCTCAGCTACCACGCTCTGGATCCAGGCCATGGTAGGTTCTCTGTCCTCAGGTTGCATGCTTGGAAGGAGGTCTTTCAAAGCCGACGCCACAGCAAATCTATCCCATAAATCCCCAGACTTGAAGTCGCTAGCTAAAATGTCTCGTATGATTTCGGTCCGCCAGTCCTGAGGCATTCTCGGTGCAAGCGCCAAGAGCAGCAGAACGCGTGGTATAGGGTGTTTTATACTGTGGGCAATAGCCAGTGCCTGGAACAGCAAAGGTTCAGGAAGCAGGGGAATCAATTCAATCATGCGATAGGCGCGGGGGTATTCGTAAGGCGATTGCTGGACATAGATCAGCGCCTGGGTAGGGGTCCAAATACCGTTGCTTACCAGGGCAGCGATCATCTCTGCGGGCAGGTTACCCACAAGGCTGCCCACACTGGCATGACAAAGGGCGCAACGCACTTCATCGGCTATGTATGGTGCGTGCTGGCCCGAGGCAAGCGGTCTGGCATTCGCTTTCTCCACGACCTGCCACGCGCGATTTACGTCGTTGAGGAACCCGGCGTAGGTCTGCTCAAGCGCCATCCATGCGTCGCGCCAAGGGGCGCAAACGAGGCTCAACAGCAGTTCGGGCGAAGCCCCGACCCGCTCCAGGTGCGCCCCGTAATATTGAATGAGGTATGGAGAAGTCGTCTGGGGAGATAATTCCAGCTTTTGCAGGCTCGTGAGAGTCTCTTGACCCCACCTCAGGAACCGCTCTTCAAAAGCCTGGCGCTCTGCTTGCTCCATATGTTCTTCATAGAAGTAGACGGTCAGCCTCGGGTGACTGAAGACATAACCCTGCTCTCGTCCGTCACCTACTACCAGGCGCTTCAAAGGCCTCATGACTTCTTCAAGGACTACTGTTGTTATTCGAAGTGAGGGCGACATGAGTTGGAGAAGATCTTTACGGTTTAGCGGCCCCAGCGCACACGCCAGCAGGTTGAAAACCTCAGCCACCGTGCGCTCATGTAAGGGGGCTCGAGGACCCCAGAGCGTCAACTGGTCCTCCCACCAACTCTCAAAGTACCCCTTAAGTCCTGACTTGATGCTGGGAAGGGCGTTCGGGTGCAAACGGGACTGAGACGCGCCATCGGCTGCGAGATCGGCCACGTAGAGACCTACCAACAACGGATCGCCTTCGCTCAAGCGGTGAATCTGCCCTGCAATATCGACCTGTGTGGCCGCATCCTGTGGAGCATTCATTCGGACCAGGACATCTCGTACAGCCTCTACGCTCAAGGCTTGCAGTTCCAGGGACGAGGCTATTCCCCTTCGGAGCCAGCCCAGGCGACGCAACCAGGACTGTGAGTCGGCGTCCCCCACCAGGTAACGTGTGGAAACAAGTACCTTTAACCCGTGGCGGGGCGCGTAGGGGAAGAGGTCACGACTGATCTCCCAGTCCGCGGCTTCATCTATGCCATCGAGGATCAATAGCAAACGCCGTCCATCCGGGAGGGGGCGGTTGAGGTAGCCCGCAACCCATTCGCGCCAGGTCTCAATCGCGATATTTGGGTCGGTTGGCGGATCCTCGCCGTACAATTTGGCCAGGCGCGCGGCCAGCGCGGGAAAGACAACACCGGCGAGATTTGTCCTGTAACGAACGCTGACAGGAAAGAAGGCAATCGCTACATCCTCACGCTTACGCGGAAGCAGCCGGCGAGACCAGTGGACTAGAAGAGCAGATTTACCGCGGCCCGCCGGAGCGGCGGCGAGTTTGTACGGTGGAGCCTCAGGGTCGTCTAGCCATGCGTCTAAGCTTGCAAGCTCTTCGTCACGGCCACCAAAGGGTACAGGTTCATCCGGTGTGCCGACATATTCATCGAGGAATCTACGTACACGTGAGCTGTAATCGGTTGCCAATCGACTTAGACCAGCCGTAAGAAGAGGAGCGGTTATAATTACCAGCAGTTGGTCGCCCGTCCAGATTGTGCTGTTGCTGACGTTTCCGCCTGCTGCTACGGCCCGGGCTCCCTGACTCGTAACAGCGCGTCCTTCGCGCACGGCGGATAGCAGCGCGGCAAGATCTGCCTCCGTTGGTTGCCCAGATAACGCCCGGTGTAAAGCAGGCGAGAGGTCGTCATCCGCACTCATGAATGCACTTCAGGAAAAAGAGCCTTCCCATACCTCGGTGGTGAGTCTAAGATGGCTTATTTTTGTCGCCGGTACTAACGATTCCGCCCAGCACACTACCACCGATCCCTATGCTGCGGTCACCATCTACTGCAACGTAAACTCCCGTCCTTAACCCCGCTTGTTCAGCCAGTTTCACAAGGTTCTGGGCCGCTACCATAATCTGGTCGTCTTCCGCAGCGTTCGTCTCCTTCAATGCTTCCTTCAGAGGCTCAACCCAGACCTGCGGCTTCTGCTCGTAATTTTCCAGAGCGCGTTCAGCATCAGAATTGCCTGCGAACTTGCGCTGTATTAGACCCCGCAGTGCCTCATAGGCGTCCTTGATTGCCATTCCGGCTGCTTCGGTAGCGCCAGCCGCCGCCCCAGTAGCCAAAGCCCCCACTATCAATGAGACAGGATCGATCATTGCTCAACCTCCATTCTGGTGCTCTGCCAGCACTCAGCGCTGTATGCTGGCGCTCTTCTGTCTGTTGCTTATGCGCGGTTGCTATCGTTGGCCAGAGAGACTTATGAGTCCTGCGAGAAGCGGCACAACAAAGCAGTGATATTCCGGATTATACGGCTGACCTGTGTATCTGTCCAGCATACACCGGATCAAAATTCGCAGGACTGGTACCAAGTAGTGGTTGAACACTTGTTTTCATTGCGCCTCGCTCGTATTCACCGACCAACAACCATGCTTTACAGAAGGAGTCAATTTTACGTAAACTCAACATCTCACAAAGTTTGAGAATCGACTACTAGGTGGGCAAGCTGTAGTCTAGGACACAAAGTTTGAGAATTGCCTACTGCCTTAGGTAACTCTTCTGAGACGAAGATCGAGAATCCTTAAGCCTGGTTGCAGCGATGCGAACCCCAATTTAGCTCACCATCCAATAGATTAAGAAGTCCCCTTGCCTGTCAGGGTGGAAATATCTCATTTCAGCACCTAGACTCGTCTCTTCGGCGTAAAAGTACCTGAAGGACTTACTAGCGATTACAGGTATAGCGACCTACGCTTTAGCTTCTCCCCCTAAGGACCGTAAAATAGCTTGATCCAAACCGTCTGAGTGCCAGCACGGTTTCGCAGTTGAGCCAGTTCTTTTGTCGAAGTGTAGCCGACAAAGAAGACTGCAGCGGTTGGCCCTTTATGCACTTCGATCATTGCAGTGCCCATGGCGTCGCGCAAAAGTCGCAAGCGTGTGGCTTGCTCCTCTACGACCTGGCCGCCGAACGACCCTGTATTGTTCAAGCTCCAGGCATACCCAAATCCCTATACGCCATTTGCAAGTTCTGAGAAAGGTAAGTGGTCCCTGGTAGCTGTCGGCAGTTGAGTAACACCAATCTTCTGTCTCAAGTCGCTTTTGCTACGCCCAGTCTCAACTAGCTGCCACGAGGAGGCGGCGGGCACTACTGTTGGAGTTGCGGCTATCGGAGATGTGGAGGCGCTGGTGGGGCTGAATAAGGGTGACCGGCTGGTACCAGGTACCACGTCGGACTGGCTAGAGGTATCTGCTTCACCTTCTAACCTGCTACTGAGGCGAGGTATCCTCGTCAGTATGAGCTTTTCATGTAGGGAGTTCCAGCTTAGGACGTAAACCAAGCACAAGGAAGTGGTTGGAACCACCCCCTTGTGCTTAACCTTATCATGTGGCTATCGTCCTACTTTCCAGCGGGTGCCTGACAGCTAGGAGAGAAAGCTAAGCCAACGAACTTGGAAGCCTGTCCTCTGGTAACGTCAGTTGTTGGACGGAAATAGGGTCGGTTCTGATCGTCACACGCTTCATTTTCACCCCCACAGGCGTAGCCACCCACCACACTTCTACCGGACAGACGCTCTACATAGAGCCAGAAGGTGTCGGCGGAGGGCACGTCGGAGAAGGATTGGGTCGTGAGGAGCACAGGCTCGTTGAAGTCTGCGGCCTCCGACACGAACTTAGACATCTGCCCACGAGTCACGAAAGCGTCAGGCAGGAAGCAGGGTGCACCTGTGTCTTCGGAACAATGGGAGACATCATTGTAACCGCTCACTATGCCGCGAGACGCAAGTCTCTGGATGTAGACGTAGAAGGTGTGAGTGGCGGGTACGTCTTTGAAGCCTTGGTCGGAGTGCTCCTCGGTAAAGCCAGCAGCGTTAGCAACTATCTTGGCCATCTGCCCACGTGTGATCGAATCGCCAGGACGGAAGCAAGGAGCACCTGTCTCCTGACAACGGGATTCGCTGGTGTAGCCCCCCAGCACCCCCTTACAGGCTAGGCACATAATGAATGGATAGAAGTTGCTGTCAGCGGGCACGTCTTTGAAATCGATGGCGCACGCAGTTGTTGTAGACGTGGGCGCTCCACCCGCGGTCTGAGTGGTTGTAGCGGTTGCAGTTGTAGTAGCAACAGTGGTAGTTGTTCGTGTTGCGGTTGTCGTAGTAGCCGGTGTGGCAGTGGAGATAGCCGTTAGTGTAGGAGTGGCAGTAAGAGTTCCTGTAGGGATGGACGTAGAAGTAGATGTGGTCTCTGGCATTTGGGTCTGCGTACTTGAAACTGTCGTGGCAGTGAGGCTAACAAGGCTCGTCGGCGTGTTGCTGGGCACCGGCGTGTTGCTGGGCACCGGCGTGTTGCTGGGCACCGGCGTGTTGCTGGGCACCGGCGTGTTGCTGGGCACCGGCGTGTTGCTGGGC
>DASVQO010000485.1:0-17535 GCA_036389075.1 Chloroflexia bacterium | reverse complement strand
CCACCTCGTCGCCGTCGACCGAGACGGTGTTGGAGGCCACGCTCAGTAGCTCGTCCAGTAGCTCGGGGGAGAAGCGGTCCACGCTGAAGCGCAGGTGCTCGAACTCCTGCGCGTCCACCAGGCGGCCGCCCCTGTCGTGCTTGAACACAAGGTAGTAGCGGTTGCGCACCTCCTGGCGGGTGGTCGATTTCGGGTAGTCGAAGCGGTCTTTGATGATCTTGAACACCACATCGTAAGAGGGGAGGGTGAACACGATCATCACCATGCCGCGCTCGCCTGGGGCTATCTCGAACTTGTCGTCGGAGCGTTGCAGGTGGCGCATGAGGTCGCGGTAAAGCTCGGTCTTGCCGTGCTTGTTGTAGCCAAGCTGCGTGTAAAGCTCGGCTACGGGCTTGCGAGGCATGATCGTCTTGAGGAAGCGGACGATGGCGCTCGGCTCGTCGGTGTTGACGTGGAAGTAGGAGCGGGCGAAGCTGAACATGATGCTCACTTCGTTCTCGGTGAGCAGCACGGCGTCCACGTAAGCCCCCGCCTCGCCGTTGGACATGCAAATCATCAGGGGCGACGTGTGGGTGAAGGTGCGCACCCGGCCCACGATATACGCGCCCTTACCCCTGTAGAATAGGGGCCTAGCGACCTCTATGCTCTCGACCGGCTCGCCCTGGGCGGTATCTTGCAGGTGGCGCTCTATGGCCTCGGCAATCTGCGCGGCGTCCTCTTCCAGGCAGCGGAACTCGCACTCGAACGCGCAGTCCAGCAGCATCTCTCCCACGCGCTCCACCGTGGCGCTGTCCTTCGCATAGGCCTTGTAGGCGTGCTCTTCCACGCCGTGGCCGTTCTCGGGGTGCTCGGTGCCTACGTACTGGATGCCTGAGTCGATGCAGCCGTCGTTCGCCACGCGCAACGTGACGGAGTTGAAGAAGGTCTCGGCCAGCTCGTAGTCTTTGCGGCCCGCAATCAGGCGAGAGTACTCGCTTTTGACCTCACCCCAGAACTCGCCGTCGTTGAAGTGCTCCTGCACCCGGGGTTCGAGGGAGCTAACCGTGCTGGCGACCACTTCGCGGTATAGTTCGAGCCGCTCAACGCCATCGTTGTGCAGGCCGTGCCAGTCGCACTGCTCGAAGCGGCTTTTAGCCAGGCGGGTGATCTCGTGGTAGCGGTCGTGGTAGGCGGCGAAAGCCTCACCGATAGCCTCGGCGCAGGCGCTCGCAAGCCCCTTTCCCACGTCCGTCTGTGGGTCCTCAGTGATAATGTCTGCCAAAGTGCCCTCCCCATTGAGTTCACAGGCCGATGGTCGCGGGATTGGCCGTGTTGGCCCACCGCTCCTATGCGCTGCATTGTACCATGCCGGTGCCCGTGCCGCTGCGGTGAGGCGCGGGCATGCAACTAATAACATACTCTGTGCCACAGTTGCGGGGAGGCTGCTGGCTGGCATGGAAACTGCATTTGTGTTCCACGAACGGGGGGCTATCAAAACAAGTATCAGGCGTGTCTTATGCGCGCCTGGCCAGTGAAAGGTTCGCGTTATGCCATTCCTTCCCCTCCTCCCGTTATTGCTCCTGCTCCTGGGGTTGCTTTCCCTGGCGTTGCTGGGCTTCGGTATCTTTTTCATCGTCGCGTGGTTCCTGGGCACGCTGGTCGGGCTTGTGCCCATTGTCGCGGGCGCGGCTATGACGCTGTTGAGCTTTCTCGGCAGGCCGCTCGTGTTGCTGCTACTTCGCAGGCCCGGCAGCGACGAGCCGAACCAGGACCGCAGTGGCGCGCAGGTGCAGCGCATCAAGCGGCCCGACGGCACGGAGCTACAGGTCGAGATGTACGGCCCGCCCGACGGCCAGCCTATCGTGCTCACCCACGGCTGGGGGCCGAACAGCACCGAGTGGTACTACGTGAAGCGCAGGCTTTCGAGCCGCTTCCGTCTGATCGTGTGGGACCTGCCGGGCACGGGGCTATCGAGCAGGCCGGGTGACAACAGGTTCGATTTGGAGCGGCTGGCGGGGCATCTTGAGGCGGTGCTGGCCCTGGCGGGCGGCAGGCCCGCTATCCTGGTGGGGCACAGCATCGGCGGTATGATCCAGCTTACTTTTAGCAGGCTCTTTCCCTCTTACATGGGCCGCCAGGTGTCGGGCATGGTGCTGCTGCACACGACCTACACCAACCCTGTCAAGACCGCCACCCTGCGGGGGCTGCTAACCGCGATACAGAAGCCCATCCTGACGCCCCTCATGTACCTGACGATTGGGCTGTGGCCGGTGATATGGCTGATGAACTGGCTCAGCTACTTCAACGGCACGGCCCACCTGGCATCTGCGGTAATCGGCTTCGCGGGCACCGAGACGCGGGGGCAACTCGACGTGGGTACCCGCTACACGCCGCAAATCAACCCCGGCGTGCTGGCCCGTGGCATGCTGGCGATGTTCAAGTTCGATGAGACGGAGACGCTCAGGACGATCAACGTGCCGGTGCTGGTGATAGGCGGCGACCTCGACCGGCTGACCAACCCCGACGCCTCAGAGCATATGGCCCGCGCCATCCCCAACGCCCGGCTACTGATGCTGGCCCCGTCCGGCCACATGGGCAATTTCGAGCGCAACGAGGAGCTTACGAGCGCGTTGGAGGCGTTCAGCAGCGCGAACGCCGGCATGGAGGCCCCAGCTACTATGTCCATAGCGCAGGCCGCTATGCGCTAACACTCGCGGGAAAGGGCGGCTGCGCGGAATGCAGCACCCAAAGCTGGCCTTGTCATCCTGAGCGTAGCGAAGGATCAGGTGGGTAGGCCAGAGTCCTCAACGTAAGGGATGATAGTGGCATCAGGAACACTGATGCCTGAACAGGGAGAGTCAAGAACGGGTAGCTGATCCTTCGCTACGCTCAGGATGACAAGGTGGGGCTTTGGGTGCTCACGTAAGGCAGGGGTAGTCTTGAGTGATATGGTATGGAATGAGAATGCCCCATCCTCTGCTGGATGAACAGGCAGAGAATGGGGCATTGTTTCTGGAAGGATGAGCCCCGTTCCGGTTGGTAACTGAGTGGAGAGCTTGTGTTCCAATTTGTGCGGAAGAAGGTGACCGGGGCGACCTCTACCTGTCCAGCGTGTAGCGGATAACGGCGAAATCCTCGTTGAGGGCGTCTTGTTCGTTGACGTTGGCGTAGCCTGCTGCTACTAGCTTGCCGTCGTCCTGCACGCCGATGGCCTCGATGCTATCGACAACCTGGCTGACGTTGGTCTTTAGCAGGCCGCCTTCGCCGAAGCTGCTGTCCACGCTGCCGTCTTCGTTTACGAGCAGTACGGCGAACTCATCGAAGTCGAAATGGCCGCCGAGGGCGAGCCTGCCGTCGTCCAGCAGGGCAATGGCGTGTGCCTCGCCCGTTTCCTCGGCTTCGAGCAGGGCGGTGCCTTCCTCGCCGAAGGCGGTGTCGAGGCTGCCGTCCTGGTTGTAGCGAGCGAGGGCGTAGCCGAACTTGTCGCAAATCTTGGTCACGCCGTCGGTGGTCTGGCACCACTCGCCGCCCACCTGCGCGCTCCCGGCGACTACCAGCTTGCCGTCGGGCAGGAGCACCATGTCGAAAGCCCGGTCCTCGCCTCCCATGAAGTTGGTAACGACCTTGCCGCCTTCCCCAAACGCGGTATCAAGCTTGCCGTTGGGGAGGTATCGCACGACCACGAAGTCGTCCTTGGCGGTCTCGTCGGTGGCATGCCCGGCGACCACTATCTTGCCGTCCGGCTGGATGCTGACTGCCTCGGCTACGTCCAGGCCCATGATGTCGGTGACTGCCTTGCCGCCTTTGCCGAACTTTGTGTCGAGCTTGCCGTTCTTGTCGTAGCGCACCACCGCGAAGTCGCTGACGTACTCGCCCGTCGCGCCCGCGACCACTATCTTGCCGTCGGGCTGGATGGCCACCGCCCTGGCGCTCTCCTCCGGGCCGTCCTCGGCGGCCACGATGTTGGTGAGGGCCTTGCCGCCCTTGCCGAAGGTCCTGTCGAGGGTGCCGTTGGGGTTGTAGCGGGCGATGGCGAACACTTCGCCGCGCAGGTCGGGGTGTACGGCGGACCCGACGGCTACGATCTTGCCGTCCTCCTGGAGCGCGAGGTCATAGACGCGGGAGTAGTCGTACTCGTCGGCCATTTGGGTTACTACCTTGCCCTCTTTGCCGAAATCCTCATCCGGGGTGCCGTCCTCGTTGTAGCGCGCGAGGCCGAAGCTGGGGGTATCTTCCGGCATGGCCCACACCTCGCCCGCGATCACTATCCTGCCGTCGGGCTGCACCACGAGAGCGCTGGCCTGGTCGCTGTTGCCGAACTCGGTGGTGACCATGCCGCCCTCGCCAAAGGTCGGGTCCAGCTTGCCGTAGGTGGCCGAACTGCCGGAGCCAGTGGCGCGGGGCGTGGCGGAAGTGCCGGGTTGTGGTGTCGCCTGTGTGCCGGTGGAGGGGCTTGCGGGGCTGCCGCACCCTGCCAGCAGGGTTGCCGCTAGCAGGGTGCCGATTAGCAGGTTAGAAGCGCGGCGTATGTTGCCGGGCGTGCTCTGCCGTGGAGTGCTTGTCGTGCTGCTCATGTCAGGGTCCCACGATATAGCGGGTGAGGGCGAAGTCCCAGTTGAGGAGGTCCTCGGTGTCGGTTACGCCGTGCCCGCCCGCGACCAGGTTGCCGTCCGGCTGGAAGGCCAGGGCGTAGACGCGGTCGGTGCCGCCGATGTCGAGGGTCTGCGCGCCCCCGCCCGCGAAGCTCTCGTCAATCGTGCCGTCGGGGTTGTAGACGGCCACTATGAAGTCGTCGTTGCCGATAGAGCCGCCTAGGGCAATCTTGCCGTCCTCGCGCACCGCCATCGAATAGCCGGAGGAGGAGCTTACGAAGTTGGAGATAATGCGGCCCTTGTCGCCAAAGTCCTCATCGGGGGTGCCGTCGGCGTTAAGTTGGGCAAGCGCCGTGCCGTACAGCTCGCAGGTGACGACCAGATCGTCCTCGGGGTACCAGCCGCATTCGGGCGCGCCGAACTGGGCTAGCCCGCCGAGGAGTATCTTGCCGTCGTCGCGTACGTGCACGCCGTAGGGCCAGTCCTTGCCGCCCAGGAAGTCTACGGTGGCCTTGCCGCCCTCGCCGAAGGTCTTGTCCAGCTTGCCGTCGGTGTTGTAGCGGGAGATCGCGTAGTCGTTGTCGCCCATCACGCCCTTACCTGCCACCACTATCTTGCCGTCGGGCTGTATCGTGACCTCGGTCGCGCTGTCGTCGCCGCCGAAGTCGGTGGTGACGAGGCCGTTCTTGCCGAACTTCTTGTCCAGCCTGCCCTTGCTGTCGTAGCGCACCACCGCGAAGTCGGTCGGGTAGCCCGCCGTCTCACCTACCACGACTATCTTGCCGTCCTCGGCGACTGCCACCGCGAAAGCCTCCTGGTCGTGGCCGAAGCCGGTAATGTCGTCCAGGGGAGTGAGCACTTTGCCGCCCTTGCCAAACGTCTTGTCCAGCGTGCCGTCGGCGTTGAAGCGGACCATGCCGAAGGTGGAGTGGTACATCTGGGGGTTGTGGGCCACGCCGACCAGGATGAACTTACCGTCGGGCTGCACCGCCATGCCGTGCGCCTCGGAGTAGTCGAACTGCTCCTCGACGAGGGCCGCGCGCACTATGCCGTTCTTGCCAAACTTCTTGTCCAGCTTGCCGTTCTTGTCGTAGCGGGCCACGCTGAAGCGGGGGCCGGCGGCACCTTCTTGCCAGGTGTGACCGGCCGCCAGTATCTTGCCGTTGGGCAGCACGGCCAGGTCCTCTATCTGTTCGAGGCCGCCGCCGAAGTCGGTGGTGACTACGCCGTCGTTGCCGAAGGTGGGGTCGATGCCGCCCACGATCTCGACGTTGGAGTCGGGGGACTCCGGGGAGTCGGAGGCATCGGAGGGGGTAGCGGGTGTATCGGAGTCGGAGTGCTGGGAGGCGCTTGAGGTAGCGCGGGGAGTGGCGTCGGTGGCCGGTGCGGCGGGTGAGCCTCCGCAGGCCACGCTCAGGAGAGTGGTGCCGGCCAGGAGGGCCGCTGCTATGAGCCTGCCGGTCTTATGCTTGTACGCAGTTAGGGATGCCTGGGCAATCATTTTAGTCCGCCTTCTAGGTATGATTGTGTCTGAATGTGGGCTTTTGATTTATGTGCCGGTTCTGTTTAGCCTTGTTTTATGTGGGCCGTGTTATATATCTTTGCCGTTTGTGTTTGTTCTTGTGCCGTGTTGGGCTGTTATCTGTGGGTACCCGCCCCTCTCACCTGTAAATCTTACCGGAGATACAGGCGAGGGGGGGCGGTCCTGTTGGTGTACGTTGTTTCGTCTTAAAGTTGTATTGGAAAGTTAGCTCCTGGTTGTGATTTGGTGCCGTTGTTTGATATTTGCCTTGTTGGTGTGTTATGCCTGATTGGTTTTGTCGTTGTTGATGTTTGGTGTGGTCTATTCGGTTGTGGTGTTGCCGTCCGTTGCCGGGTAGGTGAGAGAGACGAGCGTCGTCAGTAAGTCCGGTAGGCCCCGAAAGCTGCGTGCCTGTCCCCCCACGACTTGCTGGACCTTGCCGCACAGTTCTTTCCGACCGTCGGCTCCCTCTTCTTCCCAGATGCGCAACAACAGCGGCTGCGACCGTACGCCGTGGTTGTAATCCGTACCGCCCATGTAGTTTTTCTCCTTGTGTGTGTTGGTAATGTTCGAGAGCTCGTTTTCGTGTGGGCAGGCACGCTGTTGTTGACACTTATCTTGTACCAGAGAAAGGGGGGTCGTGGGCCGCACAAGAAACGGACAAAAACCGTTACATTGGGTGATACAACGGGCGGTAGTAGAGACGGAACCGCCAAGACGCCAAGAACGCCAAGGTTACGCCAAGAAGAATAAGAACGGTTCACCGCAGAGACGCAGAGGACGCAGAGGCTACGCGGAGAAGAATTAAGGTTTAGGTAGTGCAAAAGGAGCAGGCTATGTGTCGTACTCTGGCCCTCTTGCTTAGAGCACCTACTTAATCTTGGCGCGCTCTTGGCGTCCTTGGCGTCTTGGCGGCTCCGTCTCTTCTCACGTGAGGTGCGCAGCCATGAGTTCGGCGAGGTGCAGGACTTTTACGTCCATGCGGGCCGCGTCGATGCCGCCGCGCAGGTGCATGATGCAGCCGGGGTTGTCGGTGACGAGCACCTTAGCGCCGGTGGAGGCGAGGTTGTCCAGCTTGCGCTTGAGGATCTGGGAGGCGACTTCGGGGTGGCCTATGGAGGTCGAGCCGCCGAAGCCGCAGCATACGGTGCCCTCCGGCAGGTCGCGCAGCTCCAGCCCGAGCACGTCGCGTATGATGCGCTTCGGGGCCTCGGTCAGGCCCAGGATGTTAGTCGACTGGCAGAAGCTGTGGTAGGTGACGGGGCCGAGGCTTGCACCGGGCTTGCTCATAGCCCCAGACTCCAGTTGCGCCACCCGGTCGATGAAGGTGACGAAATCTATAACTTTCTCCTTGAGGGCGAGGGCGCGTATCTGCCAGGCGGGTTCTTCCTCGAACAGGCCCTCGTACTCGTGGAGCATAGCAATGGCGCAGCTTGCGCTGCCGGTGAGGATGTAGTCGGCGCGCACGCTTTCCAGCGCCTCTATCGTCTGCTTCGCCATCCTGCGAGCGCGTGGGAGGTCGCCCGCGTCGAGGTGGGGCAGGCCGCAACAGTGCTGCCCCTGCGGCACGGTGACTTCTACCCCGCAGGCTTCGAGCACGGAGACCACGGCCTCCGCCATGCCGGGAAAGAGGCGGTCGGTGATGCACTGGATGAAGTAGGCTACCCGCAGCCCTTCCGCCTTGCTGGGCACCGTTTGCTTGCCAGTGTTGCGAGCGGATAGCCTGTCGCGGGCGGGAACTGGGGCGGGGGCGGGGGGAGTGCGCCAGGAGGTGAGCGCCCGCACCTTCGGCACGAGGTTGGCCCCGGTGCGCTTGACACGCAGGAAGCCGTTGTCGCTAAAGGGCCGGGACATGCGGGCGGACAGGCGCAAGGCCAGGTCGAACAGGCGAGGCTGCGACCAGAGCGACAGGGCGAAACGCACGGGGAAGGGATAGGGCTTCTTCTCCGCCACCTGGGCGCGCACGGCGAGTATCTGCTGGGGCAGGGGTATGCCTACGGGGCAGACGGTGGCGCAGGCGTTGCAGGACACGCACAGGCTCTGCGGCCCCGCGCCCGCCTCCAGGCCGTGATGGTAGGGGGTGTTCACCAGGCCGATAGCCCCGGAGTAGATGTAGCCGAAGACGTGGCCGCCCACTACGGCGTAGGGAGGGCAGACGTTGGCGCAGGCGGCGCAACGGATGCAGCGCAGGGCTTCCTTGATGAGCGGGTGCTCGCGCATCTGCATGCGGCCGTTATCGAGCAGGACGACGTGCATCTCCTTGCCCGGCTCCGGCGGCCCCGACACGAAGGAGGTGTAGGAGGTGATGGCCTGGGCGGTAGCCGAGCGGGCCAGCAGGCGCAGTTGCAGCATGGCGGCGGCGTAGTCGGGCACCAGCTTCTCGATACCCGCGAACACCACGTGCACGCGGGGGAGGGAGGTCACCAGGCGGGCGTTGCCCTCGTTCTCGATGAACATGACCGTGCCGCTCTCCGCGATGAGGGCGTTGGCCCCGTTGATGCCCAGCCCGGCTTCCAGGAAGTCGCGCCGCAGCTCGCGCCGGGCCACGCCCACCTGCTCGGCTATGTCCTCGTGGCTGACCTCGTAGCCTGTGGTGTCGGTGAAAAGCTGGCCCACCTGCTGGCGGCTCTTGTGTATGGCAGGCATAACCATGTGCGAAGGCCGCTCGTGCGCAAGCTGCACGATCCACTCGCCCAGGTCGGTCTCCACCGCCTCGATGCCGTGCTCCTCCAGCGCGGCGTTCAGGTTGGTTTCCTCGGAGACCATCGTCTTCGATTTGACAACGTGAGTGATACCCCTGGCGGTGCAGATGTCCAGCACGTAACGGTTGGCTTCGTCCGCGTCCTTCGCCCGGAAGACCCGCACGCCGTTGGCCTCTGCCGCCTGCTGGAAGCGGTCCACGTACTCCGGCAGTCGCTCGATTACCTCGTCCTTGATAGCGGCCAACCTATCGCGCAACGCCTGGAACTCGTCCATACCAGGGGCGTCCGGCAGGTGCACCAGCGGGTTGGCGTTGGGCGCGCCCTCCAGCCCGCCGAACCGGGGCGTAAGCGGGTTCTCCTCGTACCCGGCCCAGGCCCCATCCCTCGAAGCGCGCCAGGACCGCTGAAAATTGAGCAGGTTGCCCTGCAACTGCGCGTCCGCCAGCGCCCGCTCGTACCTCTCCTCAAATGGCAGCGGCAAGTGCGGCGACTGCTCCACGTTAGATGGAGAACGATTGCCCGCCGGCACCCTACGGATAATACCCGTCCCCGGAATACGCTTCATACTAGCCCCTTCACCTAATTAAGAATTAAGAATTAAAAATTAAGAATTACTATGTGCATCACCTTCGGCCCCTGCACGCCTATGGTCAGCACGCGCTCTATGTCGGCGGTGCGGCTGGGGCCGGTTATCAGGGAGACGTAGCGGGTGCCTTCGCGGCTGAGTTGGGAGAGGGTGCGGCCCATCTCGTCGAGGGTGGGCACTATGCCGTGGGCGGGGAGGAGGGCGTACACGGTGTCGGACAGCATGCCGAGCAGGCGGGCGGCAAGCGTCTCCTCGACCGAGAGCAGCGACCCCGTCTCGGCCACGCCCGCGCGGCATAGCACGATGCCTATGTCCCCGGCCATGCTCGCCGCGGTGGCGGACTGCCCTCCCTCGCCGGTATCCAGCTCCTCTGCCACCCTGACCTCTATCCCGTGCCCGCGCAGGGCCTCCCGCAAGGCTGGATAGTGCGCGAGCGCCTGGGACGCGGCGGTGTGGCGGCCCGTGGCGGTGGGCACCTCTGAGGAGGCTATCAACGCGGCGGCCTCCTCCATATCAGGTACCGTTGTGACCAGGGCCGCGACCGCGCGGGCGCGCTCTGTGAAGGCTTCGATTAGGGCTTCCTGGGTCGGTTGGGGAGTCGTCGGCATGCGGGCGGGTCTCCTGGGTTGCGTGGGCGGTTGCCAGACATTCTATATCGTAGACGCGTACTTTGCCTAGCCGCTGTCTTTATCCACAGGAGGTCATTTGGCAACCGTTTTGCCGAGAACGACTGCATGTTGCGCTCAGCAAAGCGGTCTAGCATTTGCCCCTCGCTTAAGGTACAATCTACCGATACACTGACACTCCATTCTAAATCTATTACAAACTTACAGTCACTTGCAACGAGAGTATGCTCCATGCCCTTCAACTTAGGTGATCTCGCGCATAATATCGTCTTAGACCCCCACAATGGAATGCTCGTCATCGAAACCGATGACTTCCATATTGGTGATTATGTTATCCTTTGGCCTGTCAGCAACGATGGGTCAGGCGAATATGGAGAGCCTAGCAAAGCTAAGGTAGAAATACATACTGATTCATTTGGAAGGCCTATGACCGCCGCGGTATTCGAGCGCCTTCCGCCTGGACGCTATCTTGTAAGATCAATTGCCTATTATGATTACAAACTTCCGGTGCTCGTAAAGGTCAGTGAAATGCGCTCGTACTATTGCGGCTGAAGATTCGGGTCGGAATTTTACGGAATCGCGGTCGAGGAACAAAGTTCTTTCAGTACCCCTCGTGCCTTGTGTATTGTGCTAAGCGAGCCTACAACTCGATTGTTGCATATTCGTTAGTACTATGGTAAGTGCAAAACCTCTTGACACATGGGCCTAACTGATGTATAATATGTCAAATCTTGAGCCTAATACCCGTTGCGCGCGGCGCAGGCGGAACCACCTTCAAGCTTGTCCTGTGAGACTGCAAGGTCGGTCGGCATCTTAGGATACCATTTTGGCTGGCCTTGCTGATGCAAGGCCTTTTTGCATGTTTTGGCGGCAATAGCTCCTAATATCTGCTCAAAAAGGCCCGGACCAGCGGCGTTTCAGTTGATCGCTGGGTAGCCGGACGCTCAAAGCAGTCGCCGTATGGTTGTAAAGTCAGCAGGACATTGTGAAATCGGTTAGAATAGGGTAAGTCGCTTTTCATAACACAATCTTCGACAGAATTTGGAGGTTAATTGTAGTGAGTTCTACAAACGGCACCGGTCCCAGCAAATTGCTCGATCCTCAGGCAGCCTTGCTTGCGAGCGGATTTAGATCCCTGGGTAGGTCTCTAGAGCAAGTTGAGGGGCCGCTTAAGGAGCAAGTCCGACGTGAGGCTCGCCAGTTGCTCGGGACTGCAAGTGAGGTGCCGATTCCCTCCGACGTCGCAGCGCGGGATCAACTGCTGTCTGAATTCACGCGAATTTGCGTTCAAGGCCAACTCTATCCTGTCCTGAACTCTATACGTGTTCCCCATCCGACGTACAACTATCTCACGTCCTACAAGGAGAACCTTCAAGGCCCCTGGGATGTCATACCTTTGGAGTGGTTGCGCACTACGCCCTCACGGTGGCAACTGCTCGGGTTTGACGTCGATTTCCCCTTTGGTGTTCCGGCCTCGGTGATAAGCACTACCTCAGGCTGGATAGAGTACTACGCGAGGTTGGGCTATAACGTTATCACCTATAAGACCGTTCGTAGTAAGGCGCGTGAGGCTCACCCCGGGCCAAACTGGGTATTCCTCAAGGAACAAAACTTCTCTTTGCCGACCGATGACTGGATTCAAGACGTAGTTGGCGATATTGGAGCTTGGCCGGCTGATCCCCTGGCGTTTTCGATGGCTAATTCGTTCGGGGTGCCCTCTGAAGACCCCGCACACTGGAAGCCAGATGTTGAGCGCGCTTTGCGTTCCTTACGCTCCGGACAGCTTCTAATTGTAAGTGTTATGGGCAACCAGGAGACGCTGACAAACGATAGATCGGGCCTGATAGCGGATTTCGTCCATGTAGCTAAAGAGGCGGAGGACACGGGCGCGCGCGCGATCGAGCTAAATCTGTCTTGCCCGAACAGCGTAAACCCGCTAACAGGAAAGGTCATTGAGTCCATGCTTTGCAACGAGCCTGGCTTTGTAGTCGAGGTCGTGCAACAGGTGCGGCAAGCCCTGAAGAAGGAAACGCGGCTCATAATCAAGCTAAGCTATATGAGCCGCGAAAGCTTGGAGAGACTCCTCAATCAACTGCTTCTGAACAAGGAACGGTTGATCGATGGGATCTCCGGTATCAATACGGTGCAAATGAATGTGCACAAAGAAGACCATAGCCCTACTTTTGTGGGCATCCAGGACAATCCTACCAAGCCGAGGGGAAGGGCCGGTGTATCGGGCATAGCAATCCGCGAATATGGTCTCCAGTTCGTACGTTATCTTTCAGGAATTCGCGAGAGCCTTCGAACCCAACATGGAGTTGACTTCGACATAATTGGCATGGGCGGGGTGATGACTGCGCATGACGTGCAAGCGTATTTTCAAGCTGGTGCCCAAGCAGTACAAGCCGCAACGGCTTCGTTCTTCAGACCTACCATTGTGCAAGAAGTGCTTGATCACTGGCTTCAGGGTGGATTCGCCGGCGTATCAGCGCAAATGACGCCACCCGATGCAATTCGCAGTTCTGCGGATGAGTTTGCAAGAGAGTTATCGAGCCGAACCCTTGAATTAGTTCGTATGGCCGAACCCTCCTCAGGAGGTGCCATAATTAACATCAATGCGAGAGCTTTGTACGATCAGAGGTTCTGGTACTTAGACCGTGTGTCCATAAGAACCAGTCCCCCAGCAACCACCAGCCCCGCTCTCGGTGTGTCACCTGCGCAAACAGGTACGTCGAATGTAGAGGCTGTTGGAGGGACTGCAGACGTGGCATCACTAGCTGAAGTTACACTTGCCTTGCAACAAGAGTTGTCACCGCGCTGGATCGCTTTCTTGGCGAACACCACAACCGATACTGTGAACAGTGTAGCCATCGATGTCATCCCCAGCGTGGAACGGAGTGTAGCTCGCAGATTACGGACTGCGTATACCATTTTGAAGTTACTTACCGACAACGGTGCTGTACCCTTCACGTTCAAGGGCAGACCTGTGAGTGTTGAGACCTGGTTTGTCGCAGCGAACCCTATCCTAGATTTCGATCCTCCTATCCTGGCGATTCGCCACGATAAGTTTGATGAGGCTCTGGGGGCTGCCGAGGCCCTCGTGCGGCGCGAGTATCCATTGTAATACTCGTCCGGTTTATCAGTTTACCGAGGGTATCAGAAGCAAATGGATTTGACATTATAAGGATGTCAAATCCATTTGCTTGCTGCATGATTGCCTTACCGGCAATACAGTCGGTAGGTTCATGTTGCACCCGATATATGGCGTAGCGCCACCTATGACTTTGCTCTGGTGACGCTGCTCTTGAGAATTAGGCTCTGAGAAGTAAGCAGCGAACATGATTTGCAACAATCGCAGGAACGGAGGCACCTCTTGGCCTACATAGACGAGCTATTAGCTGAACATCCGCCCGCTGTGCTCTATCACTATACTTCTCAAAAAGGTCTGCTGGGCATGATAAAGACCAGGTCTCTGTGGGCATCTAACATCCATTATATGAACGATTACCGTGAGTTCTACGAGGCCCTTCGGGTTGCGCGCTCGGCAATTAAAGGCACATCGCTACGCACGACCGATCCGATAATTAGCAACCTGCTCTCCAAAATGCCGGACCGTCTCCAACGCACTACGGGCATCCATATCTATGTCTTTTGCTTTTCAGCTTCGAGAGACGCCCTCAGCCAATGGCGTGCGTATTGTCCTAGCGGCAGTGGATTTTCTGTGGGTTTCAGCTATGATACTGAGATGGCGAGCCTGGTAGAGAGTTATGGGTTTCGTCTCATACGCTGTTTATACGATCCAAAGGGACAAAACAGACTTATGCAGGAGTTGGTGGACGATATATGCGCACAATATAGCAATGCGGTGGGCGCGGGCACGAGCAAAAGCATAGAAGAACTCGAACGAGAGCATCTTGATGAGTTTGCCAGACGCTTTGTCGAGCAAGCGGCCTTCATAAAACATAGAGGCTTCATCGAAGAAGACGAATGGAGATTAGTTTCTACGCATAAGACCTGCACGGATGGCCACTCAGATGTCAGAGAAGGTAAATCCACCCTCGTCCCATACTATGCGCTTCCAATCACCAAGCCCGGCGAACAGCTTAGTTTGCAGGAAGTTGTAATAGGTCCAACACCGCACATGGATCTGGCGATTGACGCTATTGAGTTCCTCATTTGTTCCGGACGCCTCGAATGCGCCGATGTAACGCCCTCTAGAACGCCCTACCAGTCCTGGTAATCTGGTCCGGTTCCGGCAACTATAAGAGAACCAAGCAGCCCTCGTTCGCGTTCCACACACGCGAATGAGGGCTGGTGCATAGCCCTGGCTGAGCAGCGGTGCGACCTTACCAATCCCGAACGAGAAGGAGCACATGCCACAGCAGCAAGGGCAATCGCAGTACGGCACCGGAATTTACAATCGTTTACTCGCTCGTAAACGGCTATTTACCCGAACAGGATGGCCCCTGGTGCACAATGGAATAGTTGTTGCCCTACATTTAGCGGAATACGTCCTAACTATCAGAGAGGATAGCTAGACATGAGCAAAATCAAGATCGAGCGCATCAAGGTCCTACAGGGCGCTAATATCTGGGCCTACATGCCCGTGCTTGAGGTCCACGTCAACATCGGGCCGTACGAAGAACTCCCCTCCAACAAGCTCCCCGGCTTCCCCGCGAGGCTGGTGGAGGCGATTCCGAGCCTCTGGTCGCACGAATGCTCCGAGGGCATGCCAGGCGGCTTCCTGGAACGCATGCGCGACGGCACCTACATGGGCCACATCCTCGAACACGTGATACTGGAGCTGCAATCGCTCGCCGGGATGGAGACCAAGTACGGCAAGACGCGCTCGACCGGCCGCCGCGGGGAGTACAACATCGTGGTGCACTACCGGGAGGCTGAGGCCGCGAAGATGTGCGTGCACCTGGCGTTGGAGATGGTCGAGAAGCTGGCCGAGGACAGGCCGCTCGGCTTTGACCTGTCGGAACGCCTGGCTGAAATTCGAGACGCGGCCCAACAGCGGATGCTCGGTCCCTCGACCCAGGCGGTCGTGGACGCGGCGAAGAAGCGGGGCATCCCGTGGTTCCGGCTTGACGACGGGGCGCTGGTGCAGCTTGGGCACGGCTGCTATGCGAAACGCATCCAGGCCACCGAAAGCTCGCTCACGTCGAGCATCGCGGTGGACGTGGCGCAGAACAAGTCGCTTACCAAGACGCTGCTAGAGAAGGTGGGCGTGCCGGTGCCGAGGGGCGACGTGGTGGACAGCGCCGAGGAGGCATGGAGGGTGGCCCAGGAGCTTGGCGGGCCGGTGGTGGTCAAGCCGCTGGATGGCAACCAAGGTAAGGCGGTGAGCGTCAACCTCAGCACGGAGCGGCAGGTGCGTAAGGCTTTCGAGCTGGCCCACGCGCTATCGGATAAGGTGCTGGTGGAGCACTACATCGAGGGCAACGACTTCCGCCTGCTGGTGGTGGACGGCAAGATGGTAGCCGCGTCCCAGCGGCGGCCCGCGCAGGTGGTGGGCGACGGCCTGCACAACATCAGGCAGCTTGTGGAGATGCTCAACTCCGACCCACGCAGGGGGGCCGGGCACGGGGCGGTGCTTACCCGCGTCAACCTGGACGCCTCGGCGGAACTCACCCTGGGCAAGCAGGGCTACACCTGGGACAGCGTGCCTCCCGCGGGCGTCCTCGTGCTGTTGCGCGACAACTCCAACCTGTCCACGGGGGGCACAGCCACCGACGTTACGGCCAGCGTCCACCCCGACAACGCCGCTATAGCCGTGCTGGCCGCCAAGACGGTGGGGCTCGATATCGCGGGCATAGACGTGGTCTGCCGCAGCCTCTCCTATCCACTGACGGAGCAGGACGGGGGCATCGTGGAGGTGAACGCCGCACCGGGGCTGCGCATGCACGTCTACCCCTCAGGGGGCAAGTCGCGCCCGGTGGGTGAGGCCATCGTGGACATGCTCTTCCCGAAGGGCGCGCCTGCCAGGGTGCCGCTCATCGCCGTTACGGGCACCAACGGCAAGACCACCGTCACCCGCATGATCGCCCACACTTATATGACCATGAACAAATTCGTGGGCATGACCAGCACCGACGGGGTGTACTTCAACGGGGTGCGCCGGGTGAAGGCCGATGCTTCGGGGCCGCGTAGCGCAGAGTCGGTGTTGCAACACCCCCTCGTGGAGGTGGCGGTGCTGGAGACCGCGCGGGGCGGCATACTGCGGTCGGGGCTGGCCTGGGACCAGTCGGACGTGAGCGTGGTGACGAATATCGCGGCGGACCACCTGGGCATGGACGGTATCGACACGCTGGAGGACCTGGCGGGCGTCAAGGGGGTAATAGTGGAGAGCGTGAGCAGGCAGGGCTACGCAGTGCTCAACGCGGATGACGAGCTTGTGGCCGGCATGGCGCAGGAGTGCCCCGGCAAGGTGATCTTC
This sequence comes from Chloroflexia bacterium, assembly GCA_036389075.1. GTDB lineage: Bacteria > Chloroflexota > Chloroflexia > QHBQ01 > JADMIH01 > JADMIH01. The sequence continues at coordinate 1,086 of DASVQO010000485.1, read as the reverse complement.
TTTGGGCTGGACCGTGCTTCCACCGTGATGAGCGCGCACCTGGCGAAGGGCGAGCGGGCGGTGTACCTGTCGAACGGCAAGATAGTGTTGGCGAAGGGCATCAAGGAGACGCACCTGCTGGACGTGCGCGACATCCCGGCCACGTACGGCGGCCTCATCCCGTTCCAGGTGCAGAACGCGATGAGCGCAGCCGCTGCCTGCTGGGGTGCGGGGGTGCCGCTCGACTCGATCAGGCTGGGCCTGCGGACGTTCCAGGCGGACGAGCACAACGCGCCGGGCCGCTTCAACATGTTCAACGTGGGGGCGGCTCGCGTGATAGTGGATTACGGGCACAATCCCCACGCCTTCCGGGCCATGCAGGGCGCAATCGAGGCCATGCAGCCCCGCCGGGCCATAGGGGTGATCGCTTCTCCCGGCGACAGGCGAGATGCCGACACCCGCGAGCTTGCTACTATCGCGGGGGAGACCTTCGACTGGATCATCATCCGCGAGGACGACGACACGCGCGGACGCGAGCGCGGCGAGGTGGCCCGGCTCATGTCGGACACGATAAAGCAGGTCTGCCCCTCTACCCCGGTGTGCATCGTGGAGGACGAACTGGAGTCGGTGGACCAGGCGCTGGGGATGGCGCGGGGCGGCGACCTGGTGGTGATATTCGCCGACCAGATCGACGAGGTCATAGAGCGGGTGCGCAGGGCGGGCAAGGCGTTGGAGGTGGTGCGCGAGGAGATGGCGCACCCGGTGCCCGCGATACCGGATACGCCCTCTAATAAGCGCCGGACGGGCAACGGCAACGGCACCGGCAAGCAAGGTGATGGCGCAGGTGAAATAAGCTCGCACGAACGCATCGAGGCGGTGGCCGAGCTTGCCGCGCAGGGGGTCTACGGGGTCTATACGGTGCCGCCCGTGGTGCCGCCCGTGGTGCTGATGCACGACGTTTCTACGTCAGGGAGGCGGCGTAAGGCGCAGCCGGGGTCGGGCCGAGGTGGGCCTGGTTCAGGGGTGAATGGCTACACGATGGGCGGTAAGGGGCTGCGGAAGCGCGATTTGCACTAGTGGTAATTGGAAGGTTGCGGCGTTGGTAGG
>DASVQO010000484.1:0-14596 GCA_036389075.1 Chloroflexia bacterium | reverse complement strand
GGAGACGAAAGCACAAAGGAAAAGGGCAGCCGCCCGCGAGACTCCCCTCCACGTCCGAGGCGCTTCCGGTTCACGCGGCGGTTGGGGCTGTTCGCGCTAGTGCTGCTCGCAATCGAGTTTCTGGATGAGCTTGCTTTCGGGGTGAGGGAGGCGGCCTGGCCTCTCATACGCGACGACCTGGGGCTGGACTACGCGCAGGTGGGCATCCTGCTGGGGGTGCCCAACGTCATAGCGGGTTTCATCGAGCCGTTTATAGGCGTGTTGGGCGACGTGTGGCGGCGCAAGGTGCTGGTGCTGGGCGGGGGCGTGTTCTTCGGGCTGTCCCTGCTCGCAACGGCCCTGAGCGGCAATTTCTGGCTGTTGTTGGTATCCTTCATCGTCTTCTCCCCGGCATCGGGGGCGTTCGTGACCTTGTCGCAAGCCACCCTCATGGATACCGAGCCGTCTAGACACGAGCAGAACATGGCGCGGTGGGCGTTCGCCGGGTCGCTGGGCGTGGTGGTGGGCACGCTGGCATTGAGCGCGGTCGCGGCGACGGGGCCGGGCGTCGGGTGGCGGGGGCTGTTCCTGTTCATGGCGGGGCTGACCGGCGCGCTGGTGGTGATCGCCTGGCGCTTCCGCTTCCCCAGGGGCCACGCCGAGCACGAGGAGTCGCCTGGCTTGATGCGAGGGCTGCTCAACGCGTTCGGTGCCCTGCGCCGGGGCGAGGTGCTGCGCTGGCTCACCCTGCTCACCTTCTCCGATCTCATGCTTGACATCCTGCTCGGCTTCCTGGCGCTCTACATGGTGGACGTGGTGCGCACCACGCCCGAACTGGCCGCGCTGGGTGCCACCGTCTGGATGGGAGTGGGCCTGCTGGGCGACTTCCTGCTCATCCCGCTGGTAGAGCGCGTGCCGGGGCTGGTCTACCTGCGGGTGAGCGCGTTGCTGGAGCTGGCGCTGTTCCCCGCCTTCTTACTGGTGCCGGAAGTCTGGCAGAAGTTCGTGCTGCTGGCCTTGCTCGGCCTGTTCAACGCGGGTTGGTACTCGATCCTGAAGGGGCGGCTCTACTCCTCGATGCCGGGGCAGAGCGGCTCCGTGCTGGTGGTGAGCAACGTCTTCGGCATCGTGGGTAGCCTGGTGCCGCTGGCTATAGGGTTGGTGGCCGAGGGGGCCGGGCTTGGCGTGGCGATGTGGGCCATGCTGCTAGGCCCTATCGCCCTGCTGGTGGGCTTGCCGGGCAGGGCAGCGGCTAAGGAATAACCAGGGAGAGGCAGGCGGCTCCCAATCCTGCTGACGTAGCAACCTCGCACACCGACTCGTTGTGTATACAAGTAGCTGCGACGCTTTTGAAGGCGAGCACAATAAGCGCACCAAATATAGAACATAAGCCCCGCCCTTGTCATTTCGAACGTAGTGAGAAATCTCGTACTACACCTGGATGTTGCTCCTTTCTCCAGGGACTCTGTACCGTAAGAAAGGGGCCCCTCCGTGCTGAGGGACGAGATTTCTCACTACGTTCGAAATGACAAAGCCTTCTTTGGTCCTGTCCACAAAAACAAATCCGCGATCTAAAACCGCAAATCCGGACTCCCAAATTCCTCCCCAGCATCTTCATAATCTTTTCACAATCTATTTTTATACTGAATTTGGTACGAACGACGTGAAGCGGCTAGGCATATTTCTTCGTACATACCCACAGTAGACCAACAAGCGAAACCGTAACAGGAGTATTAGCATGAGCATGGAACGTGACCGCGATTGGAAAGCCCCGGTGGCGCTGGTGCTGGCGGGGCTGGCGCTGTTCATCGCGCTGGGCGGCAGGGACGCGTTAGACTTCTCGCACCGGCCTGCGAACACAGTGGTGTACCTTGAGCCGCAGGTCGTTGAGGCCGCGCCGTTCCCCCAGACGTTCTCGGTAGCGCCCACGGTGGTGCCCCCGGTGCCGGCTATGGGAGATGTTCGCGGCTTCGGCCCCAGCAGCGGCTTCGGCACCATCACCTACGACAGGCAGGAGGAGCATTACTGGGGCGGCTGGAGGCACTGGTTCGGTGGTATGCCGCCCATCATGCCCATCATCCTGGCGCTGGGACTGGTGTTCCTCGGCTGGCGGCTGCTGTCGCAGAACCGCAATCGGCACGCTCCCATACCCCCGGCCCCCGCGCCCCCGCCCTACCAGCACCCCGGCCCCGGCGCGCCCCCGCCGCCCGGCCCGCCCTACTACGGCGACATCAACCAGCGGCAGGGCGACAGCTAGGCATGGGAGGGGGCTAGAGATGCCGAGCAAGACCATCCTGGTGGTGGACGACGAGCCGGGGATAGTAGCCATCCTGCGCGACTACCTCGATAGGGCCGGCTTCAGGGTGCTCACGGCGGGGGATGGCGAGCAGGCGCTGCGCCTTGCCCACCTCGAACGTCCCAGCCTCATGGTGCTCGACCTGATGCTGCCGGGCATCGACGGCCTCGACATCACACGGGCGCTGCGGGGCGACCCCTCGTTGCGCAAGCTGCCCGTCATTATGCTCACGGCGCGCGTGGAGGAGGCCGACCGCCTGGTGGGCCTGGAGCTTGGGGCCGACGACTACGTGACCAAGCCTTTCAGCCCCAGGGAGCTTGTGGCGCGGGTGCGGGCCGTGCTGCGGCGCGTGGAGGACGGCGACACGTACACGGGCGTGCTGCACGCGGGCGACCTCTCTATCGACCTGGAGCGGCGTATCGTGCGCAACGCGGGCGCGCCCGTGGAGCTTACGGCCACCGAGTTCGACCTGCTGGCGGTGCTGGCCCGGCAGCCCGGCAGGCCCTTTACGCGCGCTCAGCTCGTGGACATGGTGTACGGCCACGAATACGACGGCTTCGACCGCACCGTGGACGCCCACGTAAAGAACCTGCGCCGCAAGATCGAGGACGACCCGCACAACCCGCGCTACATCCAGATGGTGTACGGCGTGGGCTATCGTTTTGCCGATTTGCAGTACGAGCAGGCGCAAGGCAGGTGACGCATGCCACACGGGATGGAGGATAGAGGGGTGCGGAGAGCGAGGAACAGGCGACCGCAGTTGTTCACCCTGATGCTGCTGGCCTTCGTGCTGGTGATCGCGATGAGTGTCGCGGGTATGGCGGCCATGTACTCGCTGGCAGGGGGGCACACGGTGTCGTCCGTGACGGTGACCGTCCCGCCGGTTGGTGATGGCTTGCTGCCACTAGAACAGCCGGACAGGACCGACGCGTGGCGCGGGCAGTTGAGCGCGGTGCTGGCTTTGGCGGCGGTGCTGCTGGGCGGGGCCACCTTCTTCTCCAGCCGGGTGAGCAGGCCCATTACCCGCCTCACCCGCGCCGCGCAGACGATGGCCTCCGGCAACCTCGACGTGCGGGTGCAGAACTTCGGCGTGCGCGAGATAGACGACCTGGCGGAGGCGTTCAACACGATGGCCTCCAGCCTGGCCGCCGTGGACCGCCAGCGCCGCCAGCTTACGGCTGACGTGGCCCACGAGCTGCGCACCCCCCTTTCTATCATCAGGGGCAGGCTGGAGGGGATGCAGGACGGGGTGTACGGCGCGGGGCCGGACCAGCTAGCCGCCCTGCTGGAGGAAACGGCCCTCATGGAGCGGCTGATAGAGGACCTGCGCCTGCTGGCCCTCGCGGACGCGGGGCAGCTACCCCTGTACCCGGAGACCTTTTCGCCCGTGCAGTTGCTCGACAGCCTGGCCCGCTCGTTCTCGCGGCAGGCCGAAATCAGCAATGTGAACTTGCAGGTGGCCGCGGCCCCCGGTCTGCCCGAGCTTTGGGCCGACCCGCAACGCATCTCCCAGGTGCTCGGCAATCTCGTGACCAACGCCCTGCGCTACACGTCCCCCGGCGGCGCGATCACGTTGAGCGCGTGGTACGACCTCGTGGCGGGCCAGCCGCAGGTGTGCATGGCAGTGTCGGACACCGGCAGCGGGATAGCGCCGGAGGACCTGCCCCACGTCTTCGACCGCTTCTGGCGGGCCGACCGCTCGCGCTCGCGGTCCAGCGGCGGAGCTGGGCTGGGGCTTGCCATCGCCAAACGCATCATCGACGCGCACCAGGGGTACATCTGGGCCTACAGCGACCCCGGGCGGGGCACCACGGTGGCCTTCAGCCTGCCGCTGGCGGTTAGCAGCCCACTGCCGGTGCCCTACGAGGGCGTGAAGCAGCCGGAGGTCAGCAGGGTCTGAGGGTGCTTCACCAGGGCTGGGGCTGTGTCCGGGGCCGTTGAACTGTCCGGACCAAAGAGGCCCCTGTCATCCTGAGCGTAGCGAAGGATCTAAGATGCCGCGCTTGACTGTGTGCTGAAACTTCAACAACATTGCCCGTGAAGTTCAGCAGCATCCCGCTACCAGCTTCTTTAGATCCTTCGCTACGCTCAGGATGACAGGGGCCTCTTTGGTACTGCCCTCTTACTGTGTCGCGGCCGTGAGACGCGCCCCTTGCACACGATTGATGATGCCCTCCATGTGTTATAGTGGACTGCCTTGCACGCGCGGGGCAGGAAGGACCGGATATGGAGGACATGCACCCCGCAGACAGGCGGGCAGTCACGCGAGAGGAAGAAAGCGGCGAATCTCAGCAAGAGCAGGTCACCCGGCGTGAGTTCGTGCGGCGCGCGGCGTTAGCGTTGGGCGGGGCGGTCGCGGCTGGGGCCGTCTTCTCCACGCTGGGGTGCGACGCGGCGGACGCGGCCAGTGGCCCAGATACCGTAGCCGGTGCCGCCCCACCCGCTGCCGGGCCTGGTACCTCAGCCTCTGTGGGCGTGCAGGCCAACACCTCTCTCCCGCAGCCCACGGCCACCGCTCGCACAAGCGTGCCCACGAGCCAACCCACGGCCACTAAAGCCTCCACGCCTACCGCCCCAGCCACGCCCCAGCCTGCGACGCCAGGGGATACGCTGCCCCCAATGGATCTGTCCAGCAACCCCTACAGCCCCCAGCGGCACGCGATCGTCGCCAGGAACGGGGTGGTCGCCACCAGCACGCCGCTTGCCGTGGAGGCCGGGCTGCTCATGCTGCGCAAGGGCGGCAACGCGGTAGATGCTGCGCTCGCGGCCGCCATCGCGCAAACGGTGGTGGAACCGACCTCCAATGGCATAGGCTCGGATGCGTTCGCCATCGTGTGGGACGGCAAGAAGCTGCACGGGCTGAACGGGTCGGGACGCGCCCCCGCCTCGCTCACACTCGACCTGCTCAGGCGCAAGGGCTACACCAGCATACCGTACAGGGGCTGGCCCTCGGTCACGGTGCCCGGCGCTCCCGCCCTGTGGCGCGACCTCCACGCCCGCTTCGGCACGCTGCCCTTTGCCACGCTGTTCGAGCCTGCAATAGATTACGCCGAGCGCGGCTTCCGCGTCTCGCCTGTCGTGGCTTATCACTGGGGCCGCTCGGTGCCCATCTACTCCCCTAACAAGGGACCGGAGTACAAGGGCTGGCTGGAGACTTACGCCCCACACGGGCGGGCACCGAGGTCCGGCGAAGTGTGGTCCAGCAAGGCGCTGGGCGCGAGCTTGCGGCGCATCGCTCATTCGAAAGGGGACGACTTCTACAAAGGGGAGCTGGCGCGCACGATGGCCCGGTTCTCGGCGCAAACGGGCGGCTTCCTGACCGAGGCGGACCTGGCGGCGCACGCGAGCACCTGGGTGGACCCTATCTCCACTACCTACCGGGGCTACGAGGTGTGGGAGATGCCGCCGAACGGGCAGGGCATCACGGCCCTCATCGGCCTCAACATCCTGGAAGGCTTCGAGCTTGGCACGTTGGCGCGAGACAGCACCCGGTCGTTCCACCTGCAAATCGAGGCGCTCAAGCTGGCCTTCGCGGACGCCTTTCGCTACGTTGCCGACCCCGATTTCGTGCCGGTGCCCGTGGCTGGCCTGCTCGACAAAGGCTACGCGACTGCCCGGCGCGCTCTCGTCGGCAACCGCGCCCTGCAACCCGCGCCGGGCAAGCCCAACTCGGGCGGCACGGTGTACCTGTGCGCGGCGGACGCGGACGGCATGATGGTCAGCTTCATACAGTCGAGCTACATGGGCTTCGGCTCGGGCATCGTGGTGCCGGGCACGGGCATCGCGCTGCACGACCGGGGCGCGAACTTCAGCCTCGACCCCAACCACCCGAACCGCCTCGCACCGGGCAAGCGCCCCTACCACACCATCATCCCGGGCTTCCTCACGCGCAACGGCCAGGCAGTCGGCCCCTTCGGCGTGATGGGCGGTTTCATGCAGCCGCAAGGCCACATCCAGGTGATAACCGGCACGATAGACCACCACCTGAACCCCCAGGCCGTCCTTGACGCCCCCCGCTGGCAGTGGACCAGCGGCAAGAGCGTGCAGATCGAGTCGGACACCGACCCCATCCTGATCAAAGGTCTGAGAGGAGCGGGGCACCAGGTGAGCGTGCTACAGCCGAGCGGCACGTTCGGCCGAGGCCAGATCATCTGGCGTCTACCCCAGGGCGGCTACGCGGCAGGCAGCGACAAGCGGGCCGACGGCTACGCGGGAGGCATCTGACGAGTGAAGAGACGGAACCGCCAAGACGCCAAGGACGCCAAGGACGCGCCAAGAATAAAGAACGGTTCACCGCAGAGACGCAGAGGGCGCAGAGGTTACGCAGAGAAGAGTTGAGGTTTAGGTGCTGTAAAGAGGAGCAGGGTGCGTGATGTCGTACCCTGCTCCTCGTGCTTAGCACGCCTACTTAATCTTGGCGCGTTCTTGGCGTCTTGGCGTCTTGGCGGTTCCGTCTCTTCACTCCCCCAGCTCTTTGAGGCGTTTCTCCATCTCCCGGCGCATGCTGGGGTTGGGGGTTACGTCGCGGACGTGGCGCAGGTCGGCGGCAGCGGCCTCTTTCGCGCCTTTCACCCGGTAGGCGGTGGCGCGGTTGATGTAAGCCTCAAGGTAGTCGTGGCGGAGGTCGATGGCGTGTGTGAAGTCGCGGACGGCCTGGTCGAGGTTGCCTATCTCGCCAAAGGCGGTGCCCCGGTTGTTGTAGGCTTCCGGGTAGTCGGGACGTAGCTCCACCGCGCGGTCGAAGTCCTCGATTGCGCTCTCGTACACCTTCTTCTCGGCATAGATGACGCCCCGGTTGTCGTATGCCTGGGCGTACTCGGGGTCAAGCTCGATAGCCTTGTTGAAGTCGGCCAGGGCGCGGTCGTAAGCCTGCTTGATGCCGTAGGCCGAGCCGCGGTTGTGATAGAGGACCGGGTCGTTCGGGTTGGCCTCTATGAGCCTGGAATACTCCTCTATGGCGCGGGTGGGGCTGAGCTTCTTAAGCTGGTCCTCGTCGGCCTGGGCCAGGTCTTCGTCTCCCAGGCCGCGATATATAGCGATGCGTTGGGCGTAGGCGGGTAAGAAGTCGGGCTTTATGCGGATGGCGCGGGTGAGGTCGGTAATAGCTCTATCGAAGTCGCCCTTAGCGTGGAGGGAGGTGGCGCGGTCGAGGTACGGCTGGGGCGTGTCGGGGTTGTAGGCGATAGCCTTGTTGTAGTCCGCAATCGCCAGGTCGTGCTCGCCGAGGGCCGCGTAAGCCCTGCCGCGCCTGTTGTAGCTCTCCGCGAGGTCGGGGCTAAGCTCGATAGCGCGGGTGAACTCCTCAATCGCCTGGCGGTACTCGCCCTTGTCGTGGAGCGCGCGGCCCTGGCGGTTGAGCATGGAGGCTGCCAGGCGGTTGCGCCAGCGAGAGATGATATTATCCTGTGGCCGGCTCGTGGGGTCTTCGCGCAAGTGTGCCTTCCGGTCTGGTGGGGTGTCGTGGGGTGAACGTCGCAAAATTATAGCACAGGCCACCTTGCGCAACCTAGTGCCTGCTGTCGGGCCTCGGTGCCGTAGCAGCGGAAATGAGGGCCACGCAACGGTGGGCGCGGTATGCGGTATTATGGCTGCATGACGCCAACCGGCAGGGGAGGGACGCATTGAAGACATTGCTGTTGCTGCGACACGGCAAGGCGCAAGAAAGTGCGCCAGGGGGCGACAAGGCCCGCCGCCTCAACGAGCAGGGGAGGCTCGAGGCGGCAGAGATGGGCGGCAAACTGTCTCACATCGCGGGTAGGCTTGACAATGTGCTAACCTCGGACGCGGAACGCGCGCTGGAAACGGCCCGTATCGTGGCGTCGGGTGCGGGCTATAGCGGCCAGGTACGCGTGGAACCCGACATCTACAGCGCCGACGTGGATACCCTGCTAGATGTGGTGCGCGGCATAAATGCCGGGGAGTGCGTGCTGCTGGTGGGCCACAATCCCGGCCTCGAATACTTGTCCGCAGCGCTCGCCCAGGAAGGCACACAGGAGCCTACGCTGCCCACCGGCGGGCTGGTCCACCTCACCTTCGAAGCGGACCGCTGGCGCGACGTGCGCCCCCACACTGCCAGGCTGCTAGGTGTATATATGCCGGGCGGGTGAGGAGTTATAGCAAGTATTGCCTTTGAGGCGCTGCAATGACGCCCTGCCACTTTAGTGGCAGGGCTATAGCGAGGCGTCACCGGCAATGCTTGCGATACCTCCTCACTCGTCCTTATCCCCTAGTCTCTCCATGTTCAACAGCATGGCCCGCTCGAACTTGGAGAGGGGTTGAGGCAGAAGGTGGTGCTCCTCGGTGAGCAGGTGGCTCAGCTCGCGCAGGTCGGAGAGTTGGCCGTCCGGCAGCAGTTCTATCTCTAGCTCGTAAGCATGGACCGGCTCGTCGGCGGTGTGGAAGGTGACTTCGTCCACGCTCAACTCGGCGGCTAGGCGGTCGCCCTGATAGAGGTTGGAGACGGTGCGGGTCTGGTCCAGGCTGTAGAGGTCGCGCAGGGGCTTACCTTGCTCGGTCTCCTCGACAATGCGGCGCACGTCGCCCTGCGGCCAGGTGGCAACGTCCAGGCCGGGCACCTCGGTCTCGTATTCGTCCCGCGAGTGTATGCTGCCTTCCCGCACTCCGAGGCCCAGGCCCTTTATCGTGAGCAGCAAGCCGCCTCCCGAGAGTTGGCGCAACCGGACGTAGAGGTCGCGGTTGAAGAAGCTGCGGTCCTCGGTGTCCAGGTAGCGGTCGTGGGTGTGTTTGGTGCGGGTGTCGCGGAGTGTGTAGGGGCCAACCGCCGCCAGTTGGCGCAGGCGGCTAAAGGTGGCCTCGTCTGGGACGACGAACTTGGCTTCGGTCTCCATGTTGATATCTCCGGTCAGGGGCACGGCGCATCGTGCCCCATCCCCATACCGCTTACTCCTCTATCTGGGCGAAGAGGGTATTGAGGGACTCGGCCAGGGTGGGGTGGGCGAAGATGGCATCGCGCAGAACGTGGTAGGGGAGCTTGCCCATCATGGCTAGCTGCACCTGGGCCATGACCTCGCCTCCCTCCAGGCCGAGTATCGCACAGCCGAGGATTTGCCCGGTGTCCGCGTCCACCACCGCTTTCATCAGGCCGCGCGTCTCGTCGGTCTCCAGGGCGCGGGCCACCCAGCTCATCGGCATCTTAGCCACTTTGACGTTGCGGCCCTGCCTGCGGGCGTCCTCCTCGCCCAGGCCGACGCGGCCAAGCTGGGGGTCTGTGAACACGACGTAGGGCAGGATGCGGTCGTTCGTCGTGACGTCTTGCCCGTAGAGGAGGTTGGCGCAGATGACGCGAAAGTCGTCGTAGGAGATGTGGGTGAACGCAGGCTCTCCGTTGGCCTCGCCCAGCGCGTACACACCGGGCACGTTGGTCTCAAGCTTGACGTTCACCTTGATGAAGCCGCGCTCGTCCGTCTCGATGCCCGCCGCGCCCAAATTGAGGCTGTCGCTGTTGGGGGTGCGCCCCGTGGCTACCAGCAGGTGCGAGCCTTCAATGACGCGCTCTCCACCCGGCGTGCGCACGGTGAAGAGGATGGCGTTGTCCCCGCCCCGCGCCACCCGCAACGACTCGGCCTCGAAAAGCACCTCTATGCCGTCGTCTCGCAGGATGCCGGTCAGCGCCTCGGCAATATCGGGGTCCTCCTTCGACAGCAGGCTCTTGCCGCGCACGATTACGGTGACCCGGCTGCCGAAGCGTCGGAACATCTGGGCGAACTCCACGCCGATGTACCCCCCGCCCAGCACAAGCAGGTGGTCGGGCACCGCGTCTAGCTCCATGATGCTAGTGGAGTCGAGGTAGGGGACGGTGTCAAGCCCTTCCAGGCGGGGCACGGCGGAGCGGGTCCCTGTGTCGATGAAAATGCGCTCGGCCTCTAATTGGCGCACGTCGCCGCTGCCGTTGAGGCGCACTTCAATCGATTTGGGGCCGGTGAAGCGCCCCTCGCCCATGAGCAGGTCTACACCCGCCGTCGCCAGGCTGCGCTCGTTGCCGCCCCTGAAGCTCTCTACCATGTCGCGCTTGCGCTGGCGCACCCGGCTCATGTCCACGCTGGGCGGGGAGATGCGCACGCCGTAGCCGGCGGCCCTCCCCGCCAGGTAGGCCACGCGAGCGGAGGCCACCATCGTCTTGGTGGGCGTGCAGCCCGTGTTGATGCAGGTGCCCCCGACGTGCGCCCGCTCCACCATCGCCGTCTTCCACCCCGCCTTAGCCATTGCCCTGCTGAGCGGCATCCCCGACTGCCCAGCCCCAATCACGATAGCATCATAGTGCTGCCTACCAGCCATAAACCCCCCCTTTGCGATTTTGGATTTTAGATTTTGGATTTTGGATTCCCTGGCGCTTCCAAAATCTAAAATCTAAAATCCAAAATCTAAAATCGTCTCACGCTCTGACTTTTGTGATTTCTATCCGTATGGGTTCGGTGTAGGATTGGGACATCGATTCGCCGGTCCAGCCGAACTTGTCGAGGTTGGACTTGTACTTGGCTTCGTAGTCGGGGTGGGCGCTGGTAATGGCGTCGCGTGGGAGCAGGGTGGCCGTGCCCTCCAGGGTTACTACATCGTTGCCGGTGGGGGAGTTGAGGGCGAGGACGACGTTGGGGTTTTCTTTGAGGTTGCGTATCTTCTGGTCGGGTTTGCTGAATATGTATACGACCGATTCTGAGTTGTTCCACAGGAACCAGACGGGCACCAGGTGAGGCCGTCCATCGGGCCGCACCGTGGCGAGCCAGATGATAATCTCGGTCCGCAGTCGCTCGTCCACGTGTGCGTCGCGCTTCTGTGTCAGGTCTAATATCGCCTTGCTGCCAGCCATAACCATGTACCTCCATAAATGTTGGCTATATGAAAATGCCGCCTTTCTCCTACCATTGTAAACAAAGGCGCAAGGACGAATTTGGAAATTAGAATTTCGAATTGCGAATTTGCTGGATACCTACTAAATTCGCAATTCGAAATTCTAATTTCCAAATTTCCGCTATAATGGGGCAACGCTCAACGAGGAGACTGGAGGAGAAGCTGATGGCAGAGCAGGACGGCACGCGTCCCGAAACGTTCGAGCCGCATTACGGCTTTGAGACGCGGGCGATTCACGCCGGGCAGGACCCGGACCCCACCACGGGCGCGGTTATAGTGCCCATTTACCAGACTTCCACTTACGTGCAGCATGGTGTGGGCGAGCACAAGGGGTACGAGTACTCGCGCACCGGTAACCCCACCCGCACCGCGCTTGAGACGTGTATCGCCTCGCTGGAGGACGGCAAGCACGGCCTGGCTTTCGCCTCGGGCATGGGGGCCGAGACGACCATCATGTACCTCTTCTCGCCCGGCGACCACGTGCTGGTGTCCAACGACGTGTACGGGGGCACCTACCGCCTGTTCGACAAGATCCTCCAGCCTTACGGCCTCCAGTTCAGCTACATCGACATGACCGAGCCGGAGTCGGTGCGCGAGCACTTGCGCCCCAACACCAAGGCCATCTGGATCGAGACCCCCTCCAACCCGATGATGAAGCTGATCGACCTCACGGCGGTGGCCGCGATAGCCAAAGAGGCGGGCGCGATGACGGTGGTGGACAACACGTTCGCCTCGCCATACGGACAGCAGCCGCTCACGATGGGGGTCGATATTGTCGTGCACAGCACCACCAAGTACCTGGGCGGGCACAGTGACGCGGTGGGCGGGGTGGTGGTCACGTCGAACGACGAGGTAAACGAGAAGCTGCGGTTCTTGCAGAACGCGGTGGGGGCCGTGCCGGGGCCGATGGACTGCTTCCTGGTGTTGCGGGGCATCAAGACGCTCGGCGTAAGGATGCGGGCGCACGAGTCGAACGCGATGAAGATAGCCCGCTTCCTGGAGGACCAGCCGCGCGTGGAGCGGGTGCTTTACCCCGGCCTGCCCTCGCACCCGCAGCACGACCTGGCGGGCAGGCAGATGCGCTGCTTCGGCGGCATGATCTCCTTCCTGGCGAAGGGGGGGCTGGAGGAAGCCCGCCGTATATCGGAGAGCACCCGCCTCTTCCAGCTAGCCGAGAGCCTGGGCGGGGTCGAGTCGCTGATTGAGCACCCCGGCATCATGACCCACGCGAGCGTGGCCGCCTCCCCCCTGCGCGTGCCCGACAACCTCGTACGCCTCAGCGTGGGCATCGAGAACTCGGAAGACCTCATACGCGACCTTGCTAACGCGATGAAGTAGGCCGGCGATAGGCGGTAGGAGTGTTGAAGACTACTCCTACCGCCCATCGTCCATCACCCCATGTCCGCCTCTTCAGCGAGCACAAGCAGCAGGATACCGGCCTGGATTCATACGAGCCGGGCCGGTTGGGTTGTCCTGGTACTCTACATACTACTCGCGGTGGTGTTTACGTGGCCCCTGGCGAGCAACTTCAGCAGCGCTATTCTCGGACATGGTAATGACGGGTGGCAGTATATTTGGGACATGTGGTGGCTGAACGAGGCAGTTTCAACGGGTACCCCTCCTTATCATTTCACGAGCTTTTACAGCCCATGGGGCGCAATCAACTACCTCCATTCGCTGAATCCCCTGTGGGGCGTACTAACCCTACCATTGCAGTGGCTATTCGGGCCTATCGTGGCTTACAACATCGCATGCTGGCTCTCCCTTATAGGGCTGGCCTTTGCGGGCTATTTGTTGGGGCGCGATGTGACGGGAAGCCACCCCGCGGGGTTCGTAGCCGGGCTGGGCATGGCCTATACGCCGCACCAGATGGCACAATATTTGGGCCACCCGGATGTCGCTTCGATGCAATACGCGGTGCTGGCGGTCTGGTGCCTGTACAGGGCTTTGACCCCTGCCGTCTCGCGTAGTTCGGCGTTCGTCTGGGCGCTCTGGGCGGGTGCCTGCATCGCGATGTCTGCCTTGAGCCACCCTTACGTGCTCGCCGTCGCGCTGCTGGGTACGCTCCTGCTGGGTCTCTATAGCACCCTGGCCCGTATGCGGCTGCGGGAGCATGTCTGGTGGCAGCCAGGGTTGAAGACTGCTGTCGCGGTTGCCGTCGGACTGCTGGTTGTCAGTCCGCTACTCATAGCTATGATCGGGCAACTACAAGGACCGGACGCACCCCGGCATACGGGTGGTCTGGCGGCAGGAGACCTGGGTGAGGTCGAATTCTTCTCCGCGGACCTGGCGGCCTATGCTCTAGCCGGTCCATTTCACCCCATCTGGGGAGAGGCAGCAGGGCAGGCCCTGGACGACATCGGCGGCGTGCCGGTCGAAAGGACTGCTGCCCTCGGCTATGCGCTGGTGGCCCTCGCGCTCGTTGGGACCTTCGTTCCATCTACCCGGCGCAAAGCCCTGTTCTGGTGGGCGCTTGCCCTGGTGGGACTGGTCTTGTCCCTTGGCCCGGTGTTGCACGTAGGGGGCACGGACACGGGCATACGCTTGCCTGGCAGCTTGCTGTGGTCGTTGCCTAATGCTACCTTCTTGCGCGTGCCCGGTCGATTCGTCACCATCGTTACGCTTGGGGTTGCTGTTTGCGCCGCCCTGGGCCTCACGGTATTGATAAACCGGGTCCGTACGATGAGGTGGAAGCAGGCAATCACGGGGGTGGCTTGCCTGGCAATTGTAGCCGAGTTCCTGCCGGCGCCTTATCCAATCGCGCCCTGGAACGTCGATCCCTGGTTTACCTCGTCAGGCGCGGCACGCAGGGCAGGCTCGCTGTTGATGGTCCCCTTCTACGCAGGCAACACGAAACCCTTACAATGGCAAGTAGCGTCGGGGCTTCCCCTGGTAGGCGGCTACTTATCGCGCAGACCGGCCTATCCGCTTACCGATGGCGTTCCTCCATTCACGGATGTCGGCCTCAACCGGGACGTGTTCTTGCCAATGTTCGAGCGTGCTAATGACACCTTGTGCAGGCCGCTGCCCGCCGAGTCTACTTACCTGGAGATATTGCGCCTAGCGGGAGTGCGTTACGTTGCCTTAGATACTACCTATGTGCGAGAGCACGATCCACGAATAAGTACGGCCAGGCGTATCTTTCCGGCGGGGCCTGTCTACAGCAACGGCCCGCTATCCATCTACGATACCGGGGGCGTTGAGGCCCAGACTTCACTTTTCGGGCTTGTGGAAGACACGGAAGACTGGCTGCCTGTAGAGGAAGAGAGGTTCAGGTGGACGGCTTACAATTACGTGCGACTCCACGTGTGGAGTGGAGCCGAGCGTACCGCGCAAGTTCACTTGAAGCTAGGGAGTTTCGCGCTGGAGCGTAACGTCTCGATTATGACCGGGGCCGGTACGTTGCTAACGGACAAGATAGGCACCGGAGGACGCACGTTCGACCTTGAATGGCAG